>NZ_CP081006.1:4669360-4980651 GCF_022317005.1 Mycobacterium sp. IDR2000157661
GGTCTCGGCGCGCTGACGCGCCAGCAGTTCGGCGTTGCCGCCGCCGGCGGCCAGGCCGACCACCTCGAAGCGATCGGGATTGGCGGCGATGACGTCGAGCGCCTGGGTGCCGATCGATCCGGTGCTGCCGAGGATCAGCACCCGACGTCTTGCGTTCACCGATTCATTGTGCCGCGTCGCGGCGGTGCCCCGCGGTGACGGGATCGGACCGGCTCAGTTGTGACGCGAGTGTGACGCAATTCATCCGCCGGACGATTCGGTCCGAATCCCTGATGTCAGTGCACTGGGCGGGCGTGGCCCCGTCCCCGACAAGGGAGACAAGAGTGACCAAGACCGACTATCGCAAGGTGATCAGCGCGGCGAGCCTCGCCGCGGCCGCCATCCTGACCGTCTCGGCGTGCTCGAACGACGACTCGACCTCGGCGACCACGGCAGCCGAGACGACCTCAGCCGCTGCGACGACCACGACGTCCCAGGCGTCCCCGACGACCAGCGCGATGGCCGACCCGGCAGCCAACCTGGTCGGGCCCGGCTGCGCGGCCTACGCCGAGCAGGTTCCGGAGGGTCCGGGTTCTGTGACCGGGATGTCGCAGGACCCGGTGACGGTCGCCGCGTCGAACAACCCGATGCTCACGACGCTCACCCAGGCGCTGTCCGGCCAGCTCAACCCCGACGTGAACCTGGTCGAGACTCTCAACGGCGGTGAGTTCACGGTGTTCGCGCCGACCGACGAGGCCTTCGGAAAGCTCGACCCGGCCACCATCGAGACGCTCAAGACCGACTCCGAGCTGCTGACCAGCATCCTGACCTACCACGTGGTGCCCGGTCAGGCCGGTCCCGCGCAGGTGGTCGGCGACCACGAGACCGTGCAGGGCGCGACGGTCACCGTGACCGGTGAGGGCGACAATCTGCGGGTCAACGACGCCGGTGTGGTGTGCGGTGGCGTCTCGACCGCCAACGCGCAGGTCTACCTGATCGACACCGTCCTGATGCCCCCGGCCGCCAACTAGCCCATCCCCCAGCGGAGCCGGCGCGGAATCGTTTGCGAACTCCACATGCACGATTCCGCGCCGGCTCGCGCCGCTTCTGAGGACCGCCCGTGACGACCCTGGTGCTGATCGGCTTCGTGGGAGGTCTGATCACCGGCATCTCGCCATGCATCCTGCCGATGCTGCCGGTCATCTTCTTCTCCGGCGCCCAGAGCGCCCGCGCCGCATCTCCGACGGGCGCGCACACCGCCACCGTGACTGCGGCGGCGCCGCCGCTGACCGAGACGCTGCGGCCCTACCTGGTCATCGCCGGGCTCGTCGTGAGCTTCTCGACGGTGACGCTTCTCGGTTCGGCGGCGCTGTCGCTGTTGCGGTTGCCCCAGGACGCCGTCCGGTGGCTGGCGCTGGGCGCACTGGTGGCGATCGGTGTGGGACTGATCATCCCGAAAGTCCAAGAGCTGCTGGAGAAGCCCTTCTCCCGGCTGCCGCAGAAGCAATTCGGTTCGGGCCGAAGCGGTTTCGGCCTCGGACTGGCGCTCGGTGTGTTGTACGTGCCATGCGCGGGGCCGGTGCTGGCCGCCATCGTCATCGCAGGCGCCACCGGCACCATCGGCCTGGACACGGCGGCGCTCACCCTGTCGTTCGCCATCGGCGCCGCACTGCCGCTGCTGTTCTTCGCGCTGGCGGGCCGCCGCGTCGCCGAGCGGGTGGCGGCGTTCCGCAACCGTCAACGCCAGATCCGCGTCGTCGCCGGCGTGGTGACGATCCTGCTGGCGTTGGCGTTGGCGCTCAACCTGCCCGCGGCACTTCAGCGTGCCATCCCCGACTACACGGCAAGGCACCCGATCTCACCGGCATCACCGGCTGGCTGAACACGCCGGGCGGCTCGGCGGTCGATCTGGCGACGCTGCGCGGCAAGGTGGTGCTCGTCGACTTCTGGGCCTATTCGTGCATCAACTGCCAGCGCGCGATTCCGCACATCGTCGACTGGTACGACGCGTATCGTGACGCCGGCTTCGAGGTGATCGGTGTCCACACACCGGAGTACGCGTTCGAGCGGGTGCCCGACAACGTCGCGAGCGGCGCCGCCGACCTGGACATCACCTATCCGGTGGCGCTGGACAACAACTACTCGACGTGGACGAACTACCGCAACCGGTACTGGCCGGCGAAGTACCTGATCGACGCCGGCGGCACGGTGCGTCACATCAAGTTCGGGGAAGGCGACTACGCGACGACGGAAAGACTTCTGCGGCAGCTGCTCTCGGACGTCAACCCAGCCGTGGCACTGCCACCACCGACCGAGAAGACCGACGTCACTCCCCCGCCCGAGCTGACGCGCGAGACGTATTTCGGCGTCGGCAAGCAGATCAACTACGGCGGCGCAGGCACCTACGACGAGGGCAGCTTCACCTTTGAATACCCGGATCGCTTGCCGGAAAACAGCTTTGGCTTGCGGGGCGAGTGGGCGCTCGATTACCAGGGCGCGACCGCCCGGGGCCCTGGCTCGGCGATCCGGCTGTACTACCGCGCCCGCGACGTCCACCTCGTCGTCGGCGGTACCGGCACGGTGACGCTGACCCGCGACGGTGAGTCGCGTCAGATCCCGGTGGCGGGCCCGCCGACGCTGCGCACGCTGGTCGACGGGGACGAGGTGCGCCGCGGGCTGCTCGAGGTGCAGCTGAGCGAAGGATTGCAGGTTTTCTCGTTCACCTACGGGTGAGTCGCGACCCATCCGAGACCGGATCGGCTCCGAATAGTGATTGCAAGCAAGTTCCGGCGGCAACAGCCGTCCCGTCCGAATGGAGACCGATAGATGAACGCCAGGAAGAAGTTGGCCAGCGCAGGCGTGGCCGCATTGGGAGCCGCCGGCCTGCTGCTCGGCACCACAACCACCGCACAGGCCGAGATGGTCGGTCCGGGTTGTGCGGGCTATGCCCAGCAGGTGCCGATGGGACCCGGCTCGGTGATGGGCATGGCCCAGGATCCGGTGGCGGTGGCCGCGTCCAACAATCCGTTGCTGACCACCCTGACGAAAGCCGTCTCGGGACAGCTCAATCCGGAAGTGAACCTCGTCGACACGCTCAACAGCGGCCAATTCACGGTCTTCGCGCCGACCGACGCGGCGTTCGCCAAGATCGATCCGGCGACGATCGAGAAGCTCAAGACGGATGCTCCGCTGCTGACCAGCATCCTCACCTACCACGTGGTGCCGGGGCAGGCCAGCCCCGCTGAGGTGGTCGGCACGCACAAGACGGTCCAGGGCGCCGACCTCACGGTCACCGGCCACGGCGGCGACCTGCAGGTCAACGACGCCTCGGTGGTGTGCGGCGGCGTTCAGACCGCCAACGCGACCGTCTACCTGATCGACTCGGTTCTCATGCCGCCGATGAATTGATCTGAGCCATACCGAATCCGGAGGGCAGCCCGGCAACCCCCCTGCCGGGCTGCCCTCCTTCGGTATGTTCAGGCGCCGGTCAGCTGTCCAGGCGACAGGTCATGACCGCACCTTGTCGATGACCGTCTCGGCGAACCGCTCGATCGGTTGCCGGTAGCGCTCGACGTCCTCGCAGTCCATGCCCGCGGCGCCCATCCACGGTGCGCACATCACGGCGGTGATGCCGATGTCTTCTGCCCGCTTGTACAGATCGACTGTCGGCGGCTCGAGCAGCGCGAGCATGATGTCGAACGGCTCGTCGGCCCGGCCGTAATCGCGCCGCAGCGCGTGCAGCCTCTCGACGTAGCGTGCCGCGTCGTCCCACGCGTATGCGTAGCCGACCCAGCCCTCACAGGCGCTCGCGGCGCGCCGCAGCGCCGCGTCGGATTCACCACCGCACAGGATCGGCACCTCGGTTTCGGGATGGGGCTCGATCATCATCTCGGGAACCTGGTAATGCGTGCCGCTCCAGGACACCCAGCCGCCCTGCCATAGGGCGCGCAGCGCCGGAATCATCTCGTCGAGCCGCTTGCCCCGCGTCGAGAAGTCCTGGCCCATCAGCTCGTACTCCTCGCGCATCCACCCGACGCCCACCCCAAGGGACACCCGGCCGCCCGACAGCACTGAGGCGGTGGCCACCAGCTTGGCGACCTCCACCAGCGGCCGGCTGGGCGCGATGTACACCGCGTTGGAGAACCGCAGGCGCCTCGTCACCGCGGCCATCGCACCGATCAACACCCACGAGTCCGGCCACGGGGTCTCCGGCGGCCAGCCTGGCTTCCCCGAAGGCGAGTCCGGATACGGCGAGCTCAGCTCGCGCGGATACACCATGTGGTCGGCGCTGATCACGCCGTCGTAGCCGGCTTCGTCGAGCATCCGCGCCACCGGCAGGATTTCTGACGTTTTCATGAAGGGAGTGCCCGACCAGAACTGCATCTAGTTTCTCTACCGCGAATTTCGGGCAGCATCAATGCCATGCCAACGCTGCTGTGGTTCCGGCGTGACCTGCGGCTGCACGATCTGCCCGCGCTGCTCGACGCCGCGGCATCCGACGGCGAGGTGCTCGCCTGCTACGTGCTGGACCCGCGGCTGCAGAAGTCGTCCGGTCCGCGCCGGCTGCGGTACCTCTACGACGCACTGCGCGATCTGCGCGACCGGCTCGACGGCAGGCTGCTGGTCGCGCAGGGCCGCCCCGAACAGCGGATCCCCGAGATCGCCCAGGCCGTCGATGCCTCGGCGGTGCACGTCTCGGCGGATTTCACACCGTTCGGGCGACGCCGCGACGACGCCGTGCGGACCGCCCTCGGCGACACCCCCTTGGCGGCGTCGGGCTCGCCGTACCTGGTGTCACCGGGCCGGGTCACCAAGGGCGACGGCACCCCCTACAAGGTCTTCACCCCGTTCTTCGGCGCCTGGCGCCAGCACGGCTGGCGGGCGCCCGCCAAGTCGGGGCCCGAATCGGCCCGGTGGATCGACGCCACCGCAGTTCCGGGCGGTGTCGGCATCCCCGACGGAGACGCCGAATTGGCCCTGCCCGCCGGGGAGAGCGCGGCCGGCAAGCAGTGGAGGGCGTTCCTCCGGGACGGGATCGACGGTTACGCCGACGACCGGAACCGTCCCGACCTCGACGTGACGAGCCGGATGTCGGCGCACCTGAAATTCGGCGCGATCCATCCCCGGACGATGGCCGCCGACCTGGGCCGTGGAAAGGGCGCCCAGGCCTACCTGCGCGAGTTGGCGTTCCGCGACTTCTACGCCTCGGTTCTGCATGAGTGGCCACGCAGCGTGTGGTGGAACTGGAACTCCTCATTCGATGACATGAAGTTCGACGACGGACCCGAGGCGAGGAAGCGGTTTCAAGCCTGGAAAGAGGGCAGGACGGGCTATCCGATCGTCGACGCGGGGATGCGCCAGTTGGCCGAGACCGGCTGGATGCACAACCGGGTGCGGATGGTCGTCGCCTCCTTTCTGGTCAAGGACCTGCACCTGCCGTGGCAGTGGGGCGCCCGCTGGTTCCTCGAGCAACTGGTCGACGGCGACATGGCCAACAACCAGCATGGCTGGCAGTGGGCCGCGGGCACGGGCACCGACGCCGCGCCGTTCTTCCGGGTGTTCAACCCGACGACGCAGGGCGAAAGGTTCGATCCCGACGGCAGCTATGTGCGCCGCTGGGTGCCCGACGTCGACGACGACGGCTATCCCGACCCGATCGTCGACCACGCCGCCGAGCGCAAGGAGGCGCTGCGGCGCTACGCCGCCCTCGGCTGAGGGCTACTTGACCACCAGGCCGGCGTCGATCGGCAGCGCGACCCCGGTCACGTAGCGACCGGCCGCACCGCACAGGTAGACCATCGCTTCGCTGACCGCCTCGGGCGTCACCAGCCCGTCGGGGAGCAGCGGAGACTGCGACTCGCCGAATCTGGGGTGGTCGGCGACGTAGCCGGCCACCACGTCGTTGAGGATCATCGGCGTGGCAACTCCCCCCGGATGCACGGAGTTGACGCGGATGTTGCGTTCGGCCAACGACGTCGCGTAGTACCGCATGAGCCCGACGACGCCGTGCTTGGCGGCGTTGTAGCCCGCCGCGCCGTGGCTCATCGTCTCCGGGCCGGGGCTGATCGACTTCAGGCCCGCCGCGGAGCTGGTGATGACGATCGCTCCGCCCTCGCCGTGCTCGAGCATGGCGGGCAGCGCGGCCTCGATCGTGAAGTGCACGCCCTTGAGCATCACGTCGACGGCGTCGACGAACGCCGCGACACCGGTCCGACGCTCCCCCATGGCGGGCAACAGGCCCGCGTTGGCCAGCACGAAGTCGACGCGGCCGAACTCCTCGGCGCCGCGGGCCACGATGTCGCGCAACCGGTCGAGGTCTCGGACGTCGCCGCGCTCGGCGACGATCCGCCGCCCGGTCTTCTCCACCAGGTTCACCGTCTCGTCGAGGTCCTCCGGCCTCGCCATCGGATAGCCGATGCTGTCGATCTGCTCGCAGATGTCGACGGCGATGACGTCGGCGCCCTCCTCGGCGAACCGGACGGCGTGCGCGCGGCCCTGGCCGCGGGCGGCACCGGTGATGAACACGACCTTGCCCTCGAACTGCATCTGCCCCTGTGCTCCTCACGTCTGCGGTGTCGTGACGCATCACCCTACGGCGACGCGTAGTAGAGCTGTGGAAGAATGTCGGGCAGATTCCCGCCCCGACCGTGAGGAGCAGCCGTGGCCAGCACTGAGGTAGAGCGACACACCGGTGTCGACGTCGAGGACGTGCCGTCCGCGGAGTGGGGCTGGTCGGGGGAGAACTATAAAGCCCTCCACATCGGCGGGATCCTGGCGGCGCTGTTCCTGCTCAGCCTGATGCACGGCAACCACGTCGGCGCCATCGAGGACCTCTTCCTCATCGGCTTCGCCGTGCTCATCCTGGCCGCGGTCGCTCGCGACTGGTGGCTGCGCCGCCGCGGCTGGATCCGCTAGACCGGGTACAGGGGCCGCAGCGCCTGCGCGCGGACTTCGTACAACGTTTCGGTGGCGGTGACGCCGCCGTCCACGGCCGCCGCGGCCAGCGCGCGGACCTTGAACGCCTGCGCCGCGACGCTCAACTGGTGCCGGGCGGGCTCCAGTGGGCCGCCGAGTTCGGCGGGCCACGAGCCGAGCACCGTGATCTTGGCGCCCGCGCGCTTGACCGAGTCGAGCAGCCACGCGCGCACATTCACGTCGATGCGCAGCAGTTCGGCGGTGACGGCCACCGCCCCGGTGTCGGGTATGCCGCTCAGTAGCGTTTCGCACTCCGCGCCCAGTGCGCCCGCGCCCAGAATGGTCAGTGGCCGCCGGTCGGCCGGACCCGCCACCCGGACGTTGACGTCCCAGCCCGCTCTGGCCTGGTCGAAGAGCCATCCACCGGCCACCTGCACGACCTCGGCCGGACTCGCGGCCAGCACGGTGAGCTGATGACGGTTCAGCCGCCCGGCGTCGGCGGCGGCATAGTTGACAACGGCATCGGCAGGGAAGGGTCGGGTTGCCATTAGAGTCCTATCCGATCGAGATCGACGACGCTCCGAGAGGCTGAAGAGCAGCTCTCCTCAAGCGTGACACTATCGGATAGATCTGTAAAGGTCGGTTTCCGAAGCGGCCGGTGCGCTCAGATGAGCGCGGCGGCCCGCGGCAGCGCGGCCCCCACTGGTTCCAGATTCTCCGACAGTCCGGCGGCCCGCCGAATGTCGACGAACGCGTCGAGCAGCGCGTCGGTCGCCTCGTGCGGGTCGTCGAGCGTGCGGTCGTCGGTCAGCACCGAGATCGCGAGCTGATCGACGTAGCTCCAGACGGTGATGTTCATGCCGCTGCCGGTGACGACGGGCCCGACCGAGTAGATCTCGCTGACCACCCCGCCCTCGATCTCGCCGCGTACGCGCGGTCCCGGCACGTTGGAGATCGTCAGGTTGAACACCCTGCCGGACTCCAGCTTGTTGGCCTGCGTACGGAACAGACCCGGGGCCAGCCCTGGCGGCAGGTAACCCATCCACGCCGGCAACACGGTCGGTCCGAGCAGTTGATGGTTCTCCTTGGCGATCCGGGTGGCGACCGCGGTGAGCCGGACCCGTTCCAACGGGTCGTCGATGTGCACGGGCAGCGAGGGCGTCATGTAGCTGAACTCGTTACCGGTCAACCGGTCCGGCGACGGGTCGGTGCTCACGGGCACGCCGGCGATGATCGGCGCGTCGGCGTGCCCGTCATAGCGCAGCATCAGTGTCCGCAGCGCACCGGCGGCGGTGGCCAGCACGATGTCGTTGAGCGTGACTCCGAGATGCCTGCCGGTCTCCTTGACCTCGGCGAGGCTCAGCGGCGCCGTCGCGAAGCGCCGGCCAGGCGTCACGACGTGGTTGATGAACGTCTGTGGCGGCGCGAAGGGGCGGGCGAGGTCGGGGTTCGGGCCGCGTTCCTTGGCGCGTCTACGCACCCGCGACACGCCGGCGGCCGTCTCCCCGAGAAGCCGGGGCAGCCTGCGGATCAGCACGGCGTGATCGCGGCCCACCGCCTTGAGCAGTTCGAGCTGCGACCGCAGGAGAGGATCGGTGACGGCGACGGAGGCAGGCGGCTGATCGAGGTCCATGGCCTTGGCGATCTGATTCGCCGAGGCGACCCCGTCGGCCAGCACGTGGTGCACCTTGTGGATGATGGCGATGCGGTCGTCGGCCAGACCGTCGGCGACGTACATCTCCCACAGCGGGCGGCTGCGGTCCAATGGCGTGCTGGCGATCTCGCCGATGAGCTGATCGAGTTCCCGACGGCCGCCGGGGGCACGCACGCGGACCGGCCGGAGGTGGTAGTCGAGGTCGATGTCGTCGTTCTCGCACCACATCGGATGGTGCAGCTTGAGGGGAATGTCGACCAGCTGGTAGCGCAACGCCGGAAGCGCCAGCAACCGCGGATACGCCACCTGCTTGAACAGGTCGAAGCTGTAACCGGCGACCCCCGACACGTCGAGGATGCCGATCTTCAGCGTGTGCATGTGGATCGAGGATGTCTCGCTGTAGAGCATCAGCGCGTCCACCCCGTTGAGTCGCTTCATCTGTAAACCCCTTGCGCCGGCTCTCTCTCCTATCCCCAATTGCACTCATCGTCAAGCAGGTTCGCCGAAGAAGTGACGGGGCCGCATCGATTTGTAAAGTGGGGTGCCATGAGCCTCGTCGCCGGCCGCGGTCCGCTGAGCCACGATCCCGCGGGCTGGTTCACTCCGCCGCTGCCCGCCGAGGCGGTGTTCGTCGAGCCGCACCCGCGACGGATCCAGGCGGTGCGCGGCGGCCGCATCGTCCTCGACACCGAGCAGGTGCTGCTGGTGCACCGGCGCGACCACCCGCTCAGCTACGCGTTCCCCGCCGGGCAGGTCGGCGACCTGCCCGGCGAGCCGGTGCCCGAGGCATCCGGTTTCGTGCGGGTGCCGTGGGACGCTGTCGACACCTGGCTGGAGGAGGGCCGCGAGCTCGTCCACTATCCGCCCAACCCGTATCACCGGGTGGACTGCCGGCCGACGCGGCGCAGCCTGCGGGTGACGGTGGCCGACACGCCGCTGGTGGACACCACCGACACCGTGATCGTCTTCGAGACGTCGGTGGAGGCGCGGCTGTACGTCGACCCGTCGCACGTGCGAACCGAACTGTTGCGCCCCTCGGCCACCACCAGCTACTGCAACTACAAGGGCCGGGCGAGCTACTGGTCGGCGGTGGTCGGCGACACCGTCGTCGAGGACGTGGCGTGGAGCTACCCGGACACGCCGCCGGAGACGTCGCCGATTCGGGGCTTCCTCAGCTTCGACGCCACGCGGGCGGAGGTGTCGGCCGAGCTGCCTGTCCCCTGGCGTTGACTCTGCGGTGAGGGCGCAGTTGCGGTCGGAGATCGCGCCCTGAGCGCAGAGTCAACCTCACCTCGCGGCGATCACCGACTTGCCGAAGTCCTCGACGGTGTCGAGCACATGCGCGAGGCTGTCGCCGGGCAGGCCGACCTGGACCCAGGTGACGCCGACCGCGGCCAGCTTTTCCAGGCCGCACAGGTACTCGTCGGCGTTGAAGGCGTCGGTGCCGGGACTGCCGCCGTCGGGATTGCTGAAGGCGACATCCAAGGCCGCCGGATCCCGGCCCGCATCCTCGCAGCGCCGACGCAGGTCCTCGATGCCCGCCGCCAGCCCGTCGGCGTCCAGCTGGGCGGTGCGCGCCGTCTGCGCCAGCACGGCGGGGGCCGCGAACGGGCACCAACCGTCGCCGTACTTGACGACACGCCTGCGGGCCGCGGCGGTGTTGCCGCCGATCCAGATGGGTGGGTGCGGTGCGCTCACCGGCCGGGGGTGCGCGGTGATGCCCTTGGCGGTGAAGGTCTTCCCGTCATAGCAGAAGTCGTCGGTGGTCCAGATTCCGCGGATGACTTCCAACGCCTCTTCGAACAGCGCGGCCCGGTCGTTGAAATCGACTCCGAGCGCAGCGAACTCCCGTTTGAGGTAGCCGACGCCGACTGCCAGGGTGAACCGCCGATTCGACAGCAGGTCCAGCGTCGCGCCGGCCTTGGCCACAACGAAGGGGTTTCGGTACGGCAGCACCACGATGTTCGGGATGAGCCGCAGGGTCGACGTGCGTGCGGCGGCGAAGCCCATCGCCACGAACGGGTCCACGGCGTCGTGCCCGCCCGCCTCCAACCACCGCTGCGTCGGCGCCGGGTGATCGGTGAACCCCAAGCCGTCGAAACCCGCCGCCTCGGCCGCCGCCGCCACCGTCGCGATGCCCGAACCGGTGACCAGTTCGGGGTTGTAGGGATGGCTGTGCATCGGGTGGGTGAACGCGAACCGCATATCAGTGCTCCGTTCAGAACATTCTTCTCGTTTTCTGAGAATGTCGTTACCATGCGAATCACCGAAAGTACAGGGTTCCGTCCGGAGGGGGCACCGATCTTGGGCCAGATCGCGATGACCAGACCCGAGATCGGCGTGTACCTGCCCCAGCTGGGCTTCACCTACGAACAGCTTCTGCACCGCGCGCAACGGTGCGAGGTGCTGGGCATCGACTCGCTGTGGCTCTACGACCATCTCTACGGCCCCGGCATGCCGGATTACCCGTCGCTGGAGGCGTGGACGCTGGCCTCGGCGCTGTTGGCCCGAACCGAACGCATCGAGATCGGGCACATGGTGCTGTGCAACCAGTTCCGGCATCCGGCCGTACTGGCGAAGATGGCCACCACCCTCGACCAGATCTCCGGGGGCCGACTGCAACTGGGCATCGGCAGTGGGTCGATCGAAGACGAACATCACCGCGTCGGCCTTCAGTGGGGCAGCTTCCGCGAACGCTCCGAACGACTCGGCGAGACGCTGGAGATTCTCACGCAGGCGTTCGCCGACGAGCGAATCGATCTGCAGGGCAAACACTTCACCGTGCACGACTTTCCGGTCAAGCCAGGGCCGGCGCGACGGCCGCGCCCGCCGATCGTGGTGGGCGGCGTCGGCGAGAGGTATACGCTGCCGCTGGTCGCCCGCTATGCCGACGTGTGGAACGTGCCGACCTACGCACTCGGCGACCTCGAGCGCAAAGTCGCTGTGCTGCGGTCGATCTGCGCCGACATCGGCCGCGACCCGGCATCGATCGTGTTGTCCGTCGAGGCGGTGATGGCGCTCGCACCCGACGACGCGGCGCTGCCCTCGGTGCGCGAACTGGCCGAAAAGCGCTTCGGCATGCCCGCTTTCGGCCTGCACGCGGGCGGGCTGATCGGAACGCCGTCGGCGATCGTCGACCGGATCCGCGAGCTCACGGAGCTGGGCTTCGGACAGATCGTGCTGTTCACCCACGACCGCGGCTCCGACGAGACGCTCGACCTGCTGGCCTCCGAGGTCGTCGCCCGCCTCTAGTGCCTCACCGGCGGCGCATACGCCGGTCGCCCGAGGCCCAGCGCCTGCTGGGCGATCATGTTGCGGAACACCTCGAGGGTGCCGCCATAGATTCCGGTCGGCCCGGCGAGCCGGAAGACGTACTCCGCTCCCCCGTTGTCCGCGGCGTCGACGACGCCGACGGGCAGGCTGGCCGCCGTGCCCAGCAGATCCATCAGCTCCGGCGTCACGTCGCGCATCGTCTGCGCGATCGCCACCCGGCCGAACATGTCGGGAGTGCTCATCGCGGCCTCCATGCGGGCGACCGCGCGGCCGAGGCGATACCGCGCCGAGTCCTCGTCGCCCGCGACAGCCGCTACCCCATCGAGCGCCTCGGCGAGCAGCAGCAGGTGCTCGGACATCGCCGCGAGCTTCTGCAGCCCGTCGTCCGACCGCGCCACCGTGCCGTGCTCGGCGTTGAGCGCCTCCCGCAACACCTGCCAGCCGCCGTTGACCTCGCCGACGCGGTATCGGTCCTCGACCCGCACATCGCTGTAGAAGGTGATGTTCGTGCGGTCGCCGTCGACGGTGCGGAGAGGCTGGATCTCCACACCCGGCCGGTCCAGCGGCACCAGGAACATCGTCAGGCTCTGGTGTTTGGGTGCGCCGGGATCGGTGTTGGTGATCAGGAACACGTAGTGGGCGTTATGCGCGTTGGAGGTGAACATCTTGGCGCCGTTGATGATCCAGCCGTCGCCAGCGCGCACCGCGCGGGTCTTGCACGTCGCGACATCCGAACCACCCTCCGGTTCGGTGTAACCCAGACACAACCGGTAGTGCCCCGACAGCACGCTCGGCAGTACCTCCTCGGCGAGGTCTGGTGATCCGAACTGCTCCACCGCGCGCGCGACCATCGCCGTCGTCCCCCAGTGGAACCAGGGGGTGTGGGCGCGGCCGATCTCGAGTTCCCAGATGCGCCGACGCACCCGGCTGAACCCGCCGTCGGACTCGAGTCGGTAGTCGGCGGCCAGATATCCGTGCGCCCCGAGCGCCAGATGCACACCCTCGTCGAAGTTGTCGCCGGTCTGCCGGTCGCGGGCGATGACGTCGTCGGTCACGATCGCGCGGAGGAATCCGCGCAACCCGTCGCGGAAGGTCAGATCTTCTTCACTCAGTTCCACGCGGGAGAAGTCCACCACCCAACCGTGACACTTCAACTAGATTTTGTAAAGATGGGCCGCGTACCGACCGAAGGGCACGACAGTGGGCATCGTCACCACCAGTTCCGAGACCGCGTTCACCCATGCACCGGAAATCCTCTACGACTTCGTCACCAACCCCGCCAACTGGACCAAGACCTACCCCGGCAGCGCCCACATCGGCGGGCTGCCAGCGCAATTGCCGCTCAAGGTCGGCGACACGTGGACCGAGTCGGGTCCGGACGGTGACCGCATCTTCACCTGGCATCTCACGATCGCCATGCGCCCGAAGCTCTGGATGTTCAACTCCGTCGGCCGGCTCGGGCACGACGCCGGGGGCAACGGTGGGATGGAGGGTCGGATCACCGTGCAGTACCACTTCACGGCGCCGGGCGAGGGCATCACGTTGTTCACCAGAACGATGACGATCGAGGCCTACAAGCACGCACCGCTACCCGATGCGTTGTTCATGCAGACCAATCCGGCGAAGATCGACGCCTACCACGCGGCGATCGCGCGCGAACTCGGCTGAGGTCATCCGTGCAGTGCCCGCCGCAGCGCGCTGCCCTGCAGGTCGAACAGCCGCACGCTGGTGTCCCACTCGGGCAGCAGGGAGTCGAACCCGTGAATGGTGCCCGGAAATACGTGCAGTCCCGTGGTGACCCCCGACCGCATCAGGCGCAAGCCGTATTCGACGGCCTCGTCGCGCAGGGGGTCCAGTTCGGAGCAGGTGATGAGGGCGGGCGCCACCCCGGAGACGTCGGTGGCCCGCGCGGGCACCGCGCCGTCGGGATCGGCATCGCCACCGAGGTAGTGCCGCCACATCTGCTGGGTCGCAGGTCCGTCGAAGCCCGGGGTCGCGACGAACTCGTCCTTGGACGGCGTCCGACGATCGTCGAGCACCGGCTGGTGCAGCAACTGGAACACCACCGGCGGTGCCGATCCCGTGGCCGAGCGGTGCGCGAGCCCCGCGGCCAGCGCCGCGCCGGCGCTGCTGCCCGCCACGGCGATCCGGTCGGTGTCGACGCCGAGTTCGGCCGCACTGGCCACCGCCCACCGCAGTACGGTCAACGCGTCGTCGACCGCGGCGGGATACGGGTGCTCCGGCGCCAGCCGATAGTCCACGGAGATCACCGTGCAGGCGGCGCGGCGGGCGAGCTCGATGCACTGCAGGTGATCGGTGTCGAGGTTGCCCAGCACGAACGCGCCTGCGTGGCAGTAGATCGTTGTCGGCGACGGCGGCGGGCCGCCCCGGTAGATGCGCACGGGCACCGAAGGCGCATCGCGGTTCTCGAACTCGATCCCGACCGTGCTGAGGTGCCTGGCCGTCTCGGCGCGCCGCTGGTTCAGCGAGTCGCGGACGACGCCGAGCAGGTTCGCCGACAGATCGGTGCGCGCATCGGCAAGATGGCGCAGCGCCGGGTCGAGGCGATCGACGACGTCCACTTCCCTATGCCCTGCTCGCCGCTCGCGTCTCGGCCGACCGGGCCCGCGACCGCGGCGGCCCGAACATGTAGTCGGCGGGTCTGAATCGTCGGGTCATCCCCCAGAACGCCCGGGCGCTGCGCGGCCACTGGGTGACGACCCGGCCGTTGGCGGCACGAAAGTAGTTGCTGCACCGCGTTAGCCACACGGTGCCCTGCATCCACTCGTCGACCTTCGCAAGGAATGCGGTCATGGCCTTCGGCCGAACGGCGACGTATCCCTTGCGCCTGCGCCGCATGTACTTCAGCGCGCGCACGATGTAGTGCGCTTGGGCCTCGAGCATGAAGATGACGCTGTTGGAGCCGACGTTCGTGTTGGGCCCGTACAGCATGAAGAAGTTCGGGAAACCGGGCACCGCCATCCCGAGGTAGGCATACGCGCCGTCGGCCCAGGTCTCGCGAAGTGTCACGCCGTTCTCGCCGACGACGTCGAGCTGCCCGAGGTAGTCGGCGGCCGCATAGCCGGTCGCGCAGAGCACCACGTCCACGCCGAATTCGGTGCCGTCCGCGGTGACCAGCGACCGCGCGCGCAGCGACTTCGCCGGGCTGGAGATCACCTCGACGTGCGGTTGGGTGAGGGTCTGCAGGTAGTCGGTGGCGAACACCAACCGCTTGCAGCCGAGCGGATGGTCCGGGGTCAGCTTGCGGCGCAGTTCTTCGTCGGGGACCGTCGCTTCGAGCACCGCAAGCGCGATGCCCTTGAACTCCTCGGTCTTGTCGCTGCCGTGCTCGATGACCGAGATGTTCGACTCGCTGCGCAGCCACAGCCGCGTCCGATAGATCTTCTTGGCGAGCGGGATGTTGCGGAACACCCACTTCTCCCGTTCCGTGTACGGCCGGTCGGGCTTGGGCAGGATCCACGTCGGTGAGCGCTGCACCGAGTACACCGTCGCCGCGGCCCTGGCGACCTCCGGAACCAGTTGCGCGGCAGTCGATCCCGTTCCCAGCACGGCCACCCGGGCGCCGGTCAGGTCGACGGAGTGGTCCCAGCGCGCGGTGTGCATCAGCGTCCCGGTGAACGGTTCCTCCTCGACGAGGTCCGGCATGACCGGTCGGGTGAACAAGCCGACCGCGGATATCACGATGTCGAAGGTGTAACGCTCGCCGTCGGCCGTCGCCAGCTGCCATGTGCCGGCTTGCCCTTCCCAACGGGCCGACACGATCTCGGTGTGCAGCTTGAGGTGGGCGCCCAGGTCGTAACGCTGCGCACAGCGTTCGAAATAGTCGAGGATCTCCGGCTGACCGGACCACAGTCGCGACCAGTCGGCGTTCAGGTCGAACGAGTAGCTGTACAGGTGCGACTTCACATCGCAGGCGAGCCCTGGGTAGGTGTTGATCCGCCAGGTTCCGCCGACGCCGTCCTCGCGGTCGAAGATCGTGAAGTCGGTGAAACCCGCCTTGCGCAGGAAGATTCCGAGTGCGAGACCGCCCGGTCCGGCGCCGATGATGCCGACCGACAGGTTCATCCGATGCCTCATCCAATCCGAAGGCATTGCCCTCCGTCCACGACGAGTTCGGCGCCTGTCATGAACGACGCCTGGTCGGAAACCAGGAAGGCGACGACATGGGCCACCTCCATCGGCTTGCCGAGCCGGCCGAATGAGGCCGTGATCCGGCTTCTGGCCGCCTCGTCGAGCATCGGGGTCTCGATCGGGCCGGGAAACACCGCGTTGACCCGTATCCCGTCGGCCGCCAGTTCGGTGGCCGCGATCTGGGTGAGCCCGCGCAGCGCCCACTTCGACGAGCCGTACGCGGCGTGGTTCGGGAAGGCCCGGATCGCACCGGTACTACAGGTGTTGACGATCGATGCGCCGTCGGCCCGCCGAAGATGCCCGATCGCGGCCGTGATGCCGAGAAACGGCCCGTAGCAGTTGAATCGCCAGCTGCTCTCGAAACCCTCGGGTGTCTCCTCGCCCAGCGCGGTGCGGTGCAGCACGCCGGCGTTGTTGACCAACGTGCTCAGTGCGCCGAAGCGGTCCACGATCTGGCCCACCGCGGCGCGCCACTGCTCTGGCGAGGTGACGTCGAGCGGCAGCGCGATCACACCATCGTCACCGAGTTCATCGACGCCCGCCTGAAGTTCGTCCATCCGGACGTCGCACGCGGCCACCCGGAAACCGTCCTCGTGGAGCCGCCGGACGATCGCCGCGCCCTGGCCACGTGCGGCGCCCGTCACCAGCGCAACGCGGCCCCCTGTCATTGCGCATCCTTCAAGAACTCGGCCGCGCCGCGGCGCAGCGCCTGCGACTCCGACGCGAGCGTGAGCATCCGGAAACCCAACTCGGCCATCGCCTTCGCGGGCTTACCGGCACCCACATGAATTCCCGTCACCAGTCCGGCCGTCGCCGCTGTGGCCTGGACCCGGGCGACGGCGTCTGCCACCACCGACGCGGTCCACGCATCGGCCGGGGCGACGCCGAGCGAAATGGCCAGATCCGCCGGGCCGACGTAGACGCCGGTCACCCCGGGAACGGCGCAGATCTCGTCGAGCGCCGCCAGCCCTCGCGCGCTCTCCAGCATCACGAACACCGCGGCCCGCGCCTCGTGCTCGACCGGATCGCGGCCGAGGTCGGCGCGCAACGGCCCGTAACTGCGCACCCCGGCGGGGGCATACCGGGTGGCGGCGACCGCCGCCTCGGCTTGTTCGGCAGTCTCGACCATTGCGACGATCACGGCATCGGCGCCTGCGTCGAGCACGCGCCCGATCGGCGCCGGATCGGGTGACGCCAACCGCACCGCCGTCGCGATCGGGACATGTTCGAGTCGGCGCAACAGCAGCGCGACGTCGGCGTCGTCGAGATATCCGTGCTGGACGTCGAATCCGACGTAGTCGTAACCGGCGGCGGCGAACTCCTCCGGACCGATGATGGTCGGGCCGACGACCCATCCACCCCAGATGCGGTCCCTGGCGGCCAGCGCCTGCTGCAGTCTGGTTGTCGTCATCCGCTGATCGCTATCTTGATGCGGTCCGGCGCCGGCCGGCATGCGAAGTCGAACGCGGCCTGGGCGTCCTCGACGCCGAAGGTGTGCGTGACGTATGCGGGCAGCAGGTCGGGATGCCGACGAGCAAAGTCGTCGGCTGCGGCCAGGACCCGCCGCCGGTCCAGTGTCACACCGGATTTCAGCGTCAGGTTGTTGCGCAGCATGGTGTGCATGCTGATCGGGTAGCTGTCGTCATCGGGTACCCCGAAGTAGAACACGGTGCCGCCCGGCGCGGTGGCCTCGATGGCGTGGTTCAGGGTGGCGACCTGATGGCCGACGGCTTCGATGACGACGTCGGGCCGGTCGCCGGAGTCGAGGTGGCTGACCCACCGGTCGCTGGTGGCGCGCACGATCGTGTCGACGCCGAACTCCTTGGCGACCGCGTCCCGGTCGAGGGGATCGACGCCGGTCACGTGCCGGGCGCCGAATGCCTTGGCGGCGTAGGAGAACAACAGGCCGATCGAGCCCTGCCCGAGCACCGCGACGTGCAGTCCGTGCAGGGCGGGCAGTTGTTCGACCGCGTAGAGCACGCATGCCAGCGGTTGCAGCGCCACCGCGTGCTGCGGGCTCAGTTGCGGATCGTAGGACATCAGGCCGTCGCCGTCGGCGACGACCTGTTCGGACAGGCCGTCGAACCCCGAAGCCCAGCCGACCACGAGGTCTGCCGGCGCGTGGTCCGGGTGACGGCTGGCGATCACCTCGCCGACCACCTCGTGGATCGGGAAGCCCGGCATCTCGGCGGCACTCAGGCCACGGTCGCCCGGGATCTTGCCGCGCACGCCCCGGAACGGTGGAAGGTCGCTGCCGCACACGCCGGCGGCGCGGAAGCGCAGGAGCACCTGGCGATCCTCCAGAGAATCCGGGGTCGGTTCGGCGACGTCGGTGCGCTCGAAGGTGTACGGCGCGACGAGTCGGTACGACCACACGTCACACCTCCACCGGGACGCTGTTGTAGCCCCACTGGAAACTCGACGGCGGGCGCAACGCCGCCTCGCGGTCGATGCGCCAGTCGCTGACGCGTCTGAGCCATTCGGTCACCATTATGGTGATCTCCAGTCGCGCTAGGTGTACTCCGAGGCAGAAGTGCTGGCCGCGGCCGAACGCGAGCAGGCGCTCGATGGGCCTGTTCCAGAGGAAGTCGTCGGGGGCGGGGTACTCGCGCTCGTCGCGGTTGGCCGAGGCGAGCAGTGTGATGACCCGCTGACCGGGGCGGAACGTGGTGTCGTGCAGGGTGAACGGCCGGCGGACGGTACGAGCGAACCACTGCGCGGGCGCGCAGTAGCGGATCATCTCCTCACGGGCGACGGGCACGTTCGCATCCAAGTCGTCTGCCACGGCGGACATCTGGCCCGGTCGCAGGCCGAGTTCCCACAGGCCGTGCGCAACGATCTTCGGCACGGTCTCCGTGCCGCCGATGAAGATGCCCAGCAGTTGGGTGGCCGCCTCGACGTCCTCGAGCGCGGACCCGTCGGGCAACCGGTAGGCGATCAGGTTGTCGATGATCGGATTGCCGCCCGGTTCGGTGCGGCTGCGCTGCACGAGCGGGACGAGGTACTCCAGATATCCGGGGCGGGCGTTGGCGACCTCCACGCCGCTGCCCGGCCGAGCCAGGCTGCCGGCGTTGACCGTGGCCAGCACCTCGGATGCGAGATCGACCGGCAGGCCGAGCAGTTTGCACACCACCGACGAGGCGACGATACCGCCGTAGTCCTGGGTCAGGTCGAAGGTGCCGCGCGGCAGCAACTCGTCGAGGCGCTCGTTGGCCAGTGCGCGGATGCGGTCGGCCAGGTTGGTCACCGACCGTGGCCGGAACGGGCCCGAGGTGCAGCGCCGCACGGTGTCGTAGACCGGTGCGTCGAAGTTGGCGTGAAACGGCATCGGGTGCAGCGGCGGATCCTGCACGGGCCCGTCGTTGTGACGGCCCAGAACCGTTGCCGCGGGCAGCGTTCCCTCCGACGCGACGAACGTGCCGTCGTTGACCACCAACACCCGCCAGATGTCCTCGAAACGCGACAGCGCGTAGGTGTCCCACCTGTCGACGTAGTAGACCGGATGGTGGTCGCGCAAAGTCCGGTAGTACGGCAGCGGGTCGGCCATAACCGCCGGGTCGAACGGATCGTAGGAGAAGTCCTGCACCACTTCTGACTTCGGAGCCTTCATTGCAGTGGGGATGGCGGTAGGGCCTGCAGGATCGAGTCCTCCCAGCCGTCGCGCAGCGCAGGCGCGACGCTCATCCAGGTGACGATCTCGGCCGGCGGGCTGTCTTTCCACGACGGGTAGTGGTTGGCGAAGCAATCCCAGTCGCCGTCGAGCGCCCAGTAGTGGATGACCTCGTTGAACCGGAACGTGGTGATGAACGAACCGAGCCAACGCTTCCCGGTGCGCTCCGACCACGGGACATAGAGGCGCTCCAGCTCCCGGATGTAGTCGTCCTGGCGGCCGGGTTTGGTCTGCATGATCTCCTGGATCACCAGGCCGGCGCCGAATCCCTCGGCCCGCAGCTGCGCAAGGGTTCTGTTGAACTTGCCCGCGTACATGATGCGGCCCTCGCCCGTCGCGCCGAGTTCGGCCAAGAACGCCGCCCATATCGCGGCCGCGGCCCGGTGGGAACCGCCACGGGCCTGGGCCTTGCCGATGCGCGCGTAGTCGGCGAAGGTGTCGATCTCCCAGATCGCCGTGACCTGTGGCCAGTGGCCGTTGTACGGGGTGGTCTCCCACAGCGCGAACAACCGCGCGCCGAGCTCGGTCATCATCGGTTGGTAGACGTCGGTGAACACCTCCGTGAATCGCTCTTCGCGGCCCGATCCCAGATCGATCGTCTCGTGCAAATACAGCAGCGTATGGCCGTAGAACTTCTTCATGGCCTGCCCTCGGTTGACACTGGCACCCTGCGAGCGTGACACTTGTCGCGTGTTTTGTAAAGGTGTGGGAGCGGCCGCATGATGACGCTGACGCCGCTGGCGGACGGCTTCTGCTTCGGGGAGGGCCCGCGGTGGTTCGAAGGCCTGCTGTGGTTCTCCGACATGCTCGGCGAAGCGGTGCACACCGTGAACCTCCACGGCGACATGACGACGCTGCAGCTGGGCGGCCATGCGCCGTCGGGTCTCGGTTTTCGTCCCGACGGGTCGCTGCTGATCTCGTCCACCGAGAAGCGCCAGGTGCTCCGCTATGACGGCGAATCCCTCACTGTCCTGGCCGATCTGGGCGATGTGGTGCCTGCCGCGCTGGGCGACATGGTCGTCGACGAGGCCGGTCGCGCCTATGTCGGATCGCAGGCCCGCGAAGGCGGTGTCATCGTGCGCGTCGATCCCGACGGAGCGGTCACCGTCGTCGCCGACGAGCTCGCCTTCCCGAACGGCATGGTGATTACACCGGACCGCGCGCGGCTGGTCGTCGCCGAGTCGATCGGCCGGCGGTTGACCGCGTTCGCCATCGGCGGTGACGGGTCGCTCACCGACCGCACGGTGTTCGCCGAGGGACTCGACGGCCCGCCGGACGGCATCTGCCTGGACGCCGAGGGTGCGGTGTGGGCGGCGATGACGCTGGCCCACCGGTTCGAGCGGATCACCGAAGGCGGCACCGTCACCGACCGAATCGATGTCGGCGAAAGAACGGCCATCGCGTGCGCGCTCGGCGGTCCCGAGGGACGCACGTTGTTTCTCGTCACCACCACCGACGCATATCCGCAGCGGCTGGTCGGTACGAAGCTGTCGCGGATCGACGCGACGACCGTCGACATCGGTGGAGCGGGCCTGCCATGAGCGACGCCTATTACGAACTCGTCGACCCCGCCGATTCGCACGGCGAGAAGTTCCGCGCCACCGACCTCGTCCGCAGCACCTGGTCGGCGGCGATCCAGCACGGGGCGCCGGTGTCCGCGTTGCTGGTGCGGGCGCTCGAACGCTGCGCCGCCCGAGACGACACCCGGTTGAGCCGGGTGCTCGTCGACCTGCTCGGCGGTGTCCCGGCCGAGGGCGATCTATGGGTGCGGTCGCGAATCGACCGCTCCGGCAAGCAGATCGAGTTGGTCAGCGCCGAGATGCTCGCGCCCGGACCCGACGGCGCACCGCGGCCCGTCGCGAAGGCAAGCGGATGGCGGCTGAAAACCATCGACACCGGCGAGGTGGTGCACGCGCCCGCGCCGCCGCTGCGCCCGCTCGCCGAGGCCAAAGACCGTGACATGAAGAAGGACTGGGACCGCAACTACGTCCACAGCCTCGACTGGCGGTGGCTGACCGGGCCGATGAGCGAGGGCCCCGGCGAGTCCTGGATCCGGCCGGAGGTCGACCTGGTCAGCGGCGAGTCGATGACGCCGCTGGAGCGGCTGTTCGCGGTCGCCGACGATGCCAACGGCATCGGCTCCAAGCTCGACATCCGCCGGTGGACCTTCATGAACACCGATCTGGTGGTCCACGTGCACCGGATCCCCGAGGGGCAGTGGATCGGCATCCGTGCCGAAACCAGCTACGGCCCGGATGGAATCGGGACGACGCTGGGCACGCTGTTCGACCAGTCCGGTGCCGTCGGCGCGATCCAGCAGTCGGTCCTCGTCCGCCCCATGCCCGGCCGCTGACCTTCCCACTCCTCGCCGAAATGGAATTCCCGGCCATCAAGGCGGGCTGTTGATAACCGTCGCTTCCTGCTCGCTGGATGTCGGCCCTTATACGCACGATTCGGTGATGAGAACCATCTTTGTTGGAAGTCAAGCGCTCGCTCGGGGCGAGGTCACGCGCGCCGGGCTGCGAACGGCGTTTCAGGCCCTGTACCCCGATGTGTACATGCCCAAGGTCGGTGATCCGTCGCTTTACGACAGGACGGTTGGCGCGTACCTCTGGTCAGGGGAACGCGGCGTCATCACCGGCCGTGCCGCTGCCGCACTGCACGGCGCGCGATGGGTCGACGACGATTCACCGATCGAGCTCCTGTGGAACAACAACCATCCCCCGCCCGGCATCGTCACGCGGAACGAACGGTTTTCCATCGACGAGGTGGTGGAGCTCTACGGGATGCCCGTGGCAAGTATCCAGAGGACCGCATTCGACCTGGGACGGCACTTGATGAGGTCGAACGCCGTTGCCCATCTGGACGATCTGGCACGGGTGACAGGAGCGTCGGCCGAGCATGTGCTGCCCTTGGTCGAGCTCTACAAGGGAGCCCGTGGGGTCCGCCGGCTGACCGAATGCCTCGAGCTGATGGATCCGGGTTCACAGTCACCGAAGGAGACCTGGCTGCGACTTCTGCTCGTCGAGGCGGGGTTTACCCGTCCCGCTACCCAGATTCCGGTATTCGCCTCGGCTGCAAAGCCTTTCGCCTACCTCGACATGGGGTGGGAACACCTCAAGATCGCGGTGGAGTACGACGGTGATTACCATCGCGCCGATCGAAGCCGTTATGCGTGGGACGTCCGAAGACTCGCGATGCTTCATCGTCTCGGATGGCTGCACATCCGCGTCATCGCCGAGGACCGCCCCGGTTATATCGTCGATCAGGTTCGGCGAGCGTTCTCGGTTCGCGAAACAGAAGGAATGGTCATCAAGCAGCCTGCCTGACGACCTGGAATTCCATTTCGGCGAGGGGAACAAGCGAGAGGAACAACTAGTCGACGAGCCTCAGGGCCGCGGCGGGACACTGGGTGACGGCCTGTTGCATGCGCTGCCGATCGGACTCCGGCCGCTCGGCGCCGTGGATCTCCACGATGCCGTCCTCAGTCACCTCGAACACGTCGTCGGCGATCGACTCGCAGATGCCGTGACCGGTGCACTTGTCGAGATCGACTTCGACGCGCATCAGCCCTCCTATCGAACGACCGCGGGCAGCCGCTTCACGCCGTTCACGAAATTGCTGTACAGCAGGTCGGGTTCACCGAACTCGATGCTTGTCAGCCGGGTCAGCAACTCGCGGAACAGGTTTCGGAGTTCCGCCTTGGCCAGCTGGCTGCCGAGGCAGAAGTGCGGTCCGCCCCCACCGAAACCGAGGTGCGGGTTCGGTGAGCGTCGCAGGTCGAACGTTCCCGGATCGTCGAACACGCTCTCATCGCGGTTCGCCGAACAGTAGAACAGCCCGACCTTGTCGCCGGCCGCGACGGGCTGCCCGTTGATCTCGGTGTCCTCGGTCGCGAAGCGGGCGAACTGCAGCACCGGCGACGACCACCGGACGAACTCCTCGATCGCCAGTCCGATCCGGCCCGCGAAGTCGGCCATCAGCCAGTCCAGTTGCTCGGGGTGCTCGACCAGCGCCATCATCGTGTGCGTCGTCGCCTGCTTGGTCGTGTCGTTACCCGCCGACGCCAGCAGGATCAGAAAAGCGCCGACCTCCTCGTCGGTCAACCGGTGCCCGTCCACTTCGGCGTTGACCATGCTGGTCATCAGGTCGTCGCCGGGGTTGTCGCGCCGGAACTTCGCCAGGTCCACGCCGGTGCCGGAGAGCAGCATGATCTCGTTGACGGTGTCGGCGGCCCGCTCCTCGAGCGTGCTGTACTCGTCGTCGCTCATGCTGAACAGCTTCTCGGCGGCCTTGGCGACCCTCGGCTGATCGGCCGCGGGCACGCCGAGCATCTTCATGATGGTCAGCATCGGCAGCCGCGCCGAACACGTGGCGACGAAGTCGATCTCGCCGGCGCCGACCAAGTCGTCGACTATGGCCACCGCGTCGCGGTGAATCTGTTCCTCGATCTGACGCACGTGGCGCGGCGTGAACGCCGAGCTGATCAACCGGCGGTAAACCGAATGCCGCGGCGGATCCATGGTGAGGAAGAACGAGGCGAACTGCTGGACCTCGGCCGGCATGGGGTCCAGCGCCACGCCGCGGGCCGAGGTGAACAACTCGGGTTGCTGGCTGACATAGGCGATGTCGGCGCGTCGCGTCAGCGCCCAGAACCCCGGCTCCTCCATGGGAAACAACGACGGCAGCGGCTCGTGCCAGGTGAGCCCCTCGCCGGCGCGCAGCAACGCGAAGCTCTCATCCCGCTGTGCGAACGGCCGGCTCCAGAAGCTGTGCGACGTGATGTCGATCGGACTGAACTCACGAGCGGATGTCACCGATTGAGCGTGACACTTCGAGAAAAATTTGTAAAGCTATGACGATGCAGGCCGCCGAAGCCGACCAATCGACGCGGGAGCGCATCCTCGCCGCGACGGCGGAAGTGCTCGGGCGCCACGGCATGACGAAGCTGAGCCTGTCGGAAGTGGCGTCGCAGGCCGGTGTCTCGCGCCCCACGCTGTACCGGTGGTTCGCCTCCAAGCGCGACCTCCTCGACGCCTTCGTGGTGTGGGAGCGTCAGTACTACGAGCGCGCGGTGACCGCGGCGACGGCCGGGCTTCCGGCGTGTGAGCGGCTCGATGCGGCGCTGCGGGTGATCGTCGAGTACCAGCAGTCCTATCCCGGTCTGCGCATGATCGACATCGAACCCGAACAGGTCATCAAGCGGCTGTCGCGAGTGATCCCGCTGATGCGCCACCGGCTCGAAAAGCTCGCCACCGGACAGGATCCCGCTCTCGCCGTCGCCACCGCGGTGCGCGTCGCGGTGTCGCACTACCTGGTTCGCAGCGACGACGACGACAACTTCCTCGACCAGCTACGCCACGCCGCGCGGGTCAAGCATTTCGCCCCCTGAGCTCGCCCAACACCTCCTCGGTGTGCTCGCCCAGCCGCGGCGCGACCGACCGCGGCGCCCATGGCGTGCCGTGGAAGTCGGCGGGCGTGGCGACCATCGGTGCGCCGCCATCAGCGTCGGGGACGTCGACCATGCCGCCGGCGGCGTGGAACTGCTCGTCGGCCACCACGTCCTCGACGGTGTTGATCGGTGACCAGAAGAAATCCGGCTCGGCGGCAAAGGTTTTCGCCCACTCGTCGAGGGCCCTGGTCGCGAAGATCCGGTCCAGCGAGGCGATCAGCTCGACCGCGTTGGCGGCACGCGCCTGCGGGGTGTCGAAGCGGGGATCGGTCAGCCAGTCGGGCCGGCCGACCGCGCGGCACAGCGGGGGCCAGTGCCGGCCGGCCTGCAGGCCCACGATCCAGAACCGGCGCCCGTCGGCGGCGGTGTAGTTGTTCATGCACGGGTTGCCCATGGTCTCGCGTTGGCCGACCGCGATGGAGTGGCCCGTCAGCAGGAAGGTGTTCAGGTCGAAGCTCACCGTGTAGGCGCCCTGGCGGTACAGCGAGGTGCTGACCAACTGTCCTTCGCCGGTGCGGGCCCGCGCGACCAGCGCGGCACACACCGCGCCGGCCAGCGTCATGCCCGCCATGTGGTCGCCCATCCCGCCGCGCTGGAAGGGCGGCGTCTCGCCGGGACGGGTCAGCAGGTGCGCCAGGCCCGCTCGCGCCCAGAACGCGGCGACGTCGTAGGCGGCGCGGTCGGCGTCGGGTCCGCGCTCCCCGTACCCGGTGATCAACCCGTACACCAGGCGCGGGTTGCGTGCGGCCACGGCGGCGAAGTCCAGGCCGATCCGGGTGAGCGCGCCGGGGCGGACGTTGGTCAGGAAAATGTCTGCGCCGTCGATCAATTCGAGCGCCGTCGCCCGGTCGTCGGGCGTCGTCACGTCGAGCACGACGCTGCGCTTACCGCGGTTGTCCATCTCGAACGGCGGGCTCACCCCGCCCTCGATGCCCAGCATCCGGCCGAACATCCGCCCCGGATCACCGCTCGGCGGCTCGATCTTGACGACGTCGGCGCCCCAGTCGGCGAGAATGCCGCCCGCCGCCGGCCCCGCCACCCACACGCCGAGTTCGACGACCCGCACACCCTCCAGGGGCCCCGCCATCGATACCTTCTTTACATTACGGCGCTGATTTGTAAACTGGCCGGGTGAGTGACGCTCCCCCGGTCGTCGGCCTGGCGGCCCACCTCGGCCGCGGCGTACAACGTATCGCCGCCGACGCCGTCATCGGGCGCCTCCGCTCATTTCCGCGCACCGCCGCCGACCTGGATGCCCAGACACTGTCGCGCATCATGGGCCGTCGCGTCGCCGAGGTATCCGTGCTGGGCGGTGATGCGGGCACCTCCGCGCGGGTTCGGCTGGCGCTGACCGGCGACGACGTTCCGGCGTCGGTGTTCGTCAAGATGGCCGCCGAGACCGTCGCGACCCGCCTAATGGGTGAGATGGGCAGGCTGGGCGCGACGGAGACACGCTTCTACCGCGAACTGTCGCCGCAGTTGACCGGCGTGCCGACGTGCCACGGCGCGGCCTTCGACTCGATGACGGGCCGCTATGTCCTCGTGCTGGAGGATCTGCCGGCTGACAAGTGCGAGTTCCCCGACACGCTGCACCCGATCAGCGCGGATCGGGCCGCTTCGATCGTCGAACTCCTGGCCCGCCTGCACGCCACGTTCTGGTGCCGGGTGCCGGCATGGTTGTACACGGCATCGGGCGACACCGCCGCGTTGCTGACCGGCCCGCTGTTGAAGACATCGGCTCGCCGCATCGCCGAACGCACCGACATCGGGGTCGGCGCCGGCCGATTCATCGACGACAACTACCGCACCGTCGCCCGCCTCATCGACGAGCCGCCGCACACAGTCATGCACGGCGACGCCCATCCGGGCAACACCTACTTCCGCAACGGCGCGGCCGGTCTGCTGGACTGGCAGGCGGTCCGGCGCGGGCACCCCAGCCGCGAACTGGCCTACACCCTCGTCACCAGCATGACGCCGGCCGAGCGCCGGGACCATCAACGCGACCTGCTCGACGTCTACCGCCAAGCCCTGTCCGCAGCCGGTGGCCCGCAGCTGGATCGCGACCACCTGTGGCAGCGCTACCGGCAGGGCGCGCTGTACGGCTATGTCGCCGCAATGATCACCGCCGGAATTGGCGGCATGCAGGCCGAGGGCATCGCACTGGAAGGGCTGCGGCGCGGCGTCGCGGCGCTCGAGGATCTCGACACCGTCGCCGTACTCCGGAAGTCACTGTGATCGAGGCTCTACCATCATCACCAACCCGACCGTGAAGGCCTGACACTGTGAACGAACCGCTGCGCGACGCATCCGGAGGCGAGGACACCTCGACACGCCACCGAATCCTGGTCGCGACGGCGGAGGTCCTCGGCCGCAGTGGGCAGACCAAGCTCAGCCTGTCCGAGGTCGCCCTTCAGGCCGGCGTTTCCCGGCCGACACTCTATCGCTGGTTCGCCGACAAGCAGGAACTTCTCACGGCGTTCGGCGTCTACGAGCGCGACCTGTTCGACAACGGCATCAGCAAAGCGACCGCAGGTCTTCGGGGCGCCGAGAAACTCGACGCCGCACTGCGCTTCATCGTCGACTACCAGCACTCTTACTCGGGTGTGCGGCTCGTCGACATCGAACCCGAGGTGGTGATCGCGCAGTTGGCGAAGATCATCCCGATCATGCGGGCGAGGCTTGAGAAGCTGCTGGCGGGGCCCAACGCAGCGGTCAAGGCCGCCACCGCAATCCGGGTCGCCGTCTCCCACTACATCGTCCGCAGCGATGACGACGACCAGTTTCTGGCGCAGCTGCGGCACGCGGTCGGAATCAAGTCGAACGGCTGACACTCGGTCCAGAATTTGTAAAGCTGGTCAGCATGACGCAAGTGCAGAGTGAGACCGGCGTGCTCGCTGGCGACGAACGGATGCTGATCGACGGAGAGCTGCGGTCCACGACCAGCGGCGCGACGTTCGACGTCGTCCATCCGGCCAGCGAAGAAGTGGCCGGCCGAGCCACCGACGGAACGGTCGAGGACATGGCGCGTGCCGTCGGCGCGGCCCGCCGGGCGTTCGACGAGACCGACTGGTCGCAGGATCTGGACTTCCGCCACCACTGCCTGACCCAACTGCACGAGGCGTTCGAACGTAACAAGG
The DNA here is from genome assembly GCF_022317005.1 of Mycobacterium sp. IDR2000157661. Classification (NCBI taxonomy): domain Bacteria; kingdom Bacillati; phylum Actinomycetota; class Actinomycetes; order Mycobacteriales; family Mycobacteriaceae; genus Mycobacterium; species Mycobacterium sp. IDR2000157661. Next base: position 4,697,593 of record NZ_CP081006.1, read on the forward strand.
AACGGTTGCGCCGCATCCTGATCACCGAGGTCGGCTGCCCGGTCTCGGTCAGCGGTAGCCAGATCGAGAGCCCCATCGAGGAGGTCAGGCACTGGGCAGCACACGGCAAGGCGTTCGACTATCTGGTCGACAACGGCGTGCACGAAACGCCGCTCGGACCCGCGCGGCGGAAGATCCACTACGAGCCGGTCGGTGTGGTCGGCGCGATCACTCCGTGGAACGTGCCGTTCTACCTGAACGTCGCCGAGACGGTACCCGCGCTGATGGCCGGCAACACCGTCGTGCTCAAGCCCGCTCAGCTGACGCCGTGGTCGGGCACGGAATACGGGCGCATCGTCGCCGAGGAGACCGACATTCCCGCCGGCGTGTTCAACGTCGTGGTGTCCAATGCCAACGAGGTCGGCGCCGCGCTGAGCGCCGACCCCCGGGTGGACATGATCACGTTCACCGGGTCGACGGCAACCGGGCGGGCGATTCTGGCCGCCGCCGCTCCGACGGTGAAGAAGACACTGCTCGAACTCGGCGGCAAGTCGGCCCACATCGTGCTCGACGACGCCGATTTCAATGCGGCGCTGTCGATGGCCGCGATGATGGCGTGCGTCATGTCTGGTCAGAGCTGCATCCTGCCGAGCCGGATCCTGTTGCCGCGCAGCCGCTATGACGAAGGCCTGGAGATCCTCAAGAACATGATGGAGAACTTTCCGATCGGCGATCCGTGGACACCGGGCAACATGCAGGGCCCACAGATCAGCGAGACCCAACGGCAGAAGGTGCTCGGCCTCATCAAGAGCGGCGTCGACTCGGGTGCCCGGCTGGTCACCGGCGGCGGCATCCCGCAGAACCTGCCCGTGGGTTACTACACGCAGCCGACGCTGCTGGCCGACGTCGACCCGAATTCGCAAGTGGCACAGGAGGAGATCTTCGGTCCCGTACTGACCGTCACCCCGTTCGACACCGACGCCGAGGCGGTCGCGATCGCCAACAACACCATCTACGGCCTGTCCGGTGAGGTGAGCAGCGGCGATGTCGACCGTGCGTTCGAGGTCGCCAAGCGGATGCGCACCGGCAACGTCACGATCAACGGCAAGAGCCACTTCGGAATCAACAGTCCCTTCGGTGGCACCAAGCAGAGCGGCCTGGGCTACCGCAACGGCGAGGAGGGCTACAAGGAGTATCTGGAGGCCAAGACCATCGGCATGCCGAATGAGTGACGACGCCGAGATCGCACGGCTGCTCTACCGCTACGCGCGCGCCGTCGACACCAAGGACTGGGAGCTCTACCGCTCGGTGTTCACCGAAGACGCGGTGATCGACTACTCGTCGGCAGGAATCCCGCCGGGGTCGCGCGACGAGATTGCCGAGCTGTTCGGCACCGCGTTCGCCACGATCCCGTGGAGCATGCACTACATCACCAACATCGAGGCGGAGGTCGAGGGCGACACCGCGAAGGTGCGTGCGATGTTCTACAACCCCATGCAGCTGCCCGGCATGGCCGAGCAGAGTTCCTGCGGCGGCTACTACTTCCACGATCTGGTGCGCACGCCCGACGGCTGGCGCAGCCGGCAACTGCGCGAGGACAACGTCTGGTTCGTCAACCGCCCGGACGGTCTCGGCGATCACCCCTGAGCGGCCAATTGCCCACAGGCGGCGGCGATCTCGCGACCGCGGGTGTCGCGAACCGTGCAGGACACCCCGCGCCCGCGGACCCGCCTGACGAACTCCCGCTCCGCCGCTTTGGGACTGGCGTCCCATTGGCTGCCCGGGGTCGGGTTCAGCGGAATCAGGTTGACATGGGCGAGCGGGCCCAGCGCGCCGTGCAACCGCTTGCCGAGAAGGTCGGCCCGCCAGGGCTGATCGTTGACGTCGCGGATGAGCGCGTACTCGATGGAGACGCGCCGCCCGGTGACGTCGGCGTAGTACCGCGCCGCGTCCAGTACCTCGGCCACCTTCCATCGGTTGTTGACCGGAACCAGCGTGTCGCGCAGTTCGTCGTCGGGCGCGTGCAGCGACACCGCGAGCGTGACACCGAGCCGTTCGTCGGCCAATTTGCGGATCGCAGGCGCCAGGCCGACCGTCGACACGGTGACCGCACGCGCCGAGATCCCGAACCCGTGCGGCGGTGCGGACGTGATGCGACGCACCGCGGCCAGCACGCGGTGGTAGTTGGCCAACGGCTCACCCATGCCCATGAACACGATGTTGGACAGTCTGCCGCTGCGCGCGGGGGGCGCGATCCCGTCACCGTCGCGGTCGCGCAGTTCCACCGCCGCCGCACGGACCTGCTCGAGGATCTCGGCTGTCGACAGGTTGCGTTTGAGCCCGCCCTGGCCCGTCGCGCAGAACGGGCAGGCCATACCGCAGCCCGCCTGCGACGAGATGCATACGGTGTTGCGCTCGGGGTACCGCATCAGCACCGACTCGAACGTCGTGCCGTCCCCCCCGCGCCACAGCACCTTGCGGGTCTCACCCGCGTCGCACTCGATCTCCCGCACGGCGTCGAGGAGCTTCGGGAACAGCGCGTCGGCGACCTGATCGCGCGCGGCGGCAGGTAGGTCGGTCATCTGGTGCGGATCGGCGATCAGCCGCCCGTAGTACTGATTGGCCAACTGCTTGGCGCGGAAGGCCGGCAGCCCGAGATCGGCAACGGCCGCGGCGCGGCCTGCCTCGTCGAGGTCGGCGAGGTGCCGCGGCGGCATTGCGCGTCGCGGCGCGTCGAATACGAGCGGCAGGGCCACGGGAGAGTCGGACATGATGCCCTTCCAGTATGCCGGGCGGGGCCGGGTGTACTGCTAGGCCAACAGGGTCAGCACGATCCAGCCGGCGACGGCCGAGGGCAGCATGGCATCGATGCGGTCCATGATGCCGCCGTGACCGGGCAGCAGCGCGCCCATGTCCTTGATGCCGAGGTCGCGCTTGACCTGTGACTCCACCAGGTCGCCCAACACGCCCGTGACCACCAGCATCAACCCGAGTGGTATCCCCACCCAGGCGGGTTTGTCGAGCAGGAACACCACCGACACGACGGCGGCGGTGGTGCCGAACACCAGCGAGCCGCCGAATCCCTCCCACGACTTCTTCGGGCTGATCGCGGGCGCCATCAGGTGCTTGCCGAACAGCACGCCCGCGACGTAGCCGCCGATGTCGGCGAACACCACGCTGGCGATGACGGTGAACACCCGGCCACCACCGTGGTCCTGGAAGACCAGCAACGCGCTGAAGCTGGCGAACAGCGGCACCCACGTAGCCACGAGCACCGCCGCCGAGATGTCGCGCAGATAGTTGACGGGCTGTTCGCGCAGTCCGTGCCCGACGAGGCGCCATACCATGCACACGACGATCGTTCCGCCGTAGGCACCGAGCAGGCCGACGGTGCCGAACGGCCACGTCAGCCAGATCATCGCCTGTCCGCCGACCAGCAACGGGACGGCAGGCAACGCATAGCCCGCCTCCCGCAGCCGGCGGATCACCTCGTGGGTGGCGATCGGGATGAAGACCGCAAGCACCGGCAGCCATCCGATCGGGGCGAACAGCAGGATGCCGATGGCCATTGCACCGAGCAGCACGCCCACACCGATGGCGGCGGGCAGGTCACGGCCTGCCCGCGACTTCTTCTTCTGCGGTTCGTCGACCGGCTTGTCTGTCACGGGTTTGGGGTGCTGCTCGGTCACTAGACCTCCAGCAGCTCGCCTTCTTTGTGCTTGACCAGCTCGTCGATCTGGGTGGTGTAGGTGTGGGTGGTCTTGTCGAGGTCCTTCTCCGCGCGGGCCACCTCGTCTTCGCCCGCCTCGCCGTCCTTCTTGATGCGGTGCAGCTCCTCCATCGCCTTGCGACGGATGTTGCGCACCGACACCCGGGCATCCTCGCCCTTGGCCTTGGCCTGCTTGACCAGGTCGCGGCGGCGTTCCTCGGTGAGCTGCGGGATGGACACCCGGATGACGTTGCCGTCGTTGGTCGGGTTGACGCCGAGGTCGGAGTGGCGGATCGCGTCCTCGATGTTGCGCAGCTGATTCGTCTCGTAGGGCTTGATCACCACCATCCGGGCCTCGGGCACGTTGATACTCGACAGCTGCGTGATCGGCGTGGCGGCACCGTAATAGTCGACGTTGACGCGCGCGAACATGCCGGGATTGGCCCGGCCGGTGCGGATCGAGGCGAGGTCGTCGCGCGCCACAGACACGGCCTTCTCCATCTTCTCTTCGGCGTCGAAGAGCGTTTCGTCGATCAAGGCAGCTTCTCCTCGTCAGGTGGTGACCAGCGTTCCGATCTTCTCACCCGCCACGGCGCGCGCGATATTGCCGTCGGTGAGCAGGTTGAACACCAGGATCGGCATGCCGTTGTCCATGCACAGGCTGAACGCGGTGGCGTCGGCCACCTTCAGGCCGCGGTCGATGACCTCGCGGTGGCTCACCGAGGTGAGCAATTCGGCGTCGGGGTACTCGCGCGGGTCGGCGGTGAACACGCCCTCGACGGCCTTGGCCATCAACACGACATCGGCGCCGATCTCCAGCGCGCGCTGAGCCGCGGTGGTGTCGGTGGAGAAGTAGGGCAGCCCCATGCCGGCGCCGAAGATGACCACCCGGCCCTTCTCGAGATGCCGCACGGCGCGCAGCGGGATGTAGGGCTCGGCGACCTGACCCATCGTGATGGCCGTCTGCACCCGCGTCGCGATACCCTCACGCTCCAGGAAGTCCTGCAGCGCAAGGCTGTTCATCACGGTGCCGAGCATGCCCATGTAGTCGCTGCGGGTGCGTTGCATACCGCGCTGCTGCAGTTGCGCACCGCGGAAGAAGTTGCCACCACCGATGACGACGGCCACCTGCACGCCGCTGCGGACGACCTCGGCGATCTGGCGCGCCACCAGGTGAACGACGTCGGGGTCGAGGCCGACCTCCCCGCCGCCGAACATCTCGCCACCGAGCTTGAGCAACACCCGGGTGTACGGCCGGTGGGGATGAGGGGAAGCCTCGGCTCCGTTGGGGCTGGTTGGCCGGCTGCTTGGCTCTGCCATCCGACTCCTTCGGGGTCCTCGCTGAGATTCCCCTAATCCTGCCTCATGACGGCCGCGCCGCCGGTCCGGGGTCGGCGTGTCGCGCTCAGCTGGGCAGATGGGCGCTCAGCAGCCAGGCCGGCACCGACTTGCGTCCGTTCGGCTCGTCGCGCACGCCGGTCACCGGGAAGTGCTCGGCGAAGCCCTCTGGGAAGATCGCGTGGATGCGAGCGGGCCGGATCTCGTCGATCGTCCAGTACTGCGACACGACCCCACGCAACTCGTCCGCTGTCACCGGGTGGGCCGGACCCTCGGGCATGCCGCCCTTGTCGAACACCAGCACGAAGTAGGAGGCTCCGGGCGCCGCGGCCCGAACGATCGAGCGCTGGTAGCTCTCACGCAGTTCCACGGGCATCGAGTGGAACAGCGTGCTGTCGACGATCGTTCCGAACCGGCCGTCGTAGCCGGTGAAGGAGCTGATGTCGGCCACCTCGAAGGTGGCGTTGGCCAGTCCCCGGTCGGCTGCCTCCCGCCGGGCCAGTTCGATCGCCGTCGCCGACTGATCGAGGCCGACGGTCGTGAACCCCCGCTCGGCCAGGTACATGCTGATTGCCGCCTCGCCGCAGCCCGCGTCGAGCACCTCACCGTGGAATTTGCCCTGCTTGATGAGCGCGGCCAGTTCGGGCTGCGGTTCGCCGATGCTCCACGGCGGCTTCGCGCCGGCCATCTCCGGGGCCTCGCCCTTGTAGGCGCTTTCGAACATCTCGTCCATCGGTTGGGTCATGCCTCGTGTTTATCAACCTGGTTGATATGTGTCAACATGCTTGATATGGACGGGCCGCCCGAGGATCAGCCACTGGGTTTCCTGTTGGCACGGGTGGGCAATGCGCTGCGCGCCGAGGTCACCGCGACGGTGCTCGACCCGCTGGGCGTGGCGTTCCCGCAGTACCTGTGCATGCGGATCCTGTCGCAGTATCCGGGGCGGTCCAACGCCGAGCTCGCACGCGATCTCAACGTCTCACCGCAGGCGATGAACACGGTGGTGCGGGTCCTTGAGGAGCGCGGCCTTCTCACCCGGCCTGCCAGCGTGTCCGCCGGCCGGTCATTGCCCGCGGAGCTCACTGCCGATGGTCGAGAGTTGTTGGCACGTACCGACTCCGGAGTGAGCGCCGCCGAGCGCAAACTATTGGCGAACCTGACCGGCGACCAGCAACGGGAGTTCAAGCGCGTCCTGGCCACGCTCGGCTCGGACTGATCTCTGCGAGACTGCGTCGATGAAGATCGTGCTCGCACCGGATTCTTTCAAGGAGTCGATGACGGCCTCCGAAGCGGTGGCCGCCATGCGCGCCGGTGTGCTCTCGGTGCTGCCCGATGCGGCCTGCGTCGGCGTGCCGATGGCCGACGGCGGCGAGGGCACCGTCGACGCGGTCGTCGACGCACTGCACGGACAACGCGTCGATGCCGAGGTGACCGATGCGCTGGGCCGTCCGATCCTGGCCCGGTACGGCTACGTGCAGTTGCGTCAACTGGCCGTCATCGAGACGGCCGCCGCCGCCGGCCTGGAGCTGATCGAGCCTGACGAGCGAGACGTGTTGCGGGCCAGCACCTTCGGAGTGGGACAACTGATCCGCTCGGCGCTGGACCGGGGCGCCGAGGAGTTCCTCGTCGGGCTGGGCGGGTCGGCCACCAACGACGGCGGAACCGGCATGCTGACCGCCTTGGGGGCGGCCTTCCTCGACGCCGACGGCAATCCCCTGCAGCCCGGTGGCGCGGCGCTGCAGCGGCTGGCGCGCATCGACCTGTCGGGTCTTGACGCACGGCTGCGCGACGTCCGGATCCGTGTCGCCTCCGACGTCACCGCCCCGCTGCTCGGCCCGACCGGCGCCAGCGCGGTGTTCGGGCCGCAGAAGGGCGCCACCCCAGCCGACGTGGAACTGCTCGAGGCGGCGCTGACGCGGCTGGCGGGCGTCACCGCGGCGACGCTCGGGGATGCCGAGCCGCAGCGCCGCGGCGCAGGGGCCGCCGGCGGAGCGGGTTTCGCCCTCGCCGAGTTCCTCGGCGCGGTGAACCGACCCGGCGTCGACGAGGTCGCCGAGACGGTGGGACTGGAGCGGGCGCTGCGCGGCGCCGACTGGGTGTTCACCGGCGAGGGCAGCGTCGACGCGCAGACCGTCATGGGCAAGACGCCGTTCGGTGTCGCGCAGCTGGCCCTGCAGGTGGGCGCGCGCGTGGTGATCTTCGCCGGCCGGGTGGCTCCGGACGCCTCAGTGCTGCTGGACCACGGCGTGCAGCGGCTCGTCGCGATCACCGCCGAAGCCACGCCGCTCGAGCAGGCGCTGCGCGAGGGCGCCGAGTCGCTGACGCGCGCGACGGCCGAGGTCTGCCGGGAGCTCGTCGGCTAGAACGCCGTCCGCATCACATCATCGAGCGCCACGGTGGCGCGAAAGCCCAGCAGCACGAGGATGTGCAGCAGGTACAGCCACAGCGCCAGCGCCGTCACCGCGCCGACGATCGGCAGCCCGCCGAACGGCGCCGACCACTCGATGGGGATGGCGAGGAACAGAATGAAGCCCTGCAGGAATCCGGCGAGGACCGCCCCTGTGCTGAATGCGCCGATCAGCAAGGAGCGCCAGCCCAGCCGGCCCGGACCGATGAGACCGAACACTGCCAGCAGCGCGGTCGACACCGTCAGCCAGACGATGTGGAAAGCCACCACGATGCCCCACACCAGCGACCAGCTCCCCGCTTCGTACAGCGGGGCGACGTAGGGCGCCGAGGCGAGCACGGCGAGCACCAGGAACGGCGCGACGACCGCCACGCCCAACAGACCGATCCGGCCCCGCCACCCGGTGAGCGTGTCGGGCGCTGCGGACATCTGGACGAACGCCCGTCGCAGGCCTTCGCCGTACAGGCTCGCCGGGAACAACACGACGAGGGCCTGCCACCACGACATCGACAGGGCCACCGACGTCAACGTGCGCAACGCCGCCGGGGTGCCGTGCCCGTCGGGCAGGCCGCCGATCGCGGTGTCCATCGCCGCGGTGACGGTGGCGTGGCCGACGAGCCCGCCGACCGCCCACAGCGACGCCAGGGCGAGTGGGGCGATACCGATCACGCCGAAGAAGGTGGCACCGGCCGCCCACAGCGACAGGTCGCTGCCGGGAAACGTCTGCCGCACCTCCGTGGTCAGTCGGCGGATCCGGCTCATCGAGTCCCCCACCGAAACCGCCCCCCGAACTGGCAGGCTGAACTCATGACCTCGAACAGCGATGCCGACGACGAGGGCTGGTCGGCGCTGCACGACGGGGTGCGGCCGTCGGCGGTGGTTCGCGGTTGGCTGCGCCTGGTGCGCGCGCTGGCGGCCGGTCCGGTCCTGCGGCTGCCGCCCGACCTGTTGTCGGCGGCCGGGGTCCTCGCGCTGGCGGCGGCATGGGCGGTCGTCGCGGGCCCCGGATGGCCGGCCTTGGCGGTGCCGCTGATCATCGCCGCGGGCGTGCTGGACGGCCTGGACGGGGCGGTCGCGTTGCGGGCCGGACGTGCCCGGCCGTTGGGTGCGGTCGTCGACGCGGTCGCCGACCGTCTCGGCGATCTGCTGCTCGGCGGCGTGCTGCTGGCGTTGGGAGCCACGCCGCAGTGGGTGGCGGCGGCCCTGGTCCTGGTCTTCGTCCACGAGTACGTCCGGTCGCGCGCCCAGGCGGTCGGGATGCCGGGGGTCGGCGCGGTGACCGTCGCCGAGCGGCCGACACGGTTGATCGTCGTCGCGATGGCCGCCGGCGGGGCCGCGGTGTTCCCCGCGGGGCTACCGCCGGTGGGATGGGGTTGGGGCACGACGTTCGCGATCACGTGGACCGCGGCCGGCGTCGTCGGGACGGCTCAGTTGCTGGCCGGGGTGCGGCGTTCGATACCGCCGCACTTCCCGCAGGCCCGATGAGCTTCGCGACGATCTCGGCCGACATCAGCACCAGCGGGATCCCGCCGCCGGGATGCGCCGAGCCGCCCACCAGATACAGCCCACGGACCCGGCTGCGGTTGGCCGGTCGGCGCAGCGCGGCCCGCGGCCCGTGCGAGGCGCTCCCGTAGATCGCCCCGCCGGGGGCACCGGTGCGGCGCTGCAGGTCCGCCGGCGTGATCGTCTCGGCGAACCGGATCCGGTCGCCGATGTCGGCGCCGCGAAGGGCCAGCAGGTCGAGCACGTGCCGGGTGTAGTGCTCACGCATTCCGGGGGCGTCCCAGTCGACGCCGCGCTCCGGGTCGTGCGCCGGGGCGTTGACCAGAACGAACCAGCCTTCGGAGTCGTCGTCAGGGCGCAGCAGCGGATCGTCGGGCGCGTGCACGTAGATCGTGGGATCGGCGACCGGCTGCGGCGAAGGGCCGAAGATCGCGTCGAACTCGGCGGCGTACTCGCGGGGGAAGTACACCCGGTGCGCGGCGCCGGGGCGGCGTCCGGACAGCCCCAGCAGAACCACGAAACCGGCCATCGACGGCCTGCGACGCTGCAGGCGCCTGCGCATCGTCCTGGCCACCCCGGCGGGCAGCAGGCTGTCGTGCAGCACCGCGGCGTCGATGTTGCTCACCACGGCGTCGGCGGCGACGTCGCGTCCGTCGACCCGCACCCCGGCGGCGCGGCCGCCCGAGAGCAGGACCGACTCGACCGTCGAACCGGTCTGCAACTCGACGCCGCGTTCGACGCAGCGGGCCGCGACCGCCTCGACGATGCGCCGCAGCCCGCCCGGCACGTACCACGCCCCGAACTCCTGCTCGACGAACGCGGTCACACTCAGCACCGCCGGGGTGCGGCGGGGATCCGAACCCGAGTAGGTGGCGTAGCGGTTCAGCCAGGTCCGCAGCCGCGGATCGGGCAGCATCGCCCGGCCCAGCCCGTCGATGGTCCGCCACGGCGCCACTGACCGCAGGTCGGCGGGGCACGCGCTCATCCGGACCAGGGCAGGCACCGAGACCGGCCGGCGCAGCACCGGCTCGCCGACGAGTTCCCACAGCCGCCTCGACCGGGTGTGCAATCGCCGCCACGCCTCGCCGGCGCCGGGGCCGAGCTTGTCGTCGAGGGCCGCCGGGATTCGCGCCGCCTCGTGCGGCAGCACCAACTGCGTGCCGTCGGCGAAGCGGTAGGCGACGGCCGGGTCCACCGGTGTCACCGCGAGATCGGCCGGGCCGCCGGTGTCGGCGAACAACTGCTCGAGCACGGCGGGCATGGTCAGCAGCGAGGGACCGGTGTCGAAGGTGAACCCGTCGCGTTCGAACACGCCCAGCTTGCCGCCCACACTCGGGGCGCTTTCGAACACGGTGACGCGGTGACCGGCCGCGGCCAGGCGGGCCGCGGTCGCCAAGCCACCCAGTCCCGCACCGATGACGACGGTTCGGCTCATACCGGGCGGCCCTTCCATTGCAGCGAACCGCGGCCGCGGCCGATCCACGACGCGGCCAGCAGCTCCAGCAGCACCAGCACCGAGACCGGGTGTGCCAGCGCGTCGAGCGGCCTGCCACCCCATCGGGAGGCGGCGGCTCGGCCGACGACGGCGGCGGCGTAGCCGAGCGCACCGACCCGGGAGCCGGTCAGCGCGGCAGCCGCGGGCAGGACGTAGACGACGGCCAGGACCGTCGCGACCGCCAGCGCCCCGGCGGGTGATCCGAACGCCGCCCACAGGGACTTTCGATAGCCCTCACGCAGTTCGTGGCGGTTGCTGTACATCCTGCAGGTGGCCAGCGCCGAACCGTCGGCAAGGCCTGTGCGCCCGCCCGCCGAGCGCACCGCGCGGGCCAGCCCGATGTCGTCGAGCACGGCCCCGGCCACCGAACGCCATCCCCCGGCCTGCGCCAGCGCCCCGGCCTCGACCAGGAGGAACTGGCCGTTGGCCACCGCCATGGACGGGCGTCTCGAGCGTTCGGCCAGCCGTAGCGGCAGGGTGGTCAGCCACGACCAGGCCAGCAGTGGCTGGACGAGTCGCCCGGACACACCGGTCGGCAGCTGGCGTGGCCACGGCGACAGCAGATCGAGCGGGCGGGGCCCTCGCAGCACCGCCACCGCGGCCGCGACCGCGTGCGGGGCCAGCACCACGTCGGCGTCGACGAACACCAGGATCTCGCCGCGCGCGGCGGCCGCCAGTTGGGCGCAGGCGTGCGGCTTGCCGAGGAACCCCGGCGGTGGCGGGCTGCCGGTGAGCACCTTGACGCGCGGGTCCCCGGCCGCCGCGGTGCGGACCGCGTCGGCGGTGCCGTCGGTCGAGCCGTCGTCGAGCACCAGGATCTCGGCATCGCCCAGCCGCTGTTGGCCGAGCAGCGAGTGGACCGTCGGCGTGATGCGGTGCGCCTCGTCGCGCGCCGGGACCAGGATCGACACCGCGGCGCTGACCGGCGCCGGGTCGTCGGGCAAGCGGCGTAGCAGACGCTGGTTGAGAAGTTGATGCGCGGCGCCGACGCATGCCAGTGACGATCCTGTGACGACAAGCGCGCGTAAAGTGTCGGCAAGACGCGCATGGGGCACCTTGGAGACTCTACGAAGTTTCGTCCTGCCCGCGCACCGACGGGTGCAGGCGCCGCCCACCCTGAAGCGGAGGTAGCTCGCGTGGCGTTGGCCTTGCCGGTGGCCCGGACGCACACCACCCCGGTGGTGTGGGCGCTGGTCGCCGCCGCGGTCCTGGTGCAGATCGCCTATCCGTTGACGCCCGACGGTTGGCGCACCGAGGTGACGGTGGCCAGCGTCCTGGTGTTCTTCGTCGCCAGCGTCGCCGATGTCGCGCGGGTGCACGGTCGGGCGGGCGCCGCGGCGTTGATCGTGGTGGCCGGCGGCGGTGGCCTGCTCGCCGAGGCGGTCGGGGTGACCACCGGCCGGCCCTTCGGGCACTACGCCTACACCGGCACGCTCGGTCCCGAGTTGCTCGGTGTGCCGGTCGTCGTGCCGCTGGCCTGGGTGATGATGGCGTGGCCCGCACTGGTGGTGGCGCGCACCCTCGCGTCGCGGGGCGCGGCGGTCGTCGCCGTCGGCGCGTCGGCGTTGACGGCCTGGGATGTGTTCCTCGACCCGCAGATGGTCGCCGCCGGACACTGGGTGTGGTTCGACTCCGCGCCGGGCCTGCCGCTGATCCCCGGCATCCCGTGGACGAACTACCTGGGCTGGTTGCTGGTGTCGGCGGCGCTGATGGCGATCCTCCACGCGGTGTTGCACACCGAGCACGCCCCGTCGGCGCCCGCGTCGGCGCTCTATCTGTGGGTGTACGTCTCCTCGGTGCTCGGCCACGCGGCGTTCTTCGGCTTGCCGGGTTCGGCGGTCACCGGGGGCGTGATCATGGGCGCGGTCGCTTTGCCGTTCGCGATCGCGCTGCTGCGCCGACACCAAACGGAACCGGTGGCCGGATGAGCGACGCGCTGCGGAGCCGGGCCGCACCGCTGCGGATGCGGCCCCGCCGCCTGGTGGTCCCCGACCCGTTGCTGACCCGTGAAGTGGAGCCGGGAGCCGACGCGGTGGTGGTCGGCGGCGGCATCGCCGGGATCTGCGCCGCCGTCGTACTGGCCGAACGAGGCGTCGCGGTAACCGTTGTGGAGGCCGCCGATCACCTCGGCGGTCGGCTGGGCGCCTGGCCCGAACGGCTGCCCGACGGCACCGAGCAGTACGTCGAGCACGGCTTCCACGCGTTCTTCCGGCATTACTACACGTGGCGGGCGATCCTGCGCCGCGTCGACCCCGATTTGTCGTTCCTGCAGCCCGCGGCCGGCTATCCGGTGATCTCGGCGACCTGGCCGGCCGAGGACCTGTCGGGCCTGCCCGCCGCACCGCCGCTGAACCTGGCCGCGCTGGCCCTGCGCTCGAAGAGCCTGAGCCGCAGGGATTTCACCAACGCCGACCCCGATGCCGGACGGGCGCTGCTGGCCTATGACCGTGCCGCCACCATCGCCGAGCTCGACGACGTCGACGCCGCGACGTTCCTCGACCGGCTCGGAATGAGCGAGCGCACGCGCAGCATGTTGTTCGAGGCGTTCGCGCGCTCGTTCTTCTGCAACCAGGGCGAGCTGTCCGCAGCGGAGCTGGTCGCGATGTTCCACTACTACTTCCTCGGCAACCCCGAAGGAATCGGCTTCGACGTGCCGGCCACCGACCATGCGACCGCGATATGGCATCCGTTGCGCGAGTACCTGTCCCGTCTCGGCGCCGAGGTCAGGACCGCGACACCGGTCACCGGTGTGGAGCCCGACGGGCAACGCTGGCGTATCGGCACCGATGCCGGTGAACTCGTCAGCCGGCACGTCGTGCTGGCCGTCGACCCCGGCTCGCTGAAGGGGCTGATCGCGGCGTCACCCGGTACCGCCGCGGCTGCTCCCCTGCTCGCACGGCGGTGCGAGAACCTCTGTGTCGCACCGCCGTTCGCGGTCAGCAGGATCTGGCTCGACCGCGACGTCGCCGCGCACCGTGCCCCGTTCAGCGCGGTCACCGGCCAGCCGACCCTGGACTCGGTCGCGGTGTACTCGCGACTGGAGGAGCCCAGCAGGCGGTGGGCCGCAGCAACCGGCGGCTCGGTGGTCGAAACGCATTCGTACTCATGCGCTTTCGACGATGCCGACGCTGCAGCACATGCGCTGCGCAACGAGCTGATGAGGTTGTGGCCCGAGATCGGCGACGCCACCATCGTGCACCGCCACGACCGACTCGAGGCGACTGCGCCCGCGTTCCCGCCCGGCTCCGCCGGAACCCGACCCGGCGTCCGCAACGACGCCCGCGGCCTACGCGTCGCCGGCGACTTCGTCGAACTCCCTTACCTGGCCGGGCTGATGGAACGCTCGGCAATGTCTGGTGTGCTCGCCGCCAACGACGTGCTCGCCGAACTCGGCGCGGCGGCGGAGCCGATCGACGGCGTTCCGCAGCGGGGTCTGCTGGCCGGGCTGCCGCGCATCGGAAAGCCGCAGCGTCGGCGCTAGCGGTGAATGCGCCGCCACGGCTGCGCTTCTTCGAGTTCGTAGGCCAGGTGCAGCAGCCGCGCCTCCTGACCCATCGGCGCCGCGAACATCATGCCGACGGGCAGACCGGACGCCGATTCAGCCAGAGGCAGGGAGATCGCCGGCTCTCCGGTGGCGTTCTGCAGCGGGGTGAACGCCACCCATTCGATGAGACGGTCGATGATCTGCTGGTATTCGTTGGACGGATCCAGGTGGCCGATGCGCGGGGTGACATCGGCCAGCGTCGGCGTCAGCACCACGTCGTAGGTCTGGGTCAGCCGTGCGGTGATGCGGCGCACGCGCGACAGGCGCGCGGTCGCCATCGGGAGCCGGTGCAGGTTGCGCGCGGCGTGCCGCTCCAGGCCCAGGGTCAGGTTGTCGAGGCGGTCGCGGTCGAAGCTCGGGCCGAAGGTGCGCCGGCCGCCGCGCACGAGCGCGAACGCGAGAAACGACCAGTACAGCAGGAAGTCGGTCATGAAGTGCTCGGGCACCGGATTGTCGATCATGGTGACGCGGTGGCCGAGTTCCTCCAGCAGCGCGGCGCTCTTGAGCGTCAGCTCCCGCATCTCGGGGCTGGCTTCGCGCGCGATGGAGTGTGTACAGACCGCCACCTGCAACCGCTGGGTGCTGGGCCCCGTCACGTCGCCGACCTCGGGCAGCCGCGGATTGTGGGTGACCCGCTCCATCTCGCGGTAAAAGGCGGCGGTGTCGCGCACCGAACGGGTGACGACACCGTTGGCGACGATGCGCAGCGGCATCTGTCGCATATCCCGGTCCAGCGGCAGCCGGCCGCGCGACGGCTTGAGGCCGACCAACCCGTTGCACGCGGCGGGAATCCGGATCGAGCCGCCGCCGTCGTTCGCGTGTGCGATCGGTACCACCCCGGCCGCGACGAACGCCCCCGAACCGGATGACGACGCTCCGGCCGTGTGGTCGGGGTTCCACGGATTGCGCACTGGTCCGATACGGGGATGCTCAGCCGATGCGCTGAACCCGAACTCCGACAGCTGCGTCTTGCCCAGCGGCGTCAGGCCGGTCGCCAGAAACGAGCGAGCGAAGTCGCCGTGCGCCCGCTCGGGGCGGGGTTGCCAGGCATCGGTGCCGCTCATCGTCGGCATGCCCGCCACCGCGACGTTGTCCTTGATCAGCGCGGGCACCCCGTCGAAGTAGCCGCCGAACCGGCGCGCGGCGGCGCGGGCACGGGCCCAGTCGAACGCCTCATGCGCCAGGCCGTTGAGGGTCGGGTTGACGGATTCCAGGCGCGCGATCGCGGCCTCGACGAGTTCGGCGGGCGACACGTCTCCGGTCCGCATGGCCGCGACGAGGCCGACCGCGTCGTGCTCGCCAAGGGCGTCGTCGTCGTCGAAGGCGTGAACGGGACTCATGCCGACGACGGTACCAACTCGTACCAGTGTGGGGGCGCGGAACGCGAGCGCGCACCGTTGTACGGTTTCAGGCCGTCATGGCGTACAACGGTGCGCGCTCGCGTGGAAAGACCTAAGCCTGGCCGACCTCGAAGCGGACGAAGCGGGTGACGGTCACGCCGGCCTCGTCGAGCAGTGCCTTCACCGTCTTCTTGTTGTCGGACACCGACGGCTGGTCCAGCAGCACGACGTCCTTGTAGAAGCCGGTGACGCGGCCTTCGACGATCTTGGGCAGCGCCTGCTCGGGCTTGCCCTCGTTGCGCGCGGTCTCCTCGGCGATGCGACGCTCGTTGGCGACGATGTCGGCGGGTACGTCCTCACGGGTGAGGTAGCGGGCCTTCAGCGCGGCGATCTGCAGCGCCACCGCGTGCGCGGCCTGCTGGTCGCTGCCCGTGTACTCGACCAGCACACCCACGGCCGGCGGCAGGTCCGCGGCGCGCTTGTGCAGGTACGTCTCGACGTTGCCGTCGAAGTAGGCGACGCGACGCAGTTCGAGCTTCTCGCCGATCTTCGCCGACAGGTCCGCGATGGTCTGCTCGACCGTGGTATCCCCGACGTTGGCGGCTTTGAGGGCATCGACGTCACCGGCCTTGGCCGCGGCCGCGGCCGCGACGATCTGGTCGGCGACCGCCTGGAACTCGGCGTTCTTGGCGACGAAGTCGGTCTCGGAGTTCAGCTCGATGAGGGCGCCGTCCCTGGCGGCCACCAGGCCCTCGGCGGTCGCGCGCTCGGCGCGCTTGCCGACGTCCTTGGCGCCCTTGATGCGCAGCAACTCGACTGCCTTGTCGAAGTCGCCCTCGGCCTCGACCAGCGCGTTCTTGCTGTCGAGCATGCCTGCGCCGGTCATATCCCGCAGTCGCTTGACGTCGGCAGCGGTGTAGTTAGCCATTTCGACCTTCTCTTACGGGTTCTGGGATGGTTTCGGTTCGGTCTGGATGTCGGCCTCCGGGGTGCCCGGTGCCGCACCGGCGGCGGTCGGCGAAGCGGTGGCGGTGGCACCGGCCAGCAGCTCCTGCTCCCACTCGGCGAGCGGCTCGGCGGCGCCGGCATCGGGCTTGTCACCGTCGCGGCCGGCGCCGGCGCGGGCTTGCAGGCCCTCGGCGACCGCCGCAGCGATCACCCTGGTCAGCAATGCCGCGGAGCGGATCGCGTCGTCGTTGCCCGGTATCGGGTAGTCGACGAGGTCGGGGTCGCAGTTGGTGTCGAGGATCGCGATGACCGGGATGCCCAGCTTGCGGGCCTCGCCGACGGCGATGTGCTCTTTGTTCGTGTCGACGACCCACACCGCCGAGGGCACCTTCTGCATGTCCCTGATACCGCCGAGGCTGCGCTCGAGCTTGTTCTTCTCGCGGGTCAGCATCAGGATTTCCTTCTTGGTGCGACCCTCGAACCCGCCGGTCTGCTCCATCGTCTCGAGTTCCTTGAGACGCTGCAGCCGCTTGTGCACGGTGGAGAAGTTGGTGAGCATGCCGCCCAGCCAGCGCTGGTTCACATAGGGCATGCCGACGCGGGTCGCCTCTTCGGCGATGGACTCCTGCGCCTGCTTCTTGGTGCCGACGAACATGATCGTGCCGCCGTGCGCGACGGTCTCCTTGACGAACTCGTACGCCTTGTCGATGTAGGTCAGCGTCTGCTGCAGATCGATGATGTAGATGCCGTTGCGGTCGGTGAAGATGAACCGCTTCATCTTGGGATTCCAGCGACGGGTCTGATGCCCGAAGTGGGTGCCGCTGTCGAGCAGCTGTTTCATGGTCACAACAGCCATGCTGGTGCCTCACTTGTGTCGGTTGTCGCCCGGCATCGGGTGACGCCGGGCCCTGGTGACTGCGGGAATGCCGAACCTGCCTAAAGGCTCCGAGACAGGACCGACGGCATCCGGTACGACCTAGTGAAACGGGCCGAGGGTGCAGACACGCGAAGTCAGCCCGCTCGAGCGAGCTGCGAGTAGCAGTTTACACCCCGCACAGGGGTGCTTTTTCCACAGCGACCTGCCCATCCACAGATCGGCGCCGGGCCGTGGCGCCGTCCATGCCCGGCGAGCTGAGCTGGACGTATGCGATGGGTCGCGGCAGTGGTCGCCGCGTTGGTCTGCGCAGCGCCCGCGGCGGCCGTAACCGACCGGCTTCAGTGGCCGCTGCGGCCCGAACCCGCCGTTGTGCGTGCGTTCGACGCGCCGTCGCCGAAGTGGCAGCGCGGCCACCGCGGCGTCGACCTGGCGGGAAGCGCGGGTCGACAGGTCTATGCGGCGGGCCCCGGTACGGTCATGTTCGCCGGCCTGCTGGCGGGCAGGCCGGTCGTGTCGATCGCACACCCCGGCGGCTTGCGGACGAGCTACGAACCGGTCGACCCGTCGGTGCGCGCGGGTCAGCGGGTCGGCGCGGGTGCGGCGATCGGTGTGCTGCAGAGCGGCCACGCCGGCTGTCCGGTGCCGGCGTGCCTGCACTGGGGCGCGATGTGGGGACCCGCCGCGAACGCCGACTACGTCGACCCGCTGGGTCTGCTGGCCGGCACCCCGATCCGCCTCAAACCCACCGACAGTTAGCGCGAGCGTGCGTGTCTGCACATGACACGCCGCGCCTTCTCCAGCATCCGTGCACGGTCGCCGCCGACCGAGCGTGCGCATACCGTCGACATCGTGACCACCGCCGCGCACCGGGCCCGCCGCCCGCGCTTCGGTCTGACGACGGCCGCGCCGCGCACCGGAGAGCAGACTCGGCAGTTCGCCCGCGACGTCGAGGCCGCGGGGTTCGACGTGCTGACGTTCGCCGACCACCTGGTGCCGCTGGCGCCGCCGTTCACCAGCGCGACCGCCGCGGCGATGGCGACCGAACGCTTGCGCGTGGGAACCCTGGTGCTCAACAACGACTTCCGGCATCCCGTCGAGACGGCCCGTGAGACGGCCGGGCTGGCGTTGGTTTCGGGCGGTCGTTTCGAACTCGGCATCGGCGCCGGGCACATGAAGTCCGAGTACGACGCCGCCGGGCTGACGTTCGACGGCTCAGGCGTGCGAGTGTCGAGGCTCGAGGAGGCGGCCGAGCTGATCCGGTCGCTGCTCGACGGTGCGGCCGTCGACTTCGACGGCAGCCATTACCGCGTGCACGCCGACGCCGGCCAACTCCTGGCGCCGCCGCCCGGGCATGTGCCGATGCTCATCGGCGGCAACGGGATCCGAGTGCTCCAGCTGGCCGGTCGCCTCGCCGACATCGTCGGTCTGGCGGGCCTCACCCACAATCGCGACGCCACGCAGGTGCGGCTCAGCCACTTCGGCTCCGCGGGACTCGAGAATCGCATCGCCGTGGTCCGCGATGCGGCCGGCGCCCGGTTCGAGCAGATCGAGATCAACGCCCTCATCCAGGCCGTCGTCCGCACCGACGATCCGAAGCGGGCTGCCGCCGAACTCGCCGCGACCATCGGCGGCGTCTCCCCCGCCGAACTCCTCGACTCGCCGTTCATCCTGATCGGCACGCATGAGCAGATGGCCGAGCGACTGATGCAGCGGCAGCAGCGCTTCGGCGTCAGCTACTGGACGGTGTTCGACGAACTGCCCGGCCGACCCTCGGCCATGCCGGACCTCGCGGAAGTCATTGCGCTGTTGGGCTAGCTACGCGCGCGGATGCGCCTGGTCGTGGACGGCCCGCAGCCGCGCGACCGTCACGTGCGTGTACAGCTGAGTGGTCGCCAGGGTGGCATGGCCGAGCAGCTCCTGCACCACCCGCAGGTCGGCCCCGCCCTCGAGCAGATGCGTTGCGGCGCTGTGCCGCAGCCCGTGCGGACCGATGTCCGGGGCACCGTCGACCGCCGCGACGGTCTGGTGCACGACGGTGCGCGCCTGGCGCGGGTCGAGCCGACGGCCGCGCACGCCCAGCAGCAGGGCCGGACCCGACGTCGCGGTCCTCAACTGCGGCCGCCCCTGCGACAGCCAGGCCGTCAGCGCCGCCTGCGCCGGTTCGCCGAACGGCACAGTGCGTTGCTTGTTGCCCTTGCCGGTCACCCGCAACAACCGTCGTGGCATGTCGATGTCGTCGACGTCGAGCCCACACAGCTCGCTGACGCGAATACCGGTGGCGTACAACAACTCGACGATCAGCTGATCCCGCAGCGCAAGCGGATCACCCTGCTGGGCACCGGATTTCGCGGCGGCCATGGCGTCAAGCGCCTGGTCCTGGCGCAGCACAGCCGGCAGGTTGCGCCGGGCCTTCGGCACCTGCAGCCGGGCCGCGGGGTCGCTCGCCGTGATGCCGCGCCGCGCCGCCCACGCGGTGAACGTCTTGACCGCCGAGGTTCGGCGCGCCAGCGTCGTACGGGCCGTGCCCGATGCGGCCTGCGCGGCCAGCCACGACCGCAGCACCGGCAGGGTCAGCTCGCTGACCCCGGCGTCTTTCCCACGCGTGGCCACGAACGCGAACAGCGATCGCAGGTCACCGAGATAGGCACGACGAGTGTGCTCGGAGCGACCGCGTTCGAGTGCGAGGTACTCGTCGAACTCCGCCAGCAGTGCGTCCACCGCACTACCGTCGCAGACGGCTTCTGCGTCGCTCAGATGACGCGCCGCAGCGTATCCGGAGTGAGATCGGCCAGCGTCGGATACCCGTCAACGGCCATCGTGAGGTCGGCCTCGGCCAGCAGGGAGCGCAGCACGTGCACCAGGCCGTCCACCCCGCCCAACGCCAACCCGTATGCGTACGGGCGGCCGATCCCCACCGCGGTGGCCCCGAGCGCGAGCGCCTTGACGATGTCGGAGCCGCTGCGGATGCCGGAGTCGAACAGCACAGGCAGCCCGTCGGCCGCCTCGACCACACCGGGCAGGCAGTCGATGGCCGCGAGCCCGCCGTTGGCCTGCCTGCCGCCGTGGTTGGAGCAGTAGATGGCGTCGACGCCGCCGTTCTTGGCGCGCCGGGCGTCGTCGGGGTGGCAGATGCCCTTGACGATGAGCGGCAGATCGGTCAGCGACCGCAACCACGGTAGGTCCTCCCACGTCAAAGGGTTGCCGAACAGGCCAACCCAGTGCAGCACCGCGGCCTGCGGGTTCTCCTCGGGTGGCTGCTCGAGCGCGGCGCGGAACACCGGGTCACTGGTGTAGTTGGCCAGACACTTGCCGCGCAACTGCGGGAAGTTCGACGTCGACAGGTCGCGCGGGCGCCAACCCGGTACCCAGGTGTCCAGGGTGACGACGATGCCCTTGTATCCGGCGGCCTCCGCCCGGCTGACCAGGCTGGCGGCCAGCTCCCGGTCGGTCGGGGTGTACAGCTGGAAGAACCCCGGGGTGTCACCGAATTCGGCGGCGACGTCCTCCAGCGGATCCTCGGTCAGCGTGGAAACGACCATCGGCACGCCGGTGCGCGCCGCGGCACGGGCGGCGGCCAGGTCGCCGTGGCCGTCCTGCGCGCAGATG
Organism: Mycobacterium sp. IDR2000157661; assembly: GCF_022317005.1. Classification (NCBI taxonomy): domain Bacteria; kingdom Bacillati; phylum Actinomycetota; class Actinomycetes; order Mycobacteriales; family Mycobacteriaceae; genus Mycobacterium; species Mycobacterium sp. IDR2000157661. The sequence goes on from NZ_CP081006.1 coordinate 4,718,339, forward strand.
CCGATCACACCGATGGGCGCCATGAACACCGGCGAGGGCAACGTCAGACCGAACAGGTTCACCGACAGGTCGCGGTCGCGCGTGGCGCGGAACATCCGCGGCATCAGTCCCCAGTTGTCGAAGGCGGTTCGGTTCAGCCGCTGGGTGCGCTCGTCGCCTGCGCCGCCCGCGAGGTAGGAGTACACCGACGGCGGCATCGCGGCCTCCGCCTTGGCCTCCCAGTCGGCGAACGTCATCGCCATGGTGGGCACGACGCCGGACAGGCCCTGCAGGTAGATCTCGAACTGGTAGTTGCCGAAGGTCATGACCGTCAGCGTGCCAGGCCGACCCTCACGCGTTCGCCTGTTCCTCCACCTTGACCAGTTCGGCCTTCCACACACGGAAGGTCTCCTCGGTGCGGCCGCGCCGCCAGTAGCCGGAGATCGACGACGCCCACTTGGCCCCGACCCCGCGTTCCTTGCGGATGTAGGGCCGCAGGTTGTGCATGACGGTCTGCGCCTCGCCGTGGATGAACACCTGCACCTGCCCCGGCAGCCACGGCGTCTCCTTCACCGCGGCGATGAGGGGCGCGTGGTCACCGGCCTGGTCCTCGGGTACCAGGTCGGCGCGCCCGCCGCGGTAGATCCAGCGCACCTCGACACCGTCCGGCTTCTTCAGCGGGATCTCGTCGTCGGAACCCGCGACCTCGATGAACACCCGGCCGATCGCGTTGTCGGGCAACGCTTCCAGCGCGGCACTGATGGCGGGCACGGCCGCTTCGTCGCCGGCCATGAGGTGCCAGTCAGCCGTGGGATCGGGCGCATAGGCACCGCTGGGCCCCATCAGGTAGGCGGGTTGGCCCGGCGTCGCCGCGGCCGCCCAGGGACCGGCCACCCCGTGGTCGCCGTGGACCACGAAATCGATGCAGATCTCCCGGCGCCGGGTGTCGACCTGGCGGACCGTGTAGGTGCGCACCGTCGGTCGCTGCTCGGCTGGCAGCGGCGAGAAACTGTCGAGGGTCAGCGGCTGCGGGAGTGCGGCGACGTCGATGCCGGGTTTGACGATCACCACCTTCACGTAGGCGTCGGTGAACTCGTTGGGCGTGAACGTGTCGAAACCCGCACCGCCCAACACCAACCTGATCAGGTGCGGTGTCAGTTGCTCGGTACGCACCACTTCGAAGGTGTGTATCGGACGCCCAGCCACGTTCTACCTCCCACTCCCTGCCGGCTGATTGTTAGCCGACCTTAACGATGATACGGGCGGGAACCGCCCGCCGGAGTCCTACCCGGCCAGCACCGTGGCCGCGACCTTGGGGCGCCAATCGGTGGCCAGCACTCCGGAATTGTCCTCAACGGTTGCTCTGGTCGGCGGTGTCGGAGTCGCGAATGCAGTAGATGCACGCCGGGCGCTGTAGCTGGCTTCGGGCGCACGGCGCAGGCCGTCGGGTCCTGCTGGCTCACGCCTTCGGCCGTAGGATCAGTTCACGCGCTGCCGCGGTCCTGGCGCCAGCTTCCATCGCCCTTCGGCGCACACGACCAACCCGAGCAGTTCGAGATTGGCCAGCGGGCCGAGCACCTGACGCTCCGGCAGCCCGGAGGCCACCGCGATCTGCTCGGCCGTGCGTCCGCCGCGGCGCGGCAGCGCGTCGTACACCCGCTTGTCCTCGTCGGTGAGGTCGTCGAGCGGTGACGCCGGCCGCACCTCTTCCGGTGCGAATTCGCCTGCGCGGCCGACGAGTTCAACGACCTCTTCGGCCCGTGTCACAACATACGCCCCGCCCCGGAGCAGAGCGTGGCATCCGGTCGACGCCGACGAGGTCACCGGGCCCGGCACTGCACAGACCGGACGGCCCAGCGCTCGCGCCCATGCTGCGGTGTTCGCCGCACCGCTGCGCGCCCCGGCCTCGACGACCACGGTGGCACCTGCCAGCGCGGCCACCAGCCGATTACGGGTCAGGAACCGATGCCGCGCGGGCCGCACGCCCGGCGGATACTCGCTGAGCACGAGACCCCGCTCGGCGATGCGACGCAGCATCGCGGTGTGTCCGGCCGGATAGGGAACGTCGATACCACCGGCGAGTACGGCGACGGTCACGCCGTCGCCGGCCAAGGCGGCGCGGTGGGCCGCACCATCGACGCCGTACGCCCCGCCCGACACCACCGCGACATCACGGTGCACCAGGCCGGCGGCCAGGTCACCCGCGACGTGTTCTCCGTAGGCCGTCGCCGCCCTCGTACCGACCAATGCGGCCGCTCGAGACGCCACCTCGTCGAGCATGGCCGGTCCGACCGCCCACAGCACCATCGGTGCATCGGCCCGCGCGCGGTCGGCGACACCGCGGAACGCGGTGAACGCCAGCAGCGGCCACTCGTCGTCGTCGGCAGAGACCAACCGTCCGCCGAGCCGGTCGAGCGTCTCCAAGTCGGCTTTGGCGCAGTCGATTTCGCGACGCGCTTCGACATCGGACCACACCGCGTCTCCCGCACGGCCACGCCGCACCCGGTCGGCGGCCTCGACCGCGCCCACCAGCGTCACCAGCGCCGCCAGTTCGGCGCTCGGGGGCTCGGCGACCCTCGACAGATACGCCCACGCCAGTCTCAGTTCGTCGGTTATCACAACGGCCCTCCCTGCCGAAAACTCAACGCCGTGGTGACGTCCTCCCGCACCGGCGACGTGCGTCCCTCGAGATCACACAGCGACCACGCGACCCGGATCGTGCGGTCCGCGCCCCGCACGCTGAGCGACTTGCGGTCCAGGGCGTTGTGCAACGGCGCCATCGCCGTCGGCGAGAGCCGGAACTTCCGCCTCAACAGCGATCCGCTCACCTCGGCGTTGGTCCGAATGCCGTATGGGCGCCACCGGTCGGCGGCCGCCAAGCGAGCGTGGGCCACCCGTTGACGGACCACCTCCGTGCACTCACCGTCCTGCGCGGTGATCGCGCCCGCCCCCAATGAGTGCATCTCCACCCGCAGGTCCACCCGGTCCAGCAGCGGACCCGACAGCTTGCCGAGGTAGCGTCGCTTGTCCAGCCCGCTGCAGACGCACTCGCGGGGATCAGGACGCGCGCAGGGGCACGGATTGGCGGCCAGCACCAGCTGGAACCGGGCCGGGTACCGGGCTACCCCGTCGCGGCGGGCAAGACGGATCTCGCCGTCTTCGAGCGGCGTTCGCAGCGCTTCGAGCACACTGACGCCGATCTCGGCGCACTCGTCGAGGAACAACACCCCGCGATGCGCCCGGCTCACCGCCCCCGGCCGGGCCATCCCGGTGCCGCCACCGACCATGGCGGCCACGCTCGACGTGTGATGCGGCGCGACGAACGGCGGCCGGGTGATCAACGGGGCATCGCCGGAGAGCAGGCCCGCCACCGAGTGGATCGCCGTGACCTCGAGGGCCTCGTCCTCCGACAACGGCGGCAACAATCCTGGAAGGCGTTGTGCAAGCATCGTTTTGCCGATGCCCGGCGGCCCGGTCAGCATGAGATGGTGACCACCGGCGGCAGCGACCTCGACGCCGTAGCGGGCATGGGCCTGGCCGAGGACGTCGGCGAGGTCGGCAACCGGCGCCGGACGGGGCGGTGGTGAAGCAATCCTGGGCTCGAGCGCGCCCCTGCCCGTGATCCACTTCTGCAGCTGGGTCAGCGAGCCCACCCCCCACACGTCGATCCCCTCGACGAGGCTGGCCTCAGCGAGGTTGTCGACCGGAACCACCACCGCGGGCCACCCGTCGCGCCGTGCCGCCAACACAGCGGGGAGCACGCCCTTGACGGGGCGGACCCGTCCATCCAGCGCCAATTCACCGAGCAGGACGGTCTTCTCCAACCGCTCCCACTGCTGCTGCTTCTCTGCCGACACCACGGCCAGCGCCAGCGCCAGGTCGTACACCGAACCGACCTTCGGCAGCGTCGCCGGTGACAATGCCAGCGTCAGCCGGGTCTGGGGCCAGGAGTTACCACAGTTGGTGATCGCTGCGCGGACGCGGTTGCGTGACTCCTGCAGGGCCGTATCGGGTAGCCCGACCAGATGTACCCCCGGCAGACCCGAGGAGATGTCGGCCTCGATCTCCACCGTCTGCCCATCGAGGCCACGCACTGCCACGGAGAACGCCCGCCCCAACGACATCTACCCCACCCCCTGCAGGTGACGGATCTCCGGCGTCCGTTGCCTGCCGATGCGGACACCGACGACGTCGATGCGAACCTGCGACCAGGTGTCGTCGCGACCGGCGAGCCACAAGCCTGCGAGCCGACGCAGGCGGCGCACCTTCTGCGGCGACACCGCCTCCTCGACTCCGCCGAACCGATCGCTGGTGCGCGTCTTCACCTCGACGAAGACCGCGATCCGCCCGGCCCGATCGGTGGCGATCACATCCAGCTCGCCGTACCGGCACCGCCAGTTGCGCTCCAGCACCCGCAGCCCCAGCGCCTCGAGGTGCTCGACGGCGAGTTGTTCCCCTAATGCGCCGATCTCGGCTCGTGTCCAGGAAGTCATGCCCACACCGTGGGCCCCGGCGCCGACATCACGACGGCCAACACGACCCGCCATCCCCAACCGCGGATTCATCCCCAACGTTGCGCGACGCGGAAACCCCACAACAGCCGAAGCGGCCGGCGACGCCGCCCATAAACCCGTGGCCAGCGCGCGAAGTGTATCTTTCGTTAGGTAACGCTCAGCTAAGCCGCCAGCCGCGTGGCGTGGAAGGACCTCGATGCGACCCCGGATGCGACTTTCCCGCCGGATCGCCGCGGTTCTGTCCGCACACGCCCTCCTCGCAGGCGCCACCGCCTGTTCGGGCTCCGCCGACGACAAGCTGTTGATTTACAACGCCCAGCACGAGTCGCTGACCAAGGAGTGGATCGAGGCGTTCACCAACGAGACGGGTATCGAGGTCGAGTACCGCCACGGCAACGACACCGAGATGGGCAACCAGTTGGTGGCCGAGGGCGGCGCGTCGCCGGCCGACGTCTTCCTGACCGAGAACTCGCCCGCGATGGCCGCCGTGGAGCGGGCCGGCCTGTTCTCCGATCTCGAACCCGACACCCTTGACCAGGTTCCGCAGCAGTACCGACCGCCTACCGGGAAGTGGACCGGTGTCGCGGCGCGCACGACGGTGTTCGTCTACAACACCGACAGACTGCAGCCCGACCAGTTGCCGAAGTCGCTGCTGGATCTGCAGCGCCCGGAATGGAAGGGGCGGTGGGGCGCCCCGCCGGCGCGGCCCGACTTCCAGGCCATCGTCGCGGCCCTGCTGGAGCTCAGGGGCGAGGCCGCGACGGCGGAATGGCTGGCGGGCATGAAGGCCAACGCGGTGCTGGAGGACAACAACATCTCCACACTGGAAGCCGTCGATTCCGGCGAGTTGGACGGCGGAATCATCTACCACTACTACTGGTACCGCGATCAGGCGGAGACCAAGGAGATCAGCGGCAACACCGCGCTGCACTACTTCCGCAACCAGGATCCGGGCGCGTTCATCAGCGTCTCCGGCGGCGGCGTGCTGGCCTCCAGCGACAAGCCCGCGCAGGCCCAGCAGTTCATCCGGTTCGTCACCAGCAGGTCGGGGCAGGAAGTGCTGCGGAAGGGCACCTCCTTCGAGTACCCGGTCGCCAGCGGGGTGTCGGCCAATCCCGCCCTGCCGCCACTGGACTCGTTGCAGGCGCCCAACGTCGATCCCTCGAATCTGAACGCGCAGAAGGTGAACGAGATGATGACCCAGGCGGGCTTGCTGTAGGTGGTCGCCCTCGAGTCGCCTCCGGCCGCACCACCGTCGCAGTCGCGCCGGGGTTCCCGCCCCGGTCCGCTGGTCGGTACCACGGTCGCGATTCTGGTCGCGGCGACGTTCATTCCGCTCGGATATGTGGCCTGGGGCGCCGTCTCGGTCGGCTGGACCCGCGCCTACGAACTGGTGGTGCGACCCCGCGTCGGTGAGTTGCTGACCAACACCGTGGCCCTCGTCGTGATCACGGTGCCGCTCTGCGTGGTGATCGGCGTCGGCGTCGCCTGGCTGGTGGAGCGCACCGACATCCCGGGTCGGGCCTTCTGGCGGCCGTTGTTCGTGGCGCCGCTGGCGGTCCCGGCATTCGTGAACAGCTATGCGTGGGTCGGTGTGGTTCCATCGCTGCACGGGCTGTGGGCCGGAGTGCTGATCACCACCCTGTCCTACTTTCCGTTCATGTACCTGCCCGTCGCCGCGACATTGCGCCGGCTGGACCCGGCGGTTGAGGAGTCGGCACGCGCGCTGGGGTCGCACTCCGTCGGCGTGTTCTTGCGCGTGGTGCTGCCACAATTGCGGCTGGCGATCCTGGGCGGCGGACTGCTCATCGCCGTGCACCTGCTCGCCGAGTACGGAGCCTTCGCGATGATCCGGTTCACCACCTTCACAGTCGCGATTTTCCAGCAGTTTCAGGTCACCTTCGATGGTGCTGCGGGAAGCATGCTGGCCGGCGTGCTGGTGCTGCTGTGCCTGGTGCTGCTGGTCTCCGAGGCCGCGGCGCGCGGTCCGGTCCGGTACGCCAGGATCGGCGCGGGTGTCCCACGAACCTCTGCACCGCTTCGGTTGGGACGCAATGCGATACCGGCCGTCGTGATCCTGACCGGGCTGGCCGCGTTGGCCCTCGGCGTTCCGCTGTGGACGATTCTGCGGTGGTTGTGGCTCGGCGGCGCCGAGGTGTGGTCGGTCGACGACATCGGCGCCGCGCTCGGCCAGACCGTCGCCCTGGCGTCGATGGCGGCGGTCGCGACGACAGCACTGGCCTTTCCCGTCGCCTGGGTGGCGGTGCGGTCCCGCGGCGTCCTCGCCCGCGCGGTGGAGGGCGCCAACTACATCACCAGCTCGATGCCCGGCATCGTCACCGCACTCGCGCTGGTCACCGTGGCCATCCACGCTGTCCGGCCGCTGTATCAGAGCGTGGCCCTGATCGTGTTCGCCTACGTACTGCTGTTCATGCCGCGTGCGTTGATCAACGTCCGCGCCGGGCTGGCTCAGGTGCCACCGGGGCTGGAGGAGGCCTCGCGATCGCTGGGCAGTTCACCGACGGCGACCTTCCTGCGCGTGACGCTGCGCCTCACCGCCCCCGCGGCCGCGGCGAGTGCGGCGCTCGTATTCGTCGCGGTGTCAACGGAATTGACGGCTACCCTGCTACTCGCGCCGACCGGCACGCGGACCCTGTCCATGATGTTCTGGTCGTACAGCAGCGAATTGGACTACGCCGCCGCCGCACCGTACGCGCTTGTGCTGGTACTGCTGGCGATTCCCCTGACCGTGGTGCTTTTCCGGCAGTCGACGAAGGCGGCTGCGCTGTGAACGCGCCAGTGCTGGAGATCCGGGGCCTGGCCAAGTCGTTCGATGGCAACGTCGTGCTGGACGACATCGACCTGCAGGTCGAGAAGGGCGCCACCACCGCCGTCGTCGGCGCGTCGGGGTGCGGCAAGACCACGCTGCTGCGAGTGGTGGCCGGCTTCGAGGCCCCCGATGCCGGGACGGTGACGATCGACGCTCGCGAGGTCTCCGGTGCCGGGAAGGCGGTGCCGCCGCACCGCAGGAGCGTCGGGTATGTCGCCCAGGACGGCGCCCTGTTCCCGCACCTGACGGTCGGGCAGAACATCGCCTACGGAATCCGCGGCGGATCGAAGTCGAAGAGGGTCGACGAACTCCTCGAAACCGTATCGCTCGACCCGTCTTTCGCAGCGCGCCGGCCGCATGAGCTCTCGGGCGGCCAGCAGCAGCGCGTCGCGCTGGCGCGGGCGCTCGCCCGCCAGCCGGTGCTGATGCTGCTGGACGAACCGTTCAGCGCCCTGGACGCAGGCCTGCGAGCCGCCACCCGCAAGGCGGTGGCGAAGCTGCTCAGTGATGCGGGGGTGACGTCGCTGGTCGTCACCCACGACCAGGAGGAGGCGTTGTCGATCGCGGACCAGGTGGCGGTCATGCGTGACGGGCGCTTCACCCAGGTCGGGTCTCCTCAGCAGGTCTACCGGCACCCGCGCGACCGCTTCACCGCCGAATTCCTCGGCGACTGCATCGCGTTGCCGTGCACCGTCTCCGCCGGAGTCGCCGACTCGGCGCTCGGCCGGGTTCCGGTGCAGGGCGCCGACGGACCGGCCACCCTCATCCTGCGTCCCGAACAGCTTGTGGCCACGGTGGTTTCGGATAACGAGCAACTGGACGGCGTCGGCACCGTGCTGGCCGTCGAATTTCTCGGCCACGATGTGCTGCTGACCATCGACACCGCAGGCGCCGGCGCCCCCATCGTGGTGCGCCAGCACAGTCTGCAACCGCCGCCGGTCGACGCCAAGGTGCGCCTGCGGGTCAACGGCAGCGGCGTCGCGCTGCCCTGACGTCACGCCGAGTTCAGCTCCCGGTGGACGGCGGGAACGACGCGCCGCAGATAGCGCCCCAGCCGGACGAACGACCTGCCGGTGTCGCGGAACGAGTAGCGGATCGGCACCTCGGTGTAGCGAAACCCCTTGGCGAGCAGGTCAAGCGTTAGGACCTGTGCGTAGTTGTAGTCGTGCACGATCTCGGCGGCGTTCGCGGCCGACGGACTGAAGGCGCGGTAGCCACTCTGCCCGTCGGTGATGTCGCGGCGGCGGGTCAGCCAGCGCACCCAGCGGGTCAGGACGCGGTTGCCGAACCGGCGGTGCGGCAGCATGCGTCCGATCCGGCCCGCGAACCGCGAGCCGACGACGTAGTCGGCGTCTCCGGCGAGGATCGGGGCCAGCATGCGCGCCGCGTCGGCCGGCGCGTACTCACCGTCGGCGTCCAAGTACAGCACCGCGGCGGGGCCATGCGTCATCGCCTCAGCGAGGCCGCGGCGCACGGCGGCCCCCAGTCCGAGGTTCCTCGGCTGTGCCACCACGATCGCGCCCGCGGCTTCGGCCTCCGCGGCCGACGAGTCGGTCGAGCCGTCGTCGATCGCGAGCACCACCAGCGGACGACCCAGGTCCTGGGCGCACAATCCCGCCACCACCCCCGCGACGGTGGCCTCCTCGTTATGCATCGGCAGGATCGCGACCACGGGTGCGTCCGCGGCGACGGGCAGGGGCGGTGGCGCGGGGGGCAGCGCGCGCGGCAGGCGCCACCGGCCGAAGTACGAGGGGGCCGGAACGGCGAGCGCGACGCCGCCGACCACCAGCGAGTAGACCGTCTTGACAGCGTGTGTGGTCAGCGCGATCGCGAACGCCGGCGCCGCAGGCACGCCGACGGCCACCATCGCCGCCGTGGCGGCGGCCTCGTACGTGCCGAAACCGCCCGGGGTCACCGCGACCGCCTGGGCCACGATCGTCACCGCCGTCACCGCGATGGCCTCCGCGAAGGTCAGCGGATGCCCTGCCGCCCGGGCGATTTCGTAGACCACCACTGACTCGAGAAGCCATGCCGCCACCACGGCCGCACATGCCGGCAGGGGCGGCAACCGCACCTGCGATCCGCCGGCGGCCAGCCGCTTCGACCAGACCAGACCCGTCACCACCACGGCGGCCGCGAGCCCGGCGAAGACCCACCACCACGGCCCGACCAGACGCGGTAGCAGACCCGGCACGGCGACCACGGCCAGTCCGGCCACGGCGAGCAGGTCGGCGGCGCGCAGCGTCACCGCGGACGCCACCACCGGCCGGGCGGGCAGGTCGGTGCGCCGCAGCACGCTGGTGACGCGCAGTACCTCACCGAGCCGCATGGGCAGGACGTGGTTGCCGAGCAGGCTCACGTGCAGGGCCGCCCACCCCTGTCCGATGCTCAGCCTGGGAAGCGCGGCCCGCCACGCCAGCGTCCGCAGCACGAACGCCGTTGCGTAGCAACCGAGCGCGATGGTCAACCCCAGTGGCGTCTCGATCAGCGACCGCACCACCCGGCCGAGGGCGTCGACCGCCTCACCGTCGAGCACGGCGGCGAGATACCAGACGGCCACCGCGAGGACGACCAGTCCGGCCACGGTACGCACGCGCCGTCCCAACCCAGCCTCCATCTGGTTAGATTTGCGCCAAGCCTAACCTTACGAACGCCTTCGGATGGCAGAGGAGCACACGTGGTCGCAGTGGTCACCGGGGGCGCCGGGTTCATCGGGCGGGTGCTGGTGTCGGACCTGGCCGAACGCGGACCGGTGATCTCGATCGACCGCGAACCGGTGGCCCCGTCCGACGGCGTCACCGCGATCACCGCCGACCTGCTCGACGAGTCGCCGCAGGTGCGGGCGGCCCTGACGGAGGCGCAAGTCGTGTATCACCTGGCCGGCTGCCCCGATGTGCGCGATCCGCGCCCGGACGCCGACGAGCGGCGCCATCGCGACAACGTCGTGGCCACCGCGGCCGTCCTGAGCGCGGTCCCGCCCGACGTCCCGCTGGTGGTGACGTCGTCGTCGTCGGTGTACGGCGGCACGGTCGCCGGCCGCGGCTGCCTGGAGAGCGACGTGCTCGACCCGCGCGGCGGCTACGCCCGCAGCAAGCGCGCGGCCGAGCGGCTGTGCGAGGAGAGGCTGCAGGCCGGGGGGCTGGTGTGCACCGCCCGCCCGTTCACCGTGGCCGGCGAAGGCCAGCGTCCCGGCATGGCGGTGTCGCGGTGGATCGCGGCGGTGCGGGCGGGGCGGCCGCTGCCGCTCTACGGCAGCCCGCGCCGCAGCCGCGACATCACCGATGTGCGCGACGCGGCGCGCGCGCTGGCGGGTCTCGGCGCCGCGGGGGCGCGCGGGCTGGTCAACATCGGCACCGGTGTGGGGCACACCATCGAGGTGATCGCGACCGCCGTGTGCCGCACCCTCGGCGTTGCGCCGCACTTCGTCATCGAGTCCGGCCACCCGGCCGAGGTCGAGCACACACTCGCCGACACCACGCGGTTGCGCGAGCTGCTTGGGTGGGTGCCGCACACCGACCTCGATGAGCTGGTGGCCCGCCAAGTCGAGGCCACCCTCGTCGGCGCATGACCGCGTGGCTGCGGTGGGCCATGGCCGGGGTTGCGGTGCTGGCTTTCGTCGCGGCGGCGTCGGGCATCGCGGTCCCCGCCACGCCAAACGAGCCCGTCGCGGTCGACGAGCCGCAGTACCTGATGACCGCCCAATCGTTGTGGGAAGACGGCGACCTGGACATCGGCAACCAGATCGCCCAGCAGAGCTGGCGGGACTACACGCCGGTTGAGCCACCGGCCGAGACGGTGGTTCAGCCCGGCGGTCAGCAGATCAGCCCGCACGATCCGCTGCTGCCGATGCTGCTCGCCGCACCGGTCGGCATCGCCGGCTGGTGCGGGGCGAAGCTGACGATGAGCCTGCTGGCCGGCGCTCTGGCCGCGCTCACGCTGTGGGTCGCGGTGCGGCGGTTCGCGATACCGCCCACCCTCGCCGCGTCCGGTACCGCCGTCGCCGCCGCGTCGGCCCCCCTCGCCGTCTACGGCCAGCAGATCTACCCGGAACTGCCGGCAGCGCTGGCGTGTCTGGCCGGTGTCGCGGCGGTGACGGGTCCCCGGTCCCGGACGTCGCTGGCGGTGGTGGCCTGTGCCGTGCTCGCGTTGCCGTGGCTGTCGATCAAGTACGTCCCCGTCGCGGGCGCACTCGCGATCGTCGGCCTGGTCCATGCGCGGCGGGCTGCGGTATGGCTCGCCGGCGTGCTCGCACTCGGCGCTGCGGTCTACGCGCTGATCCACGTCGTGCTGTGGGGTGGGCTCACCGTCTACGCCAGCGGCGACCACTTCACGCAGAGCGGCCAGCTCGGGGTGATGGGAGCCGACCCGGACTTCTTCTTCCGGTCGTGGCGCCTGGTCGACCTGCTGGTGGATCGCACCTTCGGGCTGGTGCCGTGGCAACCGGCGTGGCTCCTGCTGGTCCCCGCACTGGGCGCGCTGGCGGCAGCTCGGCTGAGCGCGCCGCTGGGCCGCGCGGCGCTGGCCCTGCCGTTGGCCGCCGGTTGGCTGGTGGCCACCTACCCGGCGCTCACCATGCACGGCTACTGGTGGCCCGGACGTCAGGTCGTGGTGGTGCTGCCGTTGGCGTTGCTGATCATCTTGTGCTGGCTGGCCCGCGCCGGACGGATCGTACGCACGCTGGCTGCGGCGCTGGGGGCGGCCGGGGTGTTCACCTACGGCTGCCTGCTGGTCGACGGCTACACCGCAGAAGTGCACTGGGTCAACGGCTTCCAGCAGGCCGATGCGCCGGTGTACCACTTCCTGCATCCGTGGCTGGCCTACTACGGTACGACCACCAGCAACGTCGTCTGGGCCGGGCTGACGCTGCTCCTGCTCATCGCGGGGTACTACACCGTTCGCCGCGCGGGGTCAGTCCTCGACGACGTGGTCGCGGAACCGGTCGCGAGCGGCCGACCATAGGCCGGCGTCCCAGCCGCCGGCGCCGAGCGCGTCGACGGCGGCGTACGCCATGGCGAACGCATGGTGGGTGTTGTCGTGGGCGAACAGCCCCAGCCGCCCGAACGTCGTCACCGACGGCAATGCAGACGCCCATTCGTCCAGTCCGCGTAGGCGTTCGGCGTAGCCGTGCTCGTATACGGGGTAGACGTGCCGGATCCGACGCACCTGGACGGCGTCCGGTCCGTCGAGGCGCAGCGGCGGCAGCCCGAGCCGGGCCAGGGTGTCGCGGGCGAGGTCAGCGAGCTGCTGTGAAGTGGCCGACCACACCGGATCGGCGGAGTCTGCAGCGCAAGGGATCTCGCAGCACAGCACCGTACGGTCGCTCGGATCTTCTTTCGACACACGGTAATTGGCCGGTTCGGAGATTCGGCTGATCGGAGTGTCGGCGTCCGGCAGGTAGGTGGCGTCGAACTCGGTCCACCGGGACCGGGCCGAGTGCACCAGATACACCAGCACCATCGCGCGGAAGGTCAGACCCGCCGCGTCGGCGACGGCGCGAGCGGGGGCGTTGGGGACCACGAGGGCGGCGAGCCGGGGCAGGGGCGCCGTGGTGAACAGGTGCCCTGCGCTCAGCACATCGCCGTCGGCGGTGCTCACCTGCACGTGGTCGCTCTCCGGACGGATCGCGGTCACCTCGGCGCCCGTCTGCAGCTGCGCCCCGGCCGAAACGGCGGCCTCGGCTACGGATTCGACGATCTGGCCGAAGCCGCGGCGCGGATAGTGGAACGTGCGTCCCGATCCGCCCGTCGAACCCCGCACCATCCTTGCGGCGATCTTCGTCGGGGTGTCGGCGCGTACTCGGACCCGCGCCTGCTCGGGGTCGATCCGCTCACCCGGAATGCCCCACAGTTTCACGGCGTAGGGCCCGTACAACCGGTCGTAGAGCGTCGGCCCGAGCCCGCGGCGCAACGCGTCGGCGTAACTGGCCACCGTCTTTCGGCGACGCAGCGGGGCGGTGATCGCCTCGGCGCCGATCCGTGCGATGGTCGACGCCGGTAGTGCGCGCGCCAGGTCCTTGGGTCGCAGCGGGAACCCGACCCACCTGTCGTCCACCCGCAACCGGCCGTGCCTGGGTCGAGTCTGCAGATCGTCGCCGAGCAGGCCGCACAGGTCCGCCATGATCTCCGGTGCCGTACTCGGGTGCAGTCGATGGCTGCCGTGGTCGACGCGCACCCCGGCCACCGGGAAACTGGCGGCCATTCCGCCCACGACGTCGGCGCGTTCGAGCACGATGACCGAGCGTCCGGCCCTGGCGGCGCGCCACGCGGCCATGAGTCCCGCGGGTCCGGCACCGAGCACGATGAGGTCAGCCGAAGTCGTCACGGGGTAGACCATACGGCGGACGGCTGTCAGTCCCGCTCGGCGATGAGGCCTTCCTGTGCCATGGTGGCGGCCACGACACCGTCGGCGCGGATCAGGCTGCCGGTGACCACGCCCCTGCCCTGTGCGGCGGCGGGCGACGTCGTCTCGAGCAGGTTCCACCGGTCGGCGCGAACGGGTCGATGGAACCACATCGCCGAATCGGTGGTCCCGCTGCGATGCGTGCGCGCCCGCATCGAATGCCCGTGCACCTGCAACGCGGGGTCGATCATGTACACGTCGCTGACATAGACCGCGATCAGCGTGTGCAGCTTCGGATCATCGGGCAGCCGCACCGCGGCGCGCCACCACAACCGGCGCACGAACCCCTCCCCCGAGCCCTCGTCGGCGATACGAATGTCGAGTTCGTCGAGCGGCATCGACGGTGCCGGACCTGCAGGGCCGGTGCGCGGCAACGACTCCGGGTCGAGCGTCACCGGGGGGCGTCGACCGTGTTCGGGGCCGGGCATCGGTACGGCGAACGAGACCGTGGCCGTGGTGAGCAGCCGGTCCTGTTGGCGGGAGTCGACGCGTCGGGACGACGCGGTGCGGCCGTCGAACACCCGCGCGACGTCGTACTCGACGTCGTCACCGGCCTCTCCCCCGCGCAAGAACTGCAAGTGCATGTTGGTCGGCCACCGGCCGGCGTCGACGCTGCGCCATGCCGCTGCGAGACTCTGGGCGACGAACTGCCCGCCGTAGGAACGCTTTCCGCTCGGCCCGCTGGCCGGTCCGACCCAGCTGTCGGTGCGCTCACCGACACGCAGTTCGAGTAGCCCGAGCAGTGTTCTCACGGCGCGTCACCCGTCGCCACGGCCCCCGTTTCGACGAGGCGCGCGACTTCGTCGGCGGTCAAGCCGAGCCACTCGCTCAGCACGCCGGTGGTGTCGTCGCCCAGCGCGGGCGACGCGACGGCGGGCGGATAGTTACCGCCGACCGACACCGGCAGTCCGGGCGCCAGATACGTACCGATCCGCGGTTGCTCCAGCGGCGTGAACAATGGGTTCGCGGTCACCTTGTCCTGCTCGGCGACTTCGGCGAAGGTGCGGTAGCGCTCCCACAACACCGAGGTGGCCGACAGCGCGGCGGTCACCTCCTCGGCGCTATGGGTGGTGAACCACTCGTTGAACAAGCCCGACAGGGCATCGCGGTGAGCGAAGCGCTGGCCCTCGTCGGTGAAATCCGCGCCCAGCGTATCGGCAAGTGCAGCAACGGCTTCCGTGGTGCCGGTCAGTTCGGACAGGTCGCGGAAGTGCCTGCCGGTCAGCGCGACGACCATGAACGCCACGCCGTCGCTGCTGGTGAAGTCCTGGCCGTACTGCCCGTACACCGAGTTGCCGATCCGCTCGCGCGTGGTCCCGTTGACCATTGCCTCGGTGAGGAAGCTCAGGTTGCCCGCCGTCGCCAACGCGACGTTCTCCAGCGGGATGCTGACGCACTGCCCGTCTCCCGTGGCGTCGCGGTGGCGCAGCGCGCTCAGCACGGCCAGCGCCGCGTAGATGCCGCACGTGACATCCCACGCCGGCAACACATGGTTGACCGGGGCGGCCAGCTCCGACGGACCGGTCACCATCGGGAACCCGATGCCTGCGTTGACGGTGTAGTCCACACCGGTGCCGCCGTCCGCGCGTCCGGACACCTCCACGTGGATCAGGTCGGGCCGCAGCCGTGCCAACGTGTCGTACGAATGCCACTCGCGTCCAGCCACATTCGTCATGAAGATGCCGCTGTTGGCGATCAGCCGCTGAATGACGTCCTGGCCTTCACGGCTGCGCATGTCGGCCGCCACCGAGCGTTTACCCTTGTTCAGCCCCGCCCAGTAGATGCTCTCGCCGTCACCGGTCAGCGGCCAGCGGCGGTAGTCGGCCGCGCCGCCGACGGGATCGATCCGGGTCACTTCGGCGCCGAGTTGGCACAGCGTCATCCCGGCCAGCGGGACGGCGACGAAGCTGGAGATCTCGACGATGCGCACGCCGGCCAGCGGCCGGGCGGGGTCGGGTGTGCCGGTCATCGCGATCAGTGTAGGCAGCGGGCCGCGCCGACCTGCGCGGTCGGGGCCGTTCGATCACACCAGGTCGATGGCCTCGGCGATCGACGGCAGGATGCGACTGGGTCGAAACGGATAACGCTCGACCTCGTCGACCGTCGTCGACCCGGTGAGCACCAGGATGGTCTCCAGTCCGGCCTCGATGCCCGCCACGACGTCGGTGTCCATCCGGTCGCCCACCATGACTGTGCTCTCCGAATGGGCCTGAATGCGATTCAGCGCGCTGCGGAACATCATCGGGTTCGGCTTGCCGACGAAGTAAGGGTCGCGTCCGGTCGCCTTGGTGATCATCGCGGCGACGGACCCGGTGGCGGGCAACGGCCCTTCCGCCGACGGACCGGTGACGTCGGGGTTGGTCGCGATGAAGCGGGAGCCGTTGATCACCAGCCGAATCGCCTTGGTGATCGCTTCGAACGAGTAGGTCCGGGTCTCACCCAGCACGACGAAGTCGGGGTCTACGTCGGTGAGCGTGTAACCCGCCTCGTGCAACGCCGTGGTCAGGCCGGCCTCACCGATGACGTAGGCCGATCCGCCCGGCAGCTGATCGGTGAGGAACGAGGCCGTCGCCAGTGCCGAGGTCCAGATCGACTCCTCGGGCACCATCAGCCCCGACCGCATCAGCCGGGCCGCGAGGTCGCGCGGCGTGAAGATGGAGTTGTTGGTCAGCACCAGGAACGGCCGCTCGCGTTCCATCAGCCGCTGCAGGAACTCCGCTGCGCCGGGCAACGCATGCTCCTCGCGGACCAGGACCCCGTCCATGTCGGTGAGCCAGCACTTCGGCTTGTCGTCGCGCATGCTCCCAGTGTGTCAGCTAGGAGCAAGGCAGTGCGGCGGCGTTCAGCCCATGGGCATGTCGGGCAGCGGCGCGTTGCAGCGATCCCGGAAGTCGATCGCGGGCTGCCTGACCGCGCGCAGTTCATCGCGCACCTGCGGGTTGGCGTCCAAGTAAGCCCGGACCTCCGTCATCATCTGATCCCTGGGCTTGCCCTTGAGGCCGGTGAAGAAGGCGTTGACGTCCGGGTGGGTGAAGAGGTACGACGACGTGCCTGCGGACACCCCGGCCATGACGCCGGCGAGGTCGGCGGCCGTGCAGTTGGGTGGCTCGGCGGCGGCGGTCGCGGCGGTGCCGAAAAGCAGCGCGCCGGCGATCACACCGGTGCCGATAACGTTGCGAGAGAACATGAATGGCTCCTTACTTCGATGCGGCAGACTACCCGACGACACTTAGCGTGGGCCAGGACGCCCGGGGCGGCCGATGTCGATAGGCGGCCGCGGCGGGCCCGGGTCGAGGACGATGTCGAGTCCCCAGTCATCGCTGCAGTACCAGGGGTCGGCGCAGTAACCCGGGTAGACCGGCCCGGCCGTCGGAGCGTCCGGTCCCCCACCGCGCACTGAGCCCTGGGCGCACACGGTGGCAGCACCGGCGTTTGTGCATTCGGCCGACACCGGTGGTGCGGTGAGCAGGGTCGCCGGGATCGCGGCGAGCGCGACGACCCGACCCCAGTTCCCGACCTTCGTGAGCACTGCTTCCCCTATCCGATGCGGGAACGAACCCGTGTGTCGAGAGAATACGACGACCGTGGTTCGTTTTCCGGCTGTTGGCCGGATAGCCCGAGATCTTGCCGGCCGTCGTGTCCGCGTCAGCGCGGTTGGTTCGGCACACCCGGGAACAACTGCACGTCCGGTCCGGCGGTCACGTAGCCGAGCTGCTTGGTCACCAGGTGTGGCGCGAAAACAGCCCCGTAGAGCACGTTTCCGACGACGATGACGGACACGACGGACACGATCACCGACTGTGCGCGGGTCTTCGACACCTTCTCGGCGAACATCTCGATGACGTTGCGGCCATTGGCGTCCGTGCGGCCGAGCAGGTAGGCGAAGACCATCATCTGGATGCCCATCGCGATGGCGTCGTAGACGGGGTACTGGTGAATGCTGCCCTCGAAGAGGGCGAGTCCCGGAATCACATAGCCGTAGTAGAAGACGCCGACCTGCGCACCGAGGCCGCCGTTGAACAACAACGCCCAGCAGAAGCCGACCACCAGGCCGACGATCAGCAGTGTGATCGGTCGCCGCCAGTTGAACCGATCGCTGAGATGCCGCCCCAGTGCGGCCCCGGTGACGGCGGGGATGCAGAAGTAGCCGATGTATCCCAGCGGCACCGACGACGGCAGCCCACCCCAGGTCATGTTCAGCGGCCACCACGAGGGCATCCGCGGCAGGCCAGGCGGGAACTGCGCATACATCGCCCAGTCGTAGGGCGCCTCGATCCACGAGAACGAGATGGCGCAGATACACAGCAGGAGCAGAGGATGCAGGCGGCGGCCGCGCACGCTCAAGTAGATGCCCGCCGCCGTGAAGCAGATGCCACTGAGCCATCCGAAGGCGTTGGCCGCGGCCAGCAGTGGCGTCAACTCGGCGTTCACCGGTCGCGCGATTCCGGGTCGAACCGGATCACGACGGCGAAAATCGCGGCGATCAATCCGAACAACGTTCCGAGCATGATGAGTTGGCCCACCGCCATGTCCCCTCTGCGTGCCCTCCGAACAGTAATAGTGGATACTATTACAGCCGCCACGGTCGAGGGACGACTATCGTGATTTCCCGTGTCGCAGCGAGGATCATCGAAGAAGGGCGTACCCCGCGCAGTGCCCGCGACCCGGCGGCCGCGCGGCGAGGCCCGCCGACTCCTCCTCGCGGCGGCCCGCGACCTGTTCAGCGGCCGCGACTACCGCAGTACCACCACGCGCGAGATCGCCGAGGCCGCAGGCGTCAGCGAGTACCTTCTGTTCCGTCACTTCGGTTCCAAGGCAGGGCTGTTTCGGGAGACCCTGGTGGTGCCGTTCACCACGTTCCTCGACGAGTTCGGCAAGACCTGGCAGGCCGTCGTTCCCGAGCAGACCGACGAAGCAGAATTGACGCGGCAGTTCGTCGGCCGCCTCTACGACGTCCTCGTCGACAATCGGGGCCTGCTGCTGACGCTGGTGGCCGCCGACGGTCTGAGCGAGGAGGACATCGAGGCGACCGGGCTGGCCGACATCCGGCGGGCGCTCAGCCTGCTCGGCCGGATCAGCGCCGAGGGCATGCGTATGCGCGGGATGCGGCCGAAGCAACCGGATCTACCCGCCCACTCCACGGTGGCGATGATCGTCGGCATGGTGGCACTGCGCTCGACGTTCTTCGGCAATCGCCCACCATCCCGCGAGGAGATCGTCGAGGAACTCGTCCAGGCCGTCTTGCACGGGTTCCTGCACCGTCCCGACTGACGGATCAACCGCCGGGTCCGTTGGGCCACTTGAGCAGTGAGCCGGCGTCGACCCGAATGTGCTGTCCGGTGATGTAGCGGCTGTCGTCGCTGGCCAGGAACACACCCAGGTGGGCCATGTCCTCGGGTTCGACATACGGGATGGGCATGGCCTGGAAGATGGTGAACACCGGTTCGGCATCCTCACGGGTGGGCTTCTTGCCCTCGGCGATGAGGTCCGGACGGAAGACGCCGTACATTCCCTCGTTCTGCAGCAGGCGGGTGTTGCAGTTCGTGGGATGGATCGCGTTGATGCGAATCATCTTCGGCGCCAGGTGAAGACACATCTCATCGACATACTCCATCACGATCCGCTTGCTCCATCCGTAACCGGCACCCCCCGGTCCCATGTCCGGGCTGGTGGTCGTCCCGCGCATCATGCCCGCCGTTGACCCGGTGACGATGATCGACGCACCGCCTGCAAGATGCGGGATGGTGACCGCGACGGTGTTCATCACACCGAGCAGATCGACGTCGGAGGCGTCGACGAAACCCATCGGATCGGGATTGCCCATGGCCATCGGCAGGATTCCGGCGTTGGCGACGACGATGTCGATCCGGCCGAGATCAGCCAGGCCGGCCTCGACCGCGTCACGCAGCTCGTGTCGTTCGCGGACGTCGGCGATCCGCGCCACCACCCGCCGTCCGAGCTCCTTGACCGAACGCTCGGTCTCGGCAAGATCGTCCGGCGTCGCCAACGGATACGGGTTGGAGGCGATGTCGCGGCAGATGTCGAGGGCGATGATGTCGGCGCCCTCCCTCGCCATCGCAACCGCGTGGGCGCGTCCCTGGCCCCGTGCCGCGCCGGTGATGAAGGCGACCCTGCCGTCGAGCTTTCCGGTCATGTCGTGCTCCGATGTCGTGGGACGCGAGCCGATCCCACGCCCGAACAAAGACCGAAACTATGCCACGCGAGTGGATTGGGGCAATAGGTAGTGGGACAAACGTTTGGTACGACGGGCCGCCGTGAGCGCCTCAGTGCGGGCGACGGTCACCGGTCGATTCCCCGGGGAGATGAACGACCCCTCCCAAACAGATCTTCCAGATCGAAACCGCGCGCCGATGTTTCAGCAGGCAGGAGCCGCTTAACCGGCCTAGTGTCTGGTAAGGTTCACCAAATATTGGGTCAGCGACAAAACCCTGTAGGGAGTCGAGGTAATTGGCGCAGTCGTGGGGCAACGCGTATGACGACGGCACGCGCCGCACCGAGATCCTGCAGACCGCGGCACGGCTGATCGCGACATCGGGTCTGCGTACCTCGCTGCAGGAGATCGCCGATGCCGCCGGGATACTGCCCGGCAGCCTCTACCACCACTTCGAATCAAAAGAGTCGATCCTCGTCGAACTGTTGCGGCGTTACCACGCCGATCTGGACCGGATCGCGGAGCAGGCCGAGATCAAGCTGGACGACCCGTCCTCCCAGTCCGCCTTCGACCGGATCGTCGACCTGAGCTCTGCCATTGCTCAGTGCGCGGTGACGCACCGCGCCGCGCTGCAGATGTCGTTCTACGAGGGGCGGAGCTCCAATCCGGAACTCAGAGCCCTGGCACAGCGGCGCCCGAGGGGGGTGCTTCAGGCGATGCTGCAGACGCTGCGCGCGGCCAGGTGGAGCGGGTACCTGAGATCCGACGTCGACCTCCCCGTACTGGCGGACCGCATCGTGCAGACGATGCTGCAGGCGGGGCTCGACGTCATCCGCCAGAACGCGCCCGCCGAGAAGGTGGCCACCCTTCTGAGCCGCATTGTGCTCGAAGGACTGGCCGCCAGCCCTCCGACCGACCAGGAACTCGACGGATCCGCCGCGTTTCTGGCCGCCGATGCGGTTGTGCAGTCGTGGACCGAGGACAGCGAGGCCGAGCCGGACGATAAAGCGACGCACGTGCGTGCCATCGCGCGGGCGGAGTTCGGGCGTAAAGGCTACGAGGTGACCACCATTCGCGACATCGCCTCGGCGGCCGGCATGGGAACCGGCACGGTGTACCGACTGATCGGCTCCAAGGACGAGCTGCTGGCGTCGATCATGCGCTCGTTCGGCGAGAAGGTCGCGATGGGTTGGACGGAAGTGCTCGGTGCCGATGCCTCAACCATCGAGAAGCTGGACGCGCTCAGCTGGATCAACACCAACGCGCTGGACCGCTTCGGTGACGAGTTCCGCATTCAGTTGGCGTGGATGCGGCAATCACCTCCGGGCACGCCGAACCCCGGGTGGCTGTTCACCGAACGTGTGCGGCAGATGAAGAACCTGTTGGCCGCGGGAATGCGGTCCGGCGACGTGCGCATCGACAGTCCAGCCAACGATCTGCTGGCCCGGTGCGTGATCGGAATCGGCTGGGTTCCCGAGATCATTCTTCGCGACCTGGGGACCCGTCGGGCCCTGATCCATGTGCGCGATACGACACTTCGCGGTGTCGTCGACCGCACCGCCTGACGCACCGGTTCTCACAGTCTGGAACGCATCGCGGACCCATTCTCAAGTTGAACCAAATACTTGTTCTGTCATAGCATGGATGCTCGAGCCCCGCGCCCGCTCGGCGAGAAGGGCCTCACTCGTGGGGATGACGATGACCGACAGGGATTCAGATGGACGACGCCAGTGCTGAAACGCGATACGACCCGTCCGGCTGGGATCCTGCCTCGACCCGAAAACTGTTGGCCGCCGCGCGGCCGGTCGGCAAGCTGTGGTTCCGCTGGGAGGTCCGCGGTATGGAGACATTCCCGCACACCGGGGGTGCGCTGGCCGTGTCCAACCACTCGGGCGGCATTCTCACCCTCGATACGGTGACCTTCAGTAGCGCGTTCTACGACCGGTTCGGCTACGACCGACCCGTGCTCACGCTGGGGCACGACGCATTGTTCGCCGGCCCGCTCGGCGACTGGGTGTCACGTATCGGACTCGTTCCCGCCCACCGGGCGGTCGCCACCCAGGCGCTGCAATCGGGCGCGGTCGTGTTGGTCTTCCCGGGAGGTGTCTACGACGCCTATCGACCGACGCTGAAAGCGAACGAGATCGACTTCAACGGCCGCACCGGCTATGTGGCCACCGCCGTGGCGGCGGGCACGCCCATCGTCCCTGTCGTGTCGATCGGGGGTCAGCAGAGTCAACTGTTCCTCACCCGCGGCACTCGGCTGGCGAAACGGCTCGGCCTCAAGCGGTTCCGCTCGGACATCCTGCCGATCTCCGTGGGGTTCCCGTTCGGAGTCAGTGCGGTCGTTCCGGTCAATGTCCCGTTGCCCACGAAGATCGTCACGCAGGTGTTGGAGCCGATCGACGTGATGGCACAGTTCGGCCGAGACCCTGACATCGCCGAGGTGGACATCCACGTTCGAGCGGTCATGCAGCGCGCGCTGGACGAACTCGCCGAACAACGGCGACTTCCGGTGCTGGGATGACAGCCCTCAGACTCCGGCCGCGGAACGTATTTCGTGGTACGCCTCGAGCAGAGCGTCGGTTGCCTCCGAGGTGTCTGCGAGTGTCACATCGTCGGTGATCACCGAAAGGTTCAACTGATCGATATAGCTCCATACAGTGATGTTCATGCCGCACCCGGGCGGCAACGGACCCACCGAATAGATCTCATCGACGCGTGCTCCGTCGAAGTGACCAGGGTTGCGCGGTCCCGCAACATTCGAGACCGGGATGTTCATGAGGCGGCGGGAGGTGTCGTGTTCAGCCACCCACTTCAGGGCCCGAGTGGCGACGGCTGGGGGCACGTATCCCATCAGCCGCCCGTACAGCTCCTGGTCGAACAATTCCCGACTGTCCTTGGCGATCGTGGTCGCCTCGGCGACCAACCGGAGACGCTGCAACGGGTCGCTGATGTGCACCGGGAGAGACACCGCCAGCCCACCGATTTCGTTACCGGTGACTCGGTCGGTCGACTGGTCGGTGCTGAGCGGAACCGAGGCGACGATGGGTTCGTCGGCGGCCCCGTCGTAGCGCAGCGACAATGTGCGCAGCGCTCCGGCCGCCATCGCCAGCACGAGGTCATTGACCGTGACATTGAGGTGCTTGGCGGTGATCTTGACGTTCGCCAGCGGAAGCGTGTCGCTGGCGAACGTGCGCGCAGGCGAGATCACGTGGTTCAGAAATGTTGCCGGAGCGCGCATCAGCTGCGCGAAGTCGGGCTGCACGCCGCGTTCGCGTGCGCGCCGGCGCAGCCGCCAGGAGCCGAGAGCGACGTCGCGGACCGTCGAGGGCATCTCCGCGAACTGTCGCACATGATCGCGACCGGCGGCGCGCAGTAGTTGCACAGGCGACGGCGGCGCACACGGTTCGTCGGCTGCCGGCGCGGCCTGGCCCACCCCGTCCACGTCCAGTAGTCGCGCCAGCAGGTTGGCTGATGCCACGCCGTCGGCGAGCGCATGGTGCACCTTGCCGATCAGCGCCCACCGCCCGTCAGCCAGGCCCTCCGCGAAGTAGAACTCCCACAACGGGTGACGCCGATCCAGTTGCGTACTGGCGACCTCGCCGACGACACGGTCGAGGTCCCGCCTCCCGCCGGGTGCCGGAACCCTCACCCGCCGCAGATGATAATCGAGGTCGACCGTGCAGTTCTGCAGCCACATCGGATGATGGAGGCGCCCCGGTATCTCCACCAGTTTGTAGCGCAGCGGCTCCAGAAGCGGCAAGCGTCGTTGGAAGCTGCGCCGGAACGCCTCGAAGTCGGCGCCCGAAGCCGGGTCCGCTGTACTGAGGATCGCGATCTTGAGCGTGTGGCTGTGAACGTTCGGAGTTTCGCTGTAGAGCAGAAGCGCGTCCATTCCGTTCAGGCGCTTCATCGCCGTTTCCCACTGGTTGCGAACACGGCTCTTCGGTCAGTCGTCAGGCAGCGCGTCGTACTCCACATGAAGCGCCGTGAGGCCGCGCATGATGAACGTCGGCTCGTAGTCGTACTTCCGGCTTTCGGGTGGTCCGTGCATCGCCTCGGAGATGCGGATGTCCGCCATCCGATCCAGGATCCGATTGATGGCGATACGGCCCTCGGCACGGGCCAATGGTGATCCCGGGCAAGAGTGCGGACCTCGCCCGAAAGCCACGTGTTCGCGCACATTGCTGCGGTCATACCTGAATTCGTGCGGGTTCTCGAATTTGCGCGGATCGCGATTACTCGCGCCGGGAAGCATCATGAGGATGGTGCCTGCCGGAACTCGGTGGTCACCGATCGTCGTCGACGTCCGCGCCAACCGGAAATGACTCTTCACGGGGCTTTCCATCCGCAGGCACTCCTCGAGGAAGGCCGGAATTCGGGAGCGGTCACCTCGAAGTGACTCCTGGATATCCGGGCGCTCCCCCAGCATGCGCATCGCGGTGCTGACGAGCTTGGTCGTCGTGTCGGTACCGGCGGCGAAGAGGAACGTGGCGAGCTTGACGACCTCGTCGACCTCGGGCGTCGACCCGTCGGGATAGGTGGCTGCTGCGAGTTCGGTCAGGACATCCGCACGTGGGTGCCGCCGCCGATCGCTGATGTACGACGTGAACTTCTCGTCGAGCCACGCAAGCGGATTGTGTGCGACGGTTTCGCCGCTGTTACCGTCGACCTCCCCGAGCGGCTCGGCTCCCATCATTTGTTTGAACTCTTGATGATCCTCGGTCGGCACACCGAGCAGATCGGCGATCACCAGCAACGCAAGCGGTTTGGCGAATTCCTCCATGAATTCGCATGATCCGCGGTCGACGATCTTGTCGAGTTGCCGATCGACCAGCCGCCACATGAAGTCTTCGTTCTCGCTGAGTCGCTTGGGGGTGATGAGCTTGCTGAGGAGTCCCCGCGTTTTCTGGTGCGCCTCGGCGTCCATCGTCACGATGTGTTCGGCCATCGGAATGACGGCGCGGTGCTGTTCGATCTGGGCACTGATGTCATCACCCTCCGGTGTGAAGGGCAGTGGAGGGAATGGCCCCGCCACGGCCACGCACGACGACATCGCCGGGTCCTTATACGCAGCAAGCGCCTCCTGGTGTCCCGTAACGGCCATCACACCATACGGCGTCGCGGTGTGAACGGGGCACTGTGAACGCAACTGGTCGTAGTAGTCGTACGGGTCGGGGACCAGCGACATGTCGGTGAAGTAGTCGACTGACTCCAGATCGCTCACGAACAGCTCCTCGCTAGGATGGCTTTCAGCTTGACATGCGACATCGGGCCGTTCCGATCGATCACGCAGGATCGAACAGCACCGGCAACGACGTCGGCGACCGGAACACCTGTCCGCGGATGTGCGGGTCGTCACCGTCGGGGTCCATCCGCAGGTTCGGCAAGCGATCCAGCAGAAGGTTGACCGCGGTACGCATCTCGAGGCGGGCCAGGTGCATGCCGAGACAGACATGGACGCCGTGTCCCCAACCGAGGTTCGCCTTCGCCTGCCGAAAAATGTCGAACGTGTCGGGATCCGGGTAGCGGTCTTCTTGCCTGTTGGCCGAACCCAGCATGGGCATCACCGTCGCGCCGGCCGGAATCTGCACCCCGCCGAGTTCGGTGTCTCTTGTCGCGACGCGCGTGATGGTGAGCAGGGGCGGTTCCCACCGCACACCTTCCTCGATGGCCTGCGGCAACAGCGACCGGTCCTCACGAATAGCGTTGAGCTGCTGGGGATTCGACAACAGTGCGAACAGAAGGCTGCCCAGTGATCGATACGTCGTCTCGACACCTGCGGGCAGCAACAGCCGTAGGAACGAGTAGATCTCCTCGTCTGCGAGTTTTGCCCCGTCGATTTCCGCTGCAGCGAGCCGACTGATCAAGTCGTCCTTGGGCTCCGCCCGGCGCGCTTGCAGGATAGGCGCGAAGTAGTCGCACAAGGCGGCCGATGCGGCCAGTCCGCGTTCGGGGTTCATGATCCAGCTCAGTAATGAGATCGACCAGCGTTGGAACTGGGGATAGTCCTCCCGCGGCAGGCCCAGCAGTCCGGCGATGATCTGGCTCGGATAGTCGAAGGTGAACTCCTTCACCAGATCGGCCTTGCCGGTGGGAGCGAACTTGTCGATCAGGGAGTTACCCACGGGTCCGACCAGGTCGTCCTCCCACTTGGCCAACGCCTTCTGGGTGAACGCCTTCGACACCAGCGAGCGCAGCCTGCCGTGGATCGGCTCGTCCATCCCGAGCATCACGCCCTCGCCGAGCACCGGACCGAACGCATCGATCACGCCGCGCGACGAGAAGGTCTCGTTGTCGCGCAGCATCTGCTGGACGTCCTCGTGGCGGTAGACGATGAACATCGGCAGCGATTCCTCGTGCGGCAGCATCCCGGAGGTCTCCAGCCGCTGTACGGGTTCTTCGCGCCGTAGCCGCGCCAATTCCGTGTAGGGGTCACGAACGTCACCGGATATCGCGTCGTCGAAGGTCCCGAAGTCGTCGAGGTCGTCGAATAGCTGTTCCATCACTGCTCCTTGCGCAAGTGTTGGTCGGCCGGGTAGGCGACCGACTTGACTTCTGTGTACTGGCGGAACCCCTCGATGCCGTTCTGGCGTCCGACGCCACTGTCCTTGTATCCCCCGAAGGGGGTGTCCGCGCCGTAGCCCGCCGTCCCGTTGAGCCCGATGAAGCCGGCGCGCAACCGCCGTGCGACGGCAAGCGAACGATGAAGTGAACCGGACATCACGTTGCCGGCGAGTCCGTACACGCTGTCGTTGGCGATCCGGATCGCGTCCTCGGTGTCCGCGTAGGGGATCACGGCCAGCACCGGGCCGAAGATCTCCTCCTGGGCGATCGTCATCGCGTTGTCGACGTCGGTGAAAAGCGTTGGGCTGACCCAGAACCCCTTGTCGAATTCCTCGGGCGGCTCGGTGCTGCCCACCAGCAGGGTCGCGCCCTCGTCGACACCCTTCCGGATGTAGCCGAGGATGCGGGACTGCTGCTTTCCGGAGATGACGGGACCGCAGATCGTGTCCGGCTTCTGCGGATCGGCGGCCTTCATGTTCTCGTAGATCGCCTTCAGTATCGCCACGCCCTCGTCATACCTGGACCGCGGCAACAGCATCCGGGTGGGTGCGGCACAACCTTGGCCGGCATGCATGAGCGGTCCGATGCCGATGAGGCAGGCGGTGTTGAAGTCGGCATCGTCGAGGACGATCGTCGCCGACTTGCCGCCGAGTTCGAGAAAGAGCCGCTTCATGGTCGCGGCGCCCTTCTCCATGATCCTCTTGCCCACCGTGGTTGACCCGGTGAACGAGATCATGTCGACCTTCGGCGAGATCGTGAGTTCCTCGCCGACGAAGTGATCGGAGGCCGTGGCGACGTTCACGACCCCGGCTGGGAAGTCAGTCTTCTCGGCGATCAGCCGCCCCAGCCGCGTGGCGTTGAACGGAGTGTTCGGCGCCGGCTTGAGCACCACGGTGTTGCCCGTCGCCAGGGCCTGTCCGAGTTTGTTGATGGTGACCTCGAACGGGAAGTTCCACGGCACGATGGCGCCGACAACGCCAACCGGTTCGTGCCACACCTTGCGCCGGGTGTTGACGCCGGTGACAGAGACGACCTTGTCGCCGAGGTCGGTTTCCCAAGGGAATTCATCGATCAGCCGGGCGGGGTACTTCAACCCGTCCTTGAGCGGTGCGTCCAGCTGCGGTCCATAGGTCACCGCGCGCGGCGCGCCCACCTCGAGGATGAGCTCCTCGCGCAGCTCCTCGCGCTCGCTCTCGATGGCCTCGTGCAACTGCAGCAGGCAGCGCTTGCGTAGTTCACCGTTGGTCGACCAGTCCGTCTCGTCGAACGCCCGGCGCGCAGCGTCGATCGCCCGGAGTATATCGCCCTTCGATGCGTCGGCGACCTCGCCGAGCACCTCCCCGTTCGCCGGGTTGATGTTGACGAACGTGCCCGCCTCACCGTCGACGAGCTTGCCGTCGATCAACATTCTCGACTCGAACGTCACCTGCCCGTCAGCCATCGTTTGCACTCTTCTCTTGTTCCTGCGCGGCGGCTGACCGCCGCATCGCCAGCGACGTCAACCGGGTGAGGACCGGCTGGGGAAGCACTTTGGCGGCGAACACCATCGCCTTCTGGGTGATCGTCAGTGGGTAGGCTCCGCCCCGCATGGCGCCCTGCCGGGGAATGCCGAGAACGACCCGCGACATGTGATGCATGCCCGACGCGGGCAGCATCCTGTTGGCCGCCAACAGCATCGAAGCATCGGGTCCGACACCGCGACGTACGAACGGAGCGCTGTCGTTCAACGCTTTGGCTACGCCGTCGGTGAACTTCTCCGGCGGCCTGGCGAGCTTCATCGCCAACCGCCCGCGGCTGTCCATCGTCTGATGCAGGCGCGCGTAGGGCCCGTTGAAGTCCCGGTCGTCGGTGGTGCCCGCATCGGTGATGATGTCGGTGTCGTAGGTACCGGTCACCAAGACGGTCACGCCGAGCCCGAACGGGGAGATCTCGCCTGCCAGCGATTCCCCCCAGCGTTCCATCGCGGCCTTGCTCGCCGAGTACGGTCCGGTCCCCGGCTGCCCGCGCACCCCTGCCGAACTGCACACCAACACAATGCGACCCTCCCCTGCCGCGCGCATCGACGGCAGCAACGCCTTCGTCAACGCGACGGGGCCCATTACATGCGTGGCGAACATGTTCTGCCACAACGCCATGTCGGTTTCCTCCACCATGCCTGCGGCGGAGATGCCTGCGTTGTGCACGAGGGCGTATGGCGCCCCGACGCTTTCCTCGACCACTTTGGCGGCAGCCGAGATCGACGCGGCATCTGCCAGGTCGAGCTGGACACCGAGCAGTCTCTGGTCGTCCGCACCTGCTCCCGTCGCATCGCGCAGCAACGGCATCGCCCGATCGGGCGTGCGCATCGCTGCGATCACACGCCAGCCCTCGCGATAGAGACGCACGGCCGAAGCGAAGCCGAGCCCGCGCGATGCGCCCGTGATGATGACGCTGCGCGGCTCACCCATTCTGGTTCTCTGGTGCGCAGGCGCCCTGACCCGGCGGAGGTGGCGTCACCTCGGGTCGTCCGTCCGGCTGGCCGCTCATCCAGGTCGACCAGATGCCCACCGAGTACGGGCCCCGGGCGCCCGCCTCTTCGTAGTAGCCCTGCGGGTCATAAACTTTGGCCTCCGGATAGGGCCATGGGCAGGCGACCGAGGTGGCCAACCCGCTGGCCTTGATGGCCGCGAACCACGCGCCGTAGGTGAAGTAGGACACGTTGATGATGGCGAACATCACCAGGAACGTGCCGAGCACCGGACGGCTGGGGACGAGCCTGGCCTTCGCGGCGAGCTTCTCGGCCACCGACTTCCCGGTGTCGTCGCGGTAGACCAGGATCGCCGCGGGCACCATGACGAAGCACACCGCGAACGACTCCCAGATCAACGGAAACTGGAAGGTCGTACCGGCGAACACCGATCCGAACGGAATGACCTGCGAGTAGATGTACATTCCGGTCCGTACCAGGAAGATCTCCAGGCACGCATCGAAGATGAACCCGATCACCAGTGTCAGGAGCCCGAGACTCCACAGCGGATGTCGCGAGACGAAGGCCTCCGGGCCTTTGCGCGCCTGCAGTCGGCGCAGGATTGCGACGGCCGGAAAGTACGGCGCGAAGTAGAACATCACGTACCCGAAGACCAGGAACGGCTCCACCGTCGGCGACAACGACACCAGCGGCCAGGACTCGGGCCAGTGCAGCAGTTCGGGGTTGTACACCGCGAACGGCGCCCAGTTCATGATCGGGTCCTGCCACACGATCAAGGTGGTGCACAGGAACATCAGCATGATCGGGCTACCGGGGTGCCGTTTCCATCCGACGATGAAGATGACGATCAGGGCGATCAGCGCGATGACGGTGCCGACCTCGTGCAGATAGATCCAGTCTTCCCAGCCGAAGATGAAATCGACCGGTCGCGGCCTGCCGTCGACGTCGGGATTGGCGATACGCGGATCGAGATACCTGCGTGACGACAGCGCGAAGAAGGCCAAGAACGCCACCAGGGCGCCGAAGGCGATGTACCCGCCCCAGTTGTGTTTGCGTCCGGGCTTCGGGCGAGTCGGCTCGTCCGCCACCAGCGGATCCTTGGTGGTCATCTAATCAGCCGTCCTCTCCGAAGCGATCGACCAGGTGCGACGTGGTGCCGTCGGCGTCGAGGGTGCGCGCCACCAGATATCCGGCACCCATCCAGGCCCGGCGAGTCCACTTGCCCAACGAGATCCGCGTGCCCGGTGCCCCCGAGGCCGCAGGCAGCATCTTGACGCGCTCCAGCGCCTCCTTGACTCCGCGGGGGCTGAGCGGATGGGCGTCGGAGAAGGCCCGCACCAGCGTCGCGGCGACGTCGCGGTTCACCACCGACACGCAGTATTCGGGTCGGCTGCCGTTGTACTTCGCCGCGTAGCGGTCCAGGAAGTCCTGGCCGATCGGATTGCCTTCGTCGTACTGGTCGATCCCGGTCCAGCCCAGAAACGCCTGCCACATGATCGGATTGACCCACGCATTCTGGAACGCCGTGGTGGTGAAGCGCGGAGGATCCCAGTCGACGGCCTCCAGTGCCGGATTGATGAAGACGATCCCGAACCCGAACCCGAGGTGCACGATGGCCTCGGCCTTCGCGTCGTGCAGGGTGCGCACCGCGTCGCTGATGTCCTGCGCGGTCTGGGCGATCGCCGCCTCCGCGACGATGCGAACGCCTTTGCGGACGGCAGCACCTCGAAGGTTGCGCAGGTAACTCTCGCCGATGAGGTTCTGCTCGACCAGCACGCCGATCTCGGTCAACCCGCGCTTGGCGATGAGATCGACGAGAAAGATCGGTTCGTCGGTCATCGACCCCTGGGGGAAGGCGAATGTCCACTCGCCCAACCAGTCGTCGGTGCCGGTGACACTGATCGCGGGCACCTTGAACCGCTCCTCGATCGCCTCGCGCATCGGGACGCAGTTGTCGGTGATGTGCGGCCCGAAGACCACCAGGCAACCCTCCTCGACGAGTTCGCCGTATGCGTCGATCACGGCCTTGACCGATCCCTTCGGCAGGCCCTCGACCTCCCGGTAGATCATCTGCACCGGCCGATCCATCAGACCCTGCTCGTGGGCCTCTTCAAAGACGAGGTCGAAGCACTGGGTGAACGAGGCCATCAGTTCGTCGGGAAAGCCGGGCGGCAGTGTGAAGTCCATCAGATACCCGACCTTGATCGGCTCAGCGGTGCTCTCGTAGGACAACCTGACCTCCCGACGGCTGCAGTGTTCGGGTTTGCGATACGAAACCTAATATTTGTTCAGACCCTAGCGGGGAGCGTCCCACCGCGTCAATCACCGGTTCTGGCCGGTCCGGCGAGGTAGACGTCGATCATCTCGTTGAGCCCCCGCGCCACCTGCGAGTCATCGGTGAGCGGTCCCGCGATGGCTGCCCGCGCCGCCTCGGGCATGGCCAGGCCTTCGGCGATCAGCCGGCCGGCCGCGATGAGCACGCGCGTCGAGGCGACTTCGCGCAGCCCCCCCGTTTCCAGGCGACGGATCGCCTGGCCGAAACGGACCAGTTCGGCCGCCGTCGCCGGGTCCACCCCGGCCTCCCTGGCGACGATCCCTTCCTCGATCTCGGGAGGCGGGAACCCGAACTCGATGGCGACCATTCGCTGCCGCGTCGAGTCCTTGAGGTCTTTGAGGACGCTCTGGTAGCCGGGGTTGTAGGAGACGACCAGCCCGAACCCCGGTGCCGCGTCCAGCGTGACCCCGAGGCGCTCGATCGGCAGTTGGCGCCGGTAGTCCGCCAGCGGATGCAATACCACGGTGGTGTCCTGGCGCGCCTCGACCACCTCGTCGAGGTAGCAGATCGCTCCTTCGCGGACGGCCCGGGTCAGCGGCCCGTCCACCCAGACGGTCTCGTCGCCCTTCAGCAGGTAGCGGCCGACCAGGTCAGCGGTGGTGAGGTCGTCATGGCAGGCGACGGTGATCAGCTCGCGATCCAGATCGTGGGCCATGGCTTCGACGAAGCGGGTCTTGCCACACCCCGTCGGGCCCTTCAAGACCAGCGACAGACCCTGGCGATAGGCCGCCTTGAAGACCGTCTCCTCATTGCCCAACGGTTGGTAGAACGGGCGCGGTGACCCGGCCTGCGGCGTGGCGCCGTTCTGACACGCAAGCCCTGAGTCGGTGGCCATGGCGTCCCTCTCCCTCGTCATTCCCTGCGTGTGCATGCAGCCTAGCCGGAACAGATGTTTGTTTCAAGCATGGTCAGCCGTTGTCGAACGAATTCCAGGATCGCACCAACCCTGTTCTGCGCCTTGTGATCCGCACGACGGAACCGTCCGCTATGCCACACGACGCCGGGTCTCGGCCGAACGGATGGCCGACCGGAACAAGGGCCCGATCACGCCGGCGAGCTGGTCGGGGCGACCGATCGTCGCGTGGGCCGCGCTGCCGAACACCCGCCGCAACGCCGCCACGTCGGTGCTCGCGCCGACGGTCAGGCACACACATCCGGTTCCGCGGCGTCGGGCCTCGGTCAGTGCTCGTCTGGAATCGGCCGCTCCGTAGGCGCGTTCGTACCCGTGGTCGTACGCCAGCCCGTCGGAGATGACCACCAACAGCCGGCGGGATGTGCCGCCGCGGGCCTCCAGCACCGCCGCGCCGTGGCGGATCGCGGCCCCGAGTCGCGAATAGGCACCCGGTTCCAGGCTGTTGAGCCGCTGGATCACGCGGGCGTCGAGGTGATCGTCGAATCGCTTGACCGGGACGATGTTCACCGTGGTGCGCCCTTGCGAGTAGTAGCCGAACAGGGCGACCCGGTCCCCCAGGTCATGCAGCGCCACGCAGAGATTCGCGGCCACCGTGCGCTGCTGCTGATGGACCGTTCGGCCGAGGGTGCCGGCCTCGGCGGCGGAGCCCGAGACATCGAGCAGCAGGAGGACGGAAAGATCGCGACGCCTGCGCAGGCTGTCGAGGTACACCGCCTCGTCGGGTACCGCCCCGGCCCTGACCTCCACCCGTTCCTCGACAGCGGCATCGATGTCGATGTCGTCGCCCTGCGACTGCCGGTGCCTGCGGTGCAGGCCCATGCCGAGCCGCGCCAACGGTCGTCGCACACCGATGGCACCGTCGATCGACTGCGGTGCCGACGCCTTGATCGGCGCCTCGACTTCGCGGACTGTGCACCAATCGGCCCGATATGCCTTGCGATTCGCATCCCATTCGGGGTACTTGAATCCGTGCTGCGAGACGTCGGCCACTTCTTCGGCCGCCGTCGTGGCCGCCGACGACACCGCGTAGGCGCCGCGGTTCGCCGATGCGGTGCGATGAGTGGGTGAGTCGGCCCCGGGCGGGCCCGCACCGTCGCCGCCCGACTTCCGTGCCGACGACAGCATCTTCTTCAGCCATTTACCGATGGCTCCACCGCCGCCGACGGGACTGGTGAACAGGTCCGGGTCGTCGGTGTCGTCGACTTCCCCGTCGTCGAGTTCTTCCAGCGCTTCCTTGCTCTCGCGACGCGGTACGTGGCCCACCGTCTCATCGTCCACCGCCGTACCGGGCCGGTCGCCCGCCGCGATGACCTTCTTGGCGCGGATGACACCGAACGCTGCCGGCGAATCGCCGACAGCGTCTTTACCGGAAGCGATGGTCAACGACTCCGCGGGCGAACCGCTGCGGCGCGCCACCTCGCGATCAGCGAGCATGGACAGCGCGCCGGGCAGCAAGGCGCCGTTGGCCAGCAGTGCACGATGGCCTTCGATCACCAGATACCGCCTCGCCACCCGCGGACGGCGGACCAGCGGGCCGACGGCCTCGGGGTCCAGGCTGCCCGCGGCGATCAACGAGGCCTGTACCGCAATCGAATCGACGTTCGCCCGGCCACCGGCGGTCGGATCCAGGAACACCGTCTGCCCGTCCGTCCAGGACGGTTCGCCGGGGTCGAGTGGGGCCACCGCCATGGGGCGGCCCGCGAGCGCCGAAGCCAGCATCCCGAGGCTCTGCAGGCGGTCGTCTGCGGCGTCGCAGGCCACCCTCCACCTCCTGCCACATCTGGTTGACCAAATATCTGTTCCACCGTAGAGTTCGCTCCGCTGGGAGTCAATCTTCCGCTCCCCACCGGACTGCGCCCGTGGCGCGCACGCATCGAAAGGCAGCCTTCTCAACATGATCGACTTCACCGGCCAGGTGGTGATCGTCACCGGTGCCGGCCGCGGCCTCGGCCGGCTCTACGCCCTCGACATGGCGCGGCGAGGCGCGGCGGTCGTGGTCAACGACCTCGGCGGCACGATGCACGGCGACGGATCCGACACCCGTGTCGCCGACGAGGTGGTCGAGGAGATCACCCGAGACGGCGGGCGTGCGGTGGCCTCCTACGACTCGGTCGACAGTCCCGAAGGCGGGCAGGCCATCGTCGATGCCGCCGTCTCGTCGTTCGGCCGCCTCGACGCCGTGGTGAGCAATGCGGGCATCTTCAACAGCATCCCGTTCGAGCGCCTCACCGCCGACCAGTGGCGTCGCATGCTGAGCGTGCATCTTGACGGCGGCTTCTACCTCAGCAGGGCCGCGTTCACGGTGATGGCGAAGCAGAAGTACGGCCGATTCGTGTTCATCTCCTCGTCAGCAGGCAACTTCGGCCAACCGATGGAGGCGCACTACGCGGCCGCCAAGACGGGACTGGTCGGATTGTCCAACGTGATCGCGATCGAGGGTGCCGAACACGGGATTGTCTCCAACACCGTTCTGCCGACGGGCTTCTCGCGGATGGTCACCGAGACCGTCGGGGACGAGAAGTTCCTCGCCGAGTCCGGATTCATGCAAGCGATCCGGGCCGAACTCGTGGTTCCCCTGGTGGTTTTCCTGGCGAGCAAGGCATGCGACGTCACCCATCACAACTACTCGGCGTGTGCCGGACGCTACGCACGGGTGTTCGTCGGGCTCAGCGAGGGCTGGTTGGCGGACGCCGGGAGCGAGCCGACCGCTGAAGACATCCTCGAGCACATCGACGAGGTGTCCAGCACCGAGAAGTTCATCGTGCCGGAGTCCATCGTCGACGAAGTGCTGGAAGTCTGCGACCGCCGCGGCATCAGCCCGATGCCGGACAACGCCGAGGTTGCGTTCCCCGACGCGACCGACAGTTGAGGAGACATCAGATGGATATGAACGACTTCGTCCTCGTATCGGTCGACGACCACATGGTCGAGCCACCGGACATGTTCGACGGTCATATCCCGGCCAGGTACAAAGACGACGCACCGAAACTCGTTCAACGCGAAGACGGCACCGATGCATGGGTCTTCGAGGGACAGGAGGCCACCAACGTCGGCTTGAACGCCGTCGCCGGACGCCCACCCGACGAGTACGGCGCGGAACCGACCAAGCTCTCCGAGATCCGCGAGGGCTGCTACAACATCCACGAGCGGATCCGCGACATGAACGCCAACGGCGTCGCCGCGGCGTTGTGCTTCCCGTCCTACCCGCAGTTCTGTGGTCAGTACTTCGCCCGTGCCCGCGACAAGGACCTCGGCCTCGCCGTGTTGCAGGCCTACAACGACTGGAACATCGACGAATGGTGCGGCACCTATCCGGGCCGCATGATTCCCCAGGCGCTGCCACCGATCTGGGATCCCGGGCTGATGGCCGACGAGGTTCGACGGGTGGCCGAGAAGGGTTGTCACGCCGTCTCCTTCTCCGAGAACCCCACCAAGATCGACTACCCGTCGATCCACGACCCGCACTGGGATCCCTTCTGGCGCGCCTGCAGCGACACCGACACCGTGGTGAACCTGCACATCGGTTCGTCGTCGAGCGTCGTCATCACCTCGATCGACGCTCCGGTGGACACCATGATCACCTTGCAGCCCATGAGCATCGTCCAAGCCGCCGCCGATCTCATCTGGTCACCGATGCTGCGCAAGTTCCCCGACCTGACGTTCGCTTTGTCCGAGGGGGGAATCGGTTGGGTGCCCTACTTCCTGGAACGCATCGACCGCACCTACAAGATGCACCGTGCGTGGACCCACCAGGATTTCGGCGACAAGCTGCCCAGTGAGGTGTTCCTCGACCGGGTCGCGCTCTGCTTCATCGATGACGAGTTCGGCATCGAAAGTCGCCACAGACTCAATCTCGACATGGTGACGTGGGAATGCGACTACCCGCATTCGGATTCCACCTGGCCGCTGTCCCCCGAGACACTGGCCCTGTACCTCGACGGTGTGCCGGATGACGAGATCGACAAGATCACCCATCTGAACGCCATGCGGCTCTATTCGTTCGACATGTTCGACCATCTCCCCAAGGAGCGGCTGACTGTCGGGGCGCTTCGCGCGCAGGCCGCCGATGTCGACCTCGGCTTCCGCTCGTCGGACCGGCTGAAGAAGACCGGAACGGACACCGTGACGGTGCTCGACCTCGCTTCGAAATTGTCCACGTAAGGCACCGCCGTGGATGTCGAGCAGCTACTCACTTCGACACGGTCCGCGCGCAGATCGTTGGACCTGGACGCCGGCGTCGATGTCGAGGAGCTCCGCGACTGCCTACGAATCGGGCTGCAGGCAGCCAACGGCTCGAACCAGCAGTCGTGGCGCTGGTTGATCGTGACCGATGCCGGGCTTCGCGAACGGATCGCCGCCCTGTACCGGGATGCGTACCTGACGAAGGTCGGCGGCCAGTTGATCGCTGGATTCATGCCCGCGGGCACTGGCGAACACCGGTTGATGTCGTCCACCGAATGGCTCGTCGAACACCTGGCACACGTGCCGGTACTGGTGATCCCCTGTTACGAACTTTCGATGCCGCGAACCGACGGTGACGAATCCTTCTATTTGGCGACGCTGTACGGATCGATATTTCCCGCCGTCTGGAACTTTCAGTTGGCGCTGCACACACGCGGCTACGGTACGTGCATCACGACGCTGCATCTGCATCACGAGAAGGCCGTGGCCGACTTGCTCGGCATTCCCGAGGAATTCGTCCAGGGCTGTCTGCTGCCGGTGGCGCGTATCCGCGGCGGACGCAGGTTCGTGCCCGCACCGCGCCGACCGATTGAGGAGGTCATCGGCATCAACGGATGGGAGAACCGATGAGGCACGATGCCGCCTTGGAAGCACGGGTTGCCGACCTCGAGGCGCGCGCCGAGATACTGCAGTGCGTGCAACGCTACGCGCGCGGCATGGATCGGCGCGACCGTGCGCTTCTGCGGTCCGCCTACCACGATGACGCTGTCGACGATCATGTCGGGTTCGTCGGGCCGGTGGAGGAATTCATCGATTGGGCATTCGCCTATCACTCCACCCAGACGCGCTACCAGCACTACCTGCTGAACCACACCGCAGAGGTGAGCGGTGACGAAGCCCATGCCGAGACCTACTATCTCTTCGTCGGCACGGATCGTGAGCCGGCCGATCACATCACCCTTTCTGGGGGTCGCTACATCGATCGGATGGAGCGGCGCGACGGTCACTGGGCGATCGTGGACCGGGTCTGCGTCGTCGAATGGAATGCCGAGTCGACCAACCAGATCACCGACGAGGTCATCGCGATGCTCACCGACGTCAAGTGTGCTGCGCATGACCACAGCGACCCGTCGTACCTGAGGCCTCTGGTGGCCGAGCGACGCGGCGCGGGAGCGTGAACGCAGTGCATATTTCGGCGGAGCTGTCTCTGTGGGGATGAGCTTCGGGAGGAAGCCCGACCGCGAATTGATTCGCCGCAGTCGCTGATGAGCGCCGCGGAATCGCTGACATCCTGAAAGGGCTTAACATTGACCACAGCATCCGGGGACCGAGCCGAGCTCCCCACCGTTCCGCTGCCGCGCGACGCCGGTTGCCCGCTCGAGCCTCCTCGGCGATCTCGTGAATGGCGGGAAGCCGAGGGCCTGCAGTTGGCCCTCTGGCGGCATGAGCCGACGTGGGTGATCAGTCGCTACGAGGACATTCGCGCTGCCCTGACGGATCCTCGACTCAGCGCCGAGACGCTTCCGGACAGCATGCGGGCACGCACCGCTGACGACAGCATTCCCGTGATCTTCGCCCGCATCGATGATCCCGAGCACAATCGGTTGAGGCGAATGATGACGCGCGACTTCACCTTCCGCCGGGCCGAGTCGATGCGACCGCAGATCCAGGCGCTGGTCGATGGTCTCCTGGAGAAGATGATCGAAACCGGCCCTACAGCCGATCTGGTCCATGACTACGCGCTGCCGGTGCCGTCGCTTGTCATCTCGTTGCTTCTCGGAGTGCCATACGAGGAGCACGACTACTTCCAGTACCACAGCACGAAGGGACTCGACTCGCGATCCACCGACGAGGAGAAGGCGGCCGCGATCGGAGCGCTGTTCGAATTCATGTGGAAGCTCGCCGCGCTCAAGGAACGCGAGCCCGGCGATGACCTCATGAGCAGATTGATGACCGACTACGTCGCAACCGGTGAGCTCAGCCGAGAGACCGCGGTCATGAACGGCGTCATCCTCCTGCAGGCCGGGCATGAGACGACCGCCGGAATGATCTCACTGGCAACCGTTGCGCTCCTCCAACACCCAGACCAACTCGACAGACTGCGGACCTCCGATGATCCGGCGTTAATCGCCAATACCGTTGAGGAGCTGATGCGTTACCTGTCGACCGTGCACAGCCAGGTCGATCGCGTCGCCGTCCAGGATCTCACCATCAGCGGTCAACTGATCCGTGCCGGTGAACACGTTCTGATGAACCTACCGGCGGGAAACTGGGATCCCGCGTTCGTTGACGACCCGGATCGCTTCGACATCGAACGCAATCCGCGCGGACATCTCGGTTTCGGCTTCGGAGTACATCAGTGCGTGGGGGCAGAACCTTGCTCGAGTCGAGCTGCAGGTTGCCCTTGCCACGTTGTTCCGCCGCCTCCCCCACCTCCAGTTGGCCGTTTCACAGGACGAACTGCGCTTCGCCGGCGAGCAGGAGATCTACACGATGCACGAGTTGCCGGTCAGCTGGTAAACCGACGTCGGTGATCGTCCGCCTCGCCTGATCAGCCGACGATCATCGGCAGCGTGCCCCACCCTCGCACACTCGACGTGTGGGCCATCGCCGCGTTCTCGAGGTCGACCTCCCATTCCGGCCACCGCCGAAGTAATTCCTCGAGGGCGACCCTGGCCTGCATGCGAGCCAGCGAGGAACCGAGGCAGAAGTGCAGTCCCTGACCGAACGACAGATGAGGTCCGGTGCGATGGATGTCGAAGGTCTCACCGTTCGGGAACTGGCGCTCGTCACGGTTGGCCGACCCGTTGAGCAACAGCATGATTGACCCCTCGGGGATCGTCTGGCCGCGACATTCGGTGTCCCGCGCGACATAGCGCCCTTGCACCGGCGAGGGCGCCTGGAACCGCAACACCTCTTCGATTGCGCCGGGGATCAATGAGAAGTCGTCGACGAGTTCCCGACGCTGATCGGGATGTTCGGCGAGCAGTTGAGCGATGAAGCCGATCAGTCGGGTGGTCGTCTCGTTGCCGGCGCCAGCGATCATGCTGGTGTAGGTCAGCACCTCGACCCGTGTCAGCGGACGCAGCTGCCCGTCCTCCCCGATCTGCGCATTGAGGAGTTGGGTCATCAGGTCGTCGGAGGGATGGTCGGCCCGCCACTCGATGTAGTCGGCGAAGAGTTGATAGGCGTTCTCGAATGTGGCGGCGGACACCGACTGGAAGCTGCCCTCCTTCAGACCGATAGCCGCATCCGTGTTGTCGCGAATCTGCTGCTGGCCCTGTTTGGGAATCCCCAGCAGGTATCCGATGGTGCGCATGGGGATCAGCGCGCCGAAATCGGTGATCACGTCGAACTGCGAAGCACCGTCGAGCGAGTCGAGCGCCCGGACGCAGAACTGTCGGGTCAGCGGTTCGATCGCCTCCATCCGCCGCGGTGTGAAGACCTTGGACAGCACCCGGCGATGCAGGTCATGCAGCGGCGGGTCCTCGAACAAGATCACGCCCGGCGGCACTTCGACGCCGCTCATGATGACGTCGATGGTGGTACCCCTGCCCGACCGATAGGTATCCCAGTTGTGCAGTTCCCTCGCCACGTCCTCGTAGCGACTCAGGGCATAGAACCCATACTTCTCGTTGTGGTAGAGCGGGGCCTCGTCCCTCATCCGTTTCCAGATCGGGTACGGGTTGTCGTCGATGTCGAAATCGAAGGGGTCGTAGTAGATGTCGACGGCGTCAGCTTCAGTCATTCGTTGGTCCCCTGCTCGGCCGGCACACAGCGGTACCGGGTTGAGTAAGCCGCCCACCGGAAGTCGTTGCGCGCATGTCGAACCGCAGCGAGAACATCAGCGCCGCATCCGGCGCAGGGTGGTCACGCCGACAGACTCTAACCTAAAGTTTGTTCTCATGTAATAGTGCTTGCTATTCTTTAGTCGACATCCAGATCGCTCGAGGAGGCACGATGGCGGACAAGCATCGAGTGGTCGTCTGGTCCACCGGCGGCATCGGATCGATCGCGATCCGGACCATCGACCAGCGCCCGAACCTGGAACTCGTCGGAGTGTGGGTGCACTCACCGGAGAAAGCGGGCAGGGACGCAGGCGAACTCGCCAACGGTGAGCCGATTGGCCTGCCGACCACCGCCGATGCCGACGCATTGATCGCCCTCAAACCGGACTGCGTGGTCTACGCGGCCAGCGGTCCCGAGCGCGACGCCCTGGCGATCCCCGACTACGTCAGATTGCTCAGCGCGGGCATCAATGTCGTCACGACCAGCACGACGCGGCTGGTCAATCCCCATGCATACGAACCCGTCGAATGGCGCGACCAGATCGCCGGCGCCGCCGAGGAGGGGCAGGCCACCCTCTACGCCTCGGGCATCGAACCGGGTTTCGCCGCCGACTACCTGCCATTGGTGCTCAGCACGCAGTCGTCGCAGATCGAGAAGATCCACGCCTATGAGATCGGTCTCTACGACGACTACGGCGTGCCCGACATCATGGGCGACGCACTGGGTTTCGGCAGGCCGCTGGACTACCAGCCCTGGATCGGCTTTCCCGGCGCGATCGCCGGCGAGTGGCAGGGGCAGATCCGGATGATCGCCGATGCGCTGGGCGTCGAGGTCCAGGAAGTGCGCGAGACATTCGACCGTGCGGTGACGGACCGAGCCTTGGACGTCGCGATGGGTACGGTCGAGGCGGGCACGTGCGGGGCGTTGCGGATGCAGGCCATCGGCGTCGTCGACGGCCGAGAGGCCATCGTCATCGAACACGTCACGCGGCTGGCGCCCGATGTCGCGCCGGACTGGCCGACGCTGCCCAACGCGCTCGGCTACCGTGTCGTGATCACCGGCGTACCCGACATCGACTGCACCATGGATGCGACAGTGCGCGACCGCAAGAAGGCAGCCATCGAGCAGATGACCTCTGGTGCGGGCGCCATGGTGGTGACCGCGATGCGCGTCGTCAACGCGATCCCGTACGTCGTGGATGCCCAACCCGGCCTGGTCAGTTCGGTCGACCTACCGCTGACCATCCCGACACACGCCTTCCACCCATCCGGGTCGGCCTGAACGGCGTCTCGAGTCGCTATTCGGGGAGCCGCAGTTCGGGCTTCTCGACCTCTTCGATGTTCACGTCTTTGAAGGTGATGACTCGGACTTGTTTGACGAAGCGGGCCGGCCGGTACATGTCCCACACCCAGGCGTCGGCGAGCCGCAGCTCGAAGTAAACCTCGCCCTCGGAGTTGCGCGGCACTACCTCCACGCTGTTGGCCAGATAGAACCGGCGCTCGGTTTCCACGACGTAGCTGAACTGGCCGACGATGTCCTTGTATTCGCGGTAGAGCGAGAGCTCCATCTCGGTTTCGTACTTCTCGAGATCTTCGGCACTCATCGGCTCATTCGTCCTTCACGTTGGTTCCGCCCCATTGTCCCCTACCCCACTTCGCCACGCTGATCCGGTGCTCCCCCGCTGACCAACTCCGTCACCACCCGGACACCACCCGCGGTGGCCACCCGCCGCACGTTGATGAATGAGTACCGGTGCTCGCTACACGGTCCGAATTGCCGCAGCGCCGCACTGTGTGCAGGAGTGCTGTATCCCTTGTGGTCGGCGAACCCGTAACCGGGGTGCTCGGCCTCCATCTTGACCATCAACCGGTCCCGGCTGACCTTGGCCAGCACGCTGGCCGCTGCGATACACGCCGCGGCCGCGTCTCCACCGACCACCGGGAGGGACGGTACCGCAAGCCCGGGCACCCGAAACCCGTCGGACAGCACGTACCCGGGCCGCACCGACAGCCCGGCCACCGCCCGACGCATGCCCTCGATGTTGGCCACGTGCACTCCCCGCCTGTCCACCTCGCCGGACGGGATGAACACGACGTGATAAGCCAGGGCGTAGCGACGGATCAACGGGTACAGCCGCTCGCGTTCGTTTTGGTTGAGCTTCTTCGAGTCGTCGAGCGCGGCCAGGCTCTCGAGCCGGTTGGGTCCGAGGACACATGCCGCGACCACGAGCGGTCCCGCGCATGCGCCGCGACCAACCTCGTCGACGCCGGCGACCGGACCGAGACCACTGCGATACAGCGCGGACTCCAGCGTGCGCAGACCCGAGGACTTGCGGATCACCGTGCGGGGAGGCCATGTCGCCGGCAAGAAGAACTCTCCTACAGGGGTCTGGCTGGCTGTCAGGTCTGCGGATTCGGGCTGCTGATGCCACCCCACCGCGACGGCGGCCAGGCGATGAACCGTGCCTTACCGATGACATTGTCCACCGGGATCGTGCCGGCCACGGGATCGCCCGTGCATAACAAACCTTTCTGCGCGTCGGCGGGCGAATTGGTGCAGTGTGCGCGCGAATCGGCCGAGTGGGTGCGGTTGTCGCCCATCACCCAGAGCCTGTCCTCGGGCACCGTGACCGGCCCGAACTCGTTGCCGAGGCAGGGATAGATCGCGGGGTCCACGCGCATGGTGTCGGCGTCGAGATACGGCTCGTCGAGGCGCTTGCCGTCAACCGTCAAACCCGTGCCGGCTCGGCATTCGACGGTCTGGCCGCCGACCGCGATCACGCGTTTGACGAGGTCGTTCTGGTCGGGCGGTACGAAGCCGATGAACGACAACGCGTCCTGCACCCAGCGCACCGCCGGGTTGTCCGAGCGGATCGAGCGGTAGTTGATGCTCCAGTTCGGCGGACCCTTGAACACGACCACGTCGCCAGGTTCGGGCTCGGAGAAGTCGTAGGTGAGCTTGTCGACCATGATCCGGTCACCAGTGCAGCCCGGACAGCCGTGCAGCGTGGGTTCCATCGACTCGGACGGAATGAGGTACGGACGGGCCACGAACGTCAACATGACGTAGTAGAGCACCAGGGCGATCGACACCAGGATCGCGAACTCGCGCAGCGCGCCGCCCTTTTTCTTGGGTTCGTCGGCTGTCTTGCCGGCTGTCTCGTCCGCCGCCTTCGGATCGTCGTCCGTGGCCTGTTCGGCTGCCGACTCGTCGGGTGCGGTGGATCCGGTCACCGCATCAGGGTAGCCAGCACGCTCGTCGCCACCGGACGGGAAGGTCAGCGCTTCT
Organism: Mycobacterium sp. IDR2000157661; assembly: GCF_022317005.1. Lineage (NCBI taxonomy): Bacteria > Bacillati > Actinomycetota > Actinomycetes > Mycobacteriales > Mycobacteriaceae > Mycobacterium > Mycobacterium sp. IDR2000157661. Next base: position 4,761,777 of record NZ_CP081006.1, read on the forward strand.
CCTTGATCTTGGCCTTCTTGCCACGCAGTTCACGCAGGTAGTACAACTTGGCGCGCCGCACGTCACCGCGGGTGACGACGTCGATGTGGTCGATGTTGGGCGAGTGCACCGGGAAGGTCCGCTCGACACCGACGCCGTAGCTCTCCTTGCGCACCGTGAACGTCTCCCGCACTCCACCACCCTGGCGACGCAGCACCACACCCTTGAAGACCTGGATGCGTTCCTTGGAGCCCTCGATGACCTTGACGTGCACATTGACCGTGTCGCCGGCCCCGAAAGTCGGGATGTCGTCGCGAAGCGACGTCTGGTCGACGAAGTCCAGCGTGTTCATCGGTGACACTTCCTTGCGGTTGGTGGCTGCGGCCTGCCGTCATTGTGGACGCCACGACATGGGACTGCCGAGCCGAGCTGTTGGGGCTTATCGGGATCATCTCGCAGCGGGCGGGGATAGCCGGACCGGAGTCCTGCGCGAGACAACTGCTCAATTGTGCCAGACGGGCCGTGGTCCAGGGAAATCGCACCGGCCCGCTTCGCGACGATTTGTAAGCTTACCTAAGCAGGCGGTCCGGGTATTCCAGCGATTAGGCTGGAAACCGGGCCGGAGCAACGCGGCAGGCCCCGATTTCTGCGATTTGTGCGACGTTCGAGGAGGGGTCATGCGACGGCGGCCGACAAGGCTGGTCACAGCTGCCGCGATCATCGCCATCGCGGTTCCGGTCGCGGTCGGATGCGAGGCCCATGTGCACGGCAAGCCGCCCGACCCGGCCGCAAGTCCGCTGACCGTCGTCGTGCCGCAGGGCACCATGGCTCCCGTGCCGGAGGCGCCGCCCGACGAGCCCTCCGCATCGTTCAGCGGCCTCGACGAACGCGTCCGCCAAGCCACCGCGGACGCCGCCAAGGCCGGCGCCGACATCACCGTCACGATCCTCGACCGCAACACCGGCCAAGTCGTCGCCCACGGCAGAAACGACGCGATGCCCATCGCGTCGGTGGTCAAACTGTTCATCGCCGACGACCTGCTGCTGCAGGAATCCCGCGGGCAGGCCCGGCTGTCCCCCGAGGACCGCCGGTCCCTCGACGCCATGTTGCGCTCCTCCGACGACAGCGCGGCCGAGGTGTTCTGGAACCGCAGCGGCGGCAGCGAGATCGTGGCGCGGGTGAAGGCACGGTATGGACTGGGTGCGACGTCTCTGCCCTTCGACGGCCGCTGGTACACCACCCTGAGCACGCCCGGGGACATGGTCCGGTATTACGAGAAGTTGTTGTCCGGCACAGGCGGGCTGCCGCAGGACAAAGCGGAGATCATTCTGTCCAACCTGGCGAAGTCGACGCCGACCGCCCCGGACGGCACCGTGCCCGGCGGCGTCTACCCCCAGCGGTTCGGCATCCCCGACGGACTTCCCGCGGCGCCGGTGGCGGTCAAGCAGGGCTGGTTCTGCTGCTGGAACGGCGGCAACTGGGTGCACCTGTCCACCGGTGTGATCGGCCCGGATCGCCGATACGTGATGGCGATCGGTTCCCTGCAGGCCACCGACGACGTCACCGCCCGCAACACGATCACCCAGGCCGTCAGGACCATGTTCCCCAGCGGCCGGATCTGACGGGTCGCCTCAGTCGAGCAGATCCGGCCGACGCTCGCGGGTACGGTGCAGTCCTTGTTCCCGGCGCCACGCCGCGACCTTCGCGTGGTCGCCGGACAGCAGGATCTCGGGCACATCGAGGCCGCGCCAGCTCGGCGGCCGGGTGTAGCTCGGCGCCTCGAGAAGACCCTGGTTCTGCTCGGAGTGTGAATCGTCGCGGTGTGAAGCGGGATTGCCGAGCACGCCGGGTAGCAACCGCACCACGGCCTCGATCATCACGACCGCCGCCGACTCGCCGCCGGGCAGCACGTAGTCACCGATCGACACCTCGGCCACCCGCATCCGCCGGGCGGCGTCGTCGACGACACGCTGGTCGATGCCCTCGTAGCGGCCGCAGGCGAACACCAGGTGTGCCTCATGGCTCCACGCCTGCGCGTCGGCCTGCGTGAACAATCGTCCCGCCGGCGTCGGCACCACCAGAAGTGTCTCTGCAGAGCAGACCTCGTCGAGTGCCTCGCCCCACACCGGGGCTTTCATCACCATGCCGGGCCCACCGCCGTACGGGGCGTCGTCGACCGACCGGTGCACGTCGTGGGTCCAGCGCCGCAGATCGTGGACCGCCAGTTGCACGATGCCCGAGTCGATGGCCTTGCCCGGCAACGACTGTCGCAACGGATCCAGACATGCGGGAAAGATCGTCACCACGTCTATGCGGAGGTCGGTGCGCATGATTCAGAGCTCCAGCAGACCGTCCGGCGGGTCGATCTCGACGAGTTGATCGTCGAGCGACACCGACGTGACGATCGCGCTGACGAACGGCACCAGCACCTCGCGATCGCCGCTGCGGACGGCGAGCAACTCGCCCGCCGCGGTGTGCAACACCTCAGCGACGGTGCCGACGTCGGCGCCGCCGGTGGTGCGAACCCGCAGCCCTTCGAGTTGATGGTCGTAGTACTCGTCGGGGTCGTCGATCGGCGGCAGGTCCTGCGAGTCGACCACGAACACGGTGCCGCGCAGCGAATCGGCGCCGTTGCGGTTGGCCACCCCGGCGAACCGCACCAGCAGCCGTCCGCTGTGCTCACGCACCGATTCGACGGTGTACGGGCGCTCCGAGGAGTCCTTGGCACGCCTGCCGCGCAGCGTGGCTCCGGGCGCGAAGCGGTCGTCGGGGTCGTCGGTGCGAACCTCGACGACCACCTCGCCGGCGATGCCGTGCGCCCTGACGACCCGCCCGACAACGAGGTCCATCGTCTACTGGTCGGTGTCCACCACGTCGACGCGGATGCCGCGACCACCGATTCCCGCGACCAGCGTGCGCAGCGCGGTCGCGGTGCGACCTCCGCGACCGATCACCTTACCGAGGTCATCGGGGTGCACATGCACCTCGACGGTGCGCCCGCGACGGCTGGTCACCATGTCGACACGGACATCGTCGGGGTTGTCGACGATTCCGCGGACCAGATGCTCGACGGCGTCGACGACGACAGAGCTCACGGCCTCCCTCAGCTTTCAGTGGCGCCGGCGACGGTGGCGTCCTCGCCCTCGGCTGGCGGTTCGGACTGGTCCTTGGCGGGCGCCGGATCGGCGGTCGCCTCGGCCGCGACGGCGTTGCGGTCCGACTCGTCGGAGACCTTCTCGGCCGCCTTCTTGGCTGCGGGGGCCTTTTTCTTCTTCGGCTGGGTCGCCTCGGTGGCCGGGCCGCCTTCGGCGTCGGCCAGTGCGGCGTTGAACCGGTCCAGCTTGCTGAGCTTGGGCTCCTTGACCTTCAGCGTGCCCTCTGCACCGGGCAGGCCCTTGAACTTCTGCCAGTCACCGGTGATCTTCAGTAGCTGCAGAACGGGTTCGGTGGGCTGAGCGCCGACGCCGAGCCAGTACTGGGCGCGCTCCGAGTCGATCTCGATGAGGCTCGGGTCTTCCTTCGGGTGGTACCGGCCGATGATCTCGATGGCGCGGCCGTCGCGGCGGGTGCGCGCGTCGGCGACGGCGATGCGGTACTGGGGATTGCGGATCTTGCCGAGCCGCGTGAGCTTGATCTTGACAGCCATGGTTGAGCTAGTTCTCCTGAGGTTGCCACGCTGCAATTCAGCGGTCGCGGCGGGATGCCTCGACCCGGTTTTGCCTTACGTGTGTGACCGCCGCGGGGCCGTGGTCCTGCGGCAGACAGCCGCCCATTGTGCCAGAACAGCCACTTCCGGGAGAAATCCGCTCGACGGACGAGGCTCGCACGGTCGCGGCTCAGGTGAGCTTGTCGAAGCACTTCTCCTCGACCCGCTTGCTCATCCGCCATCCCTCGGCGGTGCGGACGAACTCGTCGACGTACCAGATCCCGACGAAGTAGATCTGTGCCCCTTTGTTCGGGTCGCCGCCCATCACCATGGGGTTGAAGCAGATGGCCCGCGACGCCGCGGTGTCGCCCGCGGGATCGTAGGAGATCCGGACGTCGACGTTGCCCAGCATGTGGTAGTAGGCAGGGAAGTTCGGCAACACCTCCTTCAGCCAGGTCTTGACCTGCGGAAAAAAGCCGTCGATTCCGCCCGTGACGGTGTAGTCGATGTAGGCGTCCGGGGTGAACACCCGGTCGAGGTCGTCGAACCGCTTCTGGTCGATCGCCGTCGAGTAGTCGATCAACAACTGCTGGATCTCCAGGCGGTCCGAAATCTCCTCCAGGCTCAACATGGCTCGATTGAACACGACTAGGCTGCCTCCTCATGCGCAAGCTGTTCATCTGCATGGTGGCCGCCGTCGCACTGGTGGCCGGAGGGACCGCCACCGCGACCGCCGCGCCGCTGGACATCAGCCAGCCGTCGGGTTCGTTGCCGATCCCCGCTGGTCCCGCCCAGGCGTGGATCGTGGCCGACATGGACACCGGTGCGGTGCTCGCCGCCCGCGACGAGTACGGCCAGTACGCGCCCGCCAGCACCATCAAGGTGCTGCTGGCGCTCACCGTGCTCGACGAGTTACCGCTGGACATGACCGTCGTCGCCGACGAGGCCGACACGCAGGTCGAGTGCAACTGCGCCGGGGTGACACCGGGAATGGTGTACACCACCCGCCAACTCCTCGAGGCGATCCTGTTGGTGTCGGGCAACGACGCGGCCAACACGCTGGCCACCATGCTCGGCGGCCGCGAGGTCGCGGTGACGAAGATGAACGCCAAGGCCGCCCTGATCGGGGCGTACGGCACCAACGTCGCGTCGCCGTCGGGACTCGACGGCCCGGGCATCGACATGTGGTCCTCGCCGCACGACCTGGCGGTGATCTTCCGGGCCGCGATGGCCAACCCGGTGTTCGCCGCCATCACCGCCCAGCCGAGCGCGGTGTTCCCCACCAAGAGCGGGGACAAGGTGCTGGTCAACCAGGACGAGCTGCTCAAGCGTTACCCCGGCACACTCGGCGGCAAGACTGGATTCACCGACCGTGCGCAGAAGACGTTCGTCGGCGGCGCCCAGCGCGACGGACGCCGCCTGGTCATCGCGTTGATGTTCGGCATGGACAAACCCGGCCAACCGACCTACTGGGATCAGGCGGAAAGCCTGCTCGACTGGGGCTTCGCGGTGAGTCCGGGCGCCAGCATCGGCACGCTCTAGACCAAACGGCGGCATCGGTAGAGTTGCGCAATCGCAATGCATCCGAGACCGCATCGGGGAACGTGACCGATACGCTCGGCGGTCATGCGAAAACCGCTGGCTGCGTTGGCCATCGCGCTGGTCCTTGCGGTGCCCCAAGCCATCGGCGTCGCTCCCCCCGCGCCCGCCCAGCCGGGGGGTGAACCGTCGGGCGCCGTCGCGCTGCCCGACGGACCCGCGAAGGCGTGGGTGCTCGCCGACCTCGACTCGGGACGAATACTGGCCTCGCGCAATCCCTATGAGCCGCACGCCCCCGCGAGCACCATCAAGGCGTTGTTGGCGATCGTGGTGCTCGACCACCTTCCGCTCAACGCGGTGATCGCGGCGCGCCCGGCCGCCGCCGATGTCGAATGCTCCTGCGCCGGAGTGACAGCCGGCCGCGCGTACACGGTGCGCCAACTGCTCGACGGTCTGATGCTGGTGTCCGGTAACGACGCGGCCAACGTGCTGGCCGACGGGCTCGGTGGTTACCAGGTGGCCGTCTCGAAGATGAACGCCAAGGCGGCGGCGCTGGGAGCGCGCAGCACCCGGGCCTCGTCGCCGTCAGGCCTGGACGGACCGGGAAAGGAGGCGTTCACCACGGCCAACGACCTCGCGCTGATCTACCGGGCGGCGCTGCGCTACCCGGCCTTCGCCGCGATCGTCGCCCAACCGTCGTCCCTGTTTCCCACCGATGACGGCCCGAAGACCATCACCAACCAGAACCAACTGCTGAAGCGCTACCCGGGCACACTCGTCGGCAAGACCGGCTACACCAACCTGGCCCGCAACACCTACGTCGCCGCGGCGCAGCGCAACGGCCGTCGGCTGGTGGTGGCGCAGTTGTACGGCACCGGCGACCTGTACGGCCAGGCGATCAATCTCTTCGACTGGGGCTTCAGCCAATAGGCCGTCCCCGGTACACCCGCCCCCGCAACACGACCAGGTCAGGATTATCGACGACGGCGGCCCCGAGGCGCGGATCCTCCGAATAGCAGACCAGGTCCGCGGACGCCCCGTGCTCGAGTCCCGGGCGGCCCAGCCACGCGCGGGCGTTCCAGCTGGCCGCTCCCAACGCGTCGATCGGGCTCATCCCGATGCCGGTCAACGCGTCGATCTCGTCGGCGATGCGTGCATGGGCCACCATGCTGCCCGCATCGGTGCCCGCGTAGATCGGCACGCCGGCCTCCCTGGCGGCGGCGATCCGCGCCGTACAGTTCCGGTGCAGGTCGCGCATGTGCCGCGAGTACTTCGGATACTTCGCGGCCGCGTCCGCGATGCCGGGGAAGTTGGCGACGTTGATCAACGTCGGGACCAGCGCGGTACCGTGCTCGACCATCAAGTCCACGGTGTCCTCGGTGAGCCCGGTGCCGTGCTCGATGCAGTCGATGCCCGCCTTGATCAGCCCGGGCAGCGCCTCCTCCCCGAACACGTGAGCCGTCACGCGCGCACCATTGTCGTGGGCGGCCTTGATCGCCTGCCGCAGCACATCGTCGGACCACAGCGGGGCTAGATCGCCTGCGTCGCGGTCGATCCAGTCGCCGACCAGTTTGACCCAACCGTCGCCGAAGCGGGCCTGCTCGGCCACCGCGTCCGGCAGCTGCGATTCGTCGTCGAGTTCGGCCGCGAACCCGCGCTGATACCGCTTGGGTCGGGCGAGATGGCGGCCCGCGCGGATGATTTCGGGCAGGTCGTCGCGGTCGGCAAGAGCGCGCGTGTCGATCGGAGATCCGCAGTCGCGCAGCAGCAGCGCACCGACGTCCCGCTCGGCCTCGGCCTGCGCGACGCAGTCATCGAGATCGTCGAGCGGACCGTGCTCGCCGAGTCCGACGTGACAGTGCGCGTCGACCAGACCGGGCACGACCCAGCCGTCGGCGCCGTCGGCACCGAACACCGTGTCAGCACCGCCGACGGGCTCCGAGCTGAGAACACCGTCGACGATCCACCACTGAACGGGCTCGCCGTCGGGCAGCCCGAGGCCACGGACATGAAGAGCCGGGTGGGGCACGCTACTTCTGACCCGGGAACTTCAGCTTCGACAGGTCGATGTCGGCGAGCCCGGGTGGCAGCTCGTCGAGGCCCTTGGGCATGTCAGACAGGTCGGGGAAACCCGGCGGCATGCCCGCCATCCCGGCGCCGAGCGGATTGCGCGTCTTCGGCGGCGTCGGTCCTCGCCCACCCTTCTTGCCCTTCTTCTTGTTCTTCGTGTTCTTGCGAGACGACTTGCGCCCGAACGGCATCCCCATCTGACCGGCCATCTGCGACATCATCTTGCGAGCCTCGAAGAACCGTTCGACGAGCTGGTTGACCTCACCGACCGTCACACCGGAGCCGTTGGCGATGCGCAACCGCCGTGAGCCGTTGATGATCTTCGGGTCGGCGCGCTCCTCGGGCGTCATGCCCCGGATGATGGCCTGAAGCCGGTCGAGTTGCCTGTCGTCGACGGCGGCCAGGGCGTCCTTCATCTGGCCCGCGCCCGGCAGCATGCCCAGCAGGTTGCCGATCGGACCCATCTTGCGGATGGCCAGCATCTGTTCGAGGAAGTCCTCGAGCGTCAGCTCGCCGCTGCCGATCTTGGCCGCGGCCTCCTCGGCCTTCTGCGCGTCGAAGACCTGCTCGGCCTGCTCGATGAGGGTGAGCACGTCGCCCATGCCAAGGATGCGGCCGGCCATCCGGTCGGGGTGGAAGACGTCGAAGTCCTCGAGTTTCTCGCCCGCGGACGCGAACAGGATCGGCACCCCGGTGATCTCGCGCACGGACAGCGCGGCGCCACCGCGGGCGTCGCCGTCGAGCTTGGTCAGCACCACGCCGGTGAACCCGACACCCTCGCGGAACGCCTCGGCCGTGGTGACGGCGTCCTGGCCGATCATCGCGTCCAAGACGAAGATGACCTCGTCGGGGCTGACGGCGTCGCGGATCGCGGCCGCCTGGCTCATCAGCTCGTCGTCGATGCCCAGCCGGCCGGCCGTGTCGACGATGACCACGTCGTAGTGCTTGCTCCTGGCCTCGGCCAGGCCGGCGGCCGCCACCGCGACGGGATCACCGGGGCCGGCGTCGGCCGATCCGGCGTCGGAGACGCCGGGGTGCGGCGCGAACACCGCGACGTCGGCGCGCTGACCGACGATCTGCAGCTGGGTGACCGCCCCCGGGCGCTGCAGATCGCAGGCCACCAAAAGCGGTGTATGACCTTGGCCGCGAAGCCATCTCGCCAGCTTGCCGGCCAGCGTCGTCTTGCCGGAGCCTTGCAGGCCGGCGAGCATGATCACCGTCGGCGGAGTCTTGGCGAAAGCCAGTTGGCGGGTCTCGCCGCCGAGGATCCCGATCAGCTCGTCGTTGACGATCTTGACGACCTGCTGAGCCGGGTTGAGCGCACCGGACACCTCGGCACCGCGGGCGCGCTCCTTGATCCGGTTGACGAACTCCCGCACGACGGGTAGCGACACGTCGGCTTCCAGCAACGCCAGCCGGATCTCCCGGGCGGTCGCGTCGATATCGGCGTCGGTCAACCGCCCCTTGCCGCGCAGCCCCTGCAGGGCGCCGGTCAACCGGTCGGACAGGGATTCAAACACGGCTGCCACATTACTGGCCTCGAACCGGGCTACACCTGCGCGGGCGCATCAGTGCGGCGTGGTCGCGGACCCGCCAGCCGCAAAACGCCAGGATAAGATACCGGTCAATGAACGGGCGGGTCGTGAGCCGTGCGCTCGAGCTGGGGGCGGTTGCCGAGCTTTTGGCGTCGGCCCGGATGAGTCCGTCCACTCTGATATTCGAGGGCGAGCCGGGTATCGGCAAGACAACAGTGTGGACCGCCGCACTGGAGTCGGCACGCCGAGGTGGCTTTCGGGTGCTGTCGACGCGCCCCGCCGCGGCGGAGTCGGTGCTGGCCTACTCCGCCATGGCCGACATGTTGTCCGGCGCCGAGCCCGCGGACTGGACAGATCTTCCTCTTCCGCAGCGGCTCGCACTCGACGCGGTGACGTTGCGCGCCAGTCCGAGCGACATCGCCACCGATCCCAGAGCCGTGGCCACCGGCTTCTTGTCGGTCGTGACCCGGCTGGCCACCGGCTCACCCGTGCTGCTGGCGATCGATGACCTGCAGTGGCTCGACTCATCGAGTTCGGCGGCGTTGGCGTTCGTCGCGCGGCGGCTCACCGGGTGCGTCGGTCTGCTGTTCACCCACCGCGCCGGTTCGGCCGGCGCCACCGTTGCAGGACAGATCGCGGTGGACGGGAGTCGTCACGTCCGACGTATCCGGTTGAGTCCGCTGGACCTCGCCGGCACCCGAGCGGTGGTCGCCCATAGTTCGGCTCGAGTGTTCCCGCGACCGACGATGGTGCGCATCCACGAGATCTCAGGCGGTAACCCCTTCTACGCGCTGGAGTTGGCGCGCGCCGTCGACGACGACCACGACGGTCAACTCGGGTTGCTGCCACCGACGCTGTCCGGACTGGTTCGGGCCAGGGTCGACGGGCTGTGTCCCGACGTCCGGGCAGTGCTACTGGCGGCGGCTTCGGCGTCGTCCCCGACGGTCGATGTGGTGGCGCGCGCTGTGCGCAGCAGCGCCGCACGCGTGACCTCGTTGGTCGAGTCGGCCGAGGCCAACAACCTCGTCGAAATCCGGGGTGCTGCACTGCGATTCACACATCCACTGCTCTGCTGGGGTGTCTACACCGACGCAGACCCGGCTGCGCGTCGGACCATGCATCGACGCCTGTCCGAGATCATCGACGACCCCGAACCACGCGCCCGTCATCTCGCGCTGGCCGCCACCGAGCCCGACGACCAGACCATCGAGGCACTGGACACCGCCGCTGAGTTGGCCCGCATCCGCGGAGCGCCTGCTGCGGCCGCCGAACTCATCGAGATGGCTGTTGCGCTGGGCGCCGATACGCCACAGCGCCGGATAGCGTTGGCCAGCAACAGTTTCACCGCCGGTGACAGCACAGCGGCACGCGCGCAACTCGAGGAGGTCGCCGCCGCGCCGGCCCCGGGTGCGCATCGCGCGCAGGCGTTGACTCTGCTCGCCGTGATCGAGCTGACCGACGGCAGCTGGGCAGCGGGCATCGACCGGCTGGTCCGGGCACTCGTCGAGGCGGGGGCCGACGCCGAACAGCGGGCGCGAATCCTGGTGCCGCTGGCGCTGGCTCAGCTCAACGCGGGCCAACTCGAGGCGGCGGCGCGCAGTATCGCCGACGCTGTCGGCGAGGCGACGACGCTCCACCAGGCGCAGCTGTCTAGCTCGGCGCTCAGCATGCAGGTGATCGTGAATTTTCTCCTCGGAGACGGTGTCGACGACGAGGCGCATGCGCGGGCGGTGTCGATCGAGCCGCACGACGTGCCGGTGTGGGTGCAGCTTCGCCCGACCGTACACCGTGCCTCGCTGCTGGCGTGGACCGGTCAGCACGACGCCGCGCACCACCTGTTTCGGGCCATCAGGAAGGATCTGATCGAGCGCGGCGAGGAGAGCGAGCTGATGTTCGTGGCGTTCCTCAGCGTCCTCAACGAAACGTGGCGCGGCGACTTCGCCAACGCCGGTTCGATCACCGCGGATGCGCTCGAGCGGGCCTCGCACCTCGACGGTTGGCTGCCGATGGGTGTGGCCCTGATGCTGCGGGCGCTGCTCGACGCGTACGCGGGCCGCGAAGCGGATGCGCGTCGACACATCGGGCAGGCCACCGAGGCGATCCGGCGCAGCGGTTCGACCTATCTGATCACCTGGTTGCACTCGACGGCGGGGTTTCTCGAGGTATCGCTCGGCCGTTTCGACGCAGCGCTCGACGTACTCGAACCCGTCCTGCGCAGGGTTGAACAGCACCCCCGCGGCACGGAGATCTTCGTCGCGTGGTTCCTTCCGGATGCCGTCGAGGCGCTGCTCCACACAGGGCGGCTGGACGACGCCGAAGCACTGGTCGAGATCCTCGAGGGCAACGGACGCCGCCTGAACCGCGAGTGGATGCTCACCGCGAGCGCACGGTGCCGCGCGATGCTGCTGGCCGCCCGAGGTGACGTCGACGCCGCCTCGGAGGCGGCCAATCGGGCGCTTACCGAACATGACCGACTGCCGATGCCGTTCGAACGGGCGCGAACCCTGTTGCTGTGGGGCCAGATTCAGCGTCGTCAGCGAGACAAAAACGCCGACGCCACCTTGCGGGAAGCGCTCCGCGTGTTCGACGAGCTCGGCACTGCGCTGTGGGCAGATCGCGCCCGAGCCGAATTGAACCGTCGCACTTCTGGTGTCGTGGCGGCTGCCGAGTTGACGCCGTCAGAGCGACGAGTCGCCGAACTGCTCGCGTCGGGCATGACGCGCCGGGAGGTCGCAGCGGCGCTGTTCATCAGTCCGAAGACGGTCGAAGCTCACCTCGCGCGCATCTACCGCAAGCTCGGCATCCGCTCGCGGGCCGAACTCGGCCGCTACATGGCCAATCCATAGGCGAACGCCCTATTCCTTGGGCGGTTCGGGCGAGCTAGCGTCGGGACTTCAGTGACGGTCGGGGACCCGTTGAGGAGGAACAATGCCAACCCGCGTTCTCCGAGCCGCCCCGTTGCCGTTGCGTCGCATACTGCCCGCGGCGATCATCGCAGTAGCGGCCACGCTCGCCAGCACTGCACTGGTCGACCCCGCAACCGCGAACGCCGAACTTGATGTCGGATACTACGACCAGTGCCTAGCCGACGTAAACCAAAGGTTCCGAGAAGGAGACATCCCCGTCGAGTTCGCTGAGAACGAGTACCGTTTCTGCTGTTACGCCGCAGGCGGTCGGTGGGAACCCGGAGAATTCTTCGGCGACTGTGCCGCCCCTCCCGCAATCGCAGCCAGCACCCCGTCCGCCCCGCCGTCCGAGGCCGCGCCCGACGTTCCTGCCGGCCCCCCGCCGACCAAGCCCGGACCGAAACCGTCAACGCCGAAGACGTCTCTCACGCTCGCGCCCCTTACGCCAGTCACGCCGGTTGGATGACCGCCATGCCTTTCCGTGTTACCTCGTTGACCGTGCGTCGCCTATTGCCCGCCGTCATGCTCGCGGCGGCGGCCACGCTCACGGGCAGCGCCGTCGGCGAAACTGCAGTAGCGTGCGCGTCGCCCGCTTGGAACCCGGGCAAGTTCAACGAGTGCTATGACCCCGTCAGCGACCAATTCCTCCATGGCGACATCACCGTCGAACAGCACGACAGTCTGCTCGAGGGATGCTGCCTGACTCACGGTGGCAACTACGATCCGTCGACACACCTCTGCACTGCGCCCGCCATCGCCGCGTCCAACACGCCGTCCGCACCGCCGTCAGAGGCGGCCAACCCCGACGTTCCCGCCGGACCGCCATCGCCGACGAAGCCCGCGCCGACGCCTGGCCCGAAGGCTCCGAAGACCACCTTCACACTGGCGCCGGTCGCACCCGTCGGCTGAGCAGGCTAGCTGGCCTCCGACACCGGCTTGCGCGGCGGCGGCGCGGGCAGTACCGCGTACAGGTCCCGTTCGAGCTCCTCGCGGATGTCTGCGCTGGCCGTGATGCCGAAGACGTCGACCACCGACGAGCCCATCGTGGTCACCTTCGCCCACGCGATGTCGACGCCGTCGCGCTCGAAGACCGCGGTCAGACGGGCCAGCAGGCCGGTCCGGTCGGTACTGCGGACCTGCACCACCTGTTCACCGGTCGCGGCACCGTCCGACCACAGGATGCGCGGTGGGGCGGCGACGTGGTTTATAGGTACCGCCGCGGGCACCTCGCCTGCCCTGCCGCTGCCGTGGGCAAGCGCGTCCCGATCACGTTGGTCGAGCGATTCGAGGACGTCCAGCTCGCCGTCGAGCGCCAGGATGAACTGCTGACGCAACAATTCCGCCGCGGGCGGCGTCCCGAAGTGCGGCGAGACGACGAACGTGTTGATCGCCGAGCCCGCGTGGCCATTGACCGACGCCGAATGCACCCGCAGGGAATTGAGCGCCAACACACCCGCGGCCTTGGACAGCAGGCCACGCCGGTCGGGCGCGATCATCGTGACGTGGTAGATGTGCGGGCTGTCGCCCGACGTCAGCTCGACATGCACGCCGACCTCGGCAGCGAGCGAAAGATAGTGCGGGTCAATGGGATCGGGCTGTGGCAGGTCCTCACCGGCCATCACCATTCGGCAGCGGCGCACCAGATCCCCGATGAGCGAGGCCTTCCAATCGCCCCAGACGCCGGGGCCGGTGGCCAGCGAATCGGCCTCACACAGCACCGAGAGCAGTTCCAGCAGCACCAGGTCGCCGTCGATGGCGTCGACCACCGCGGCGATCACGGTGGGGTCCTGCAGGTCGCGCCGGGTTGCGGTGTGCGCGAGCAGCAGATGGTGGCGCACCACCTTCGACAGCACCTCGACGTCCGACGGCCACAGTCCCAGTCGGGTGCCGATCTGCGTGGCCAGTTCGGCCCCTATCACGCTGTGGTCGCCGCCGCGGCCTTTGCCGATGTCATGGCACAACGCACCCAGCATCAGCAGGTCCGGACGGGACACCCGCGTGGTGAACGCGCTTGCCCGCGAGACCGTTTCGACGAGGTGCCGATCCACGGTCCAGATATGCACGACATCGCGCGGTGGTAGGTCGCGCACCGCTCCCCATTCCGGGAAGAGCCTGCCCCACAGGCCTGTTCGGTCAAGCGCCTCGATGGTGGCCACCGTTGCCGGCCCGGCGGCCAACATCACCAGCAGGTCCTTGAGCGCCTGACGCGGCCACGGAGTGCGCAATTCGGGCGCGGTCTCGGCCAACCGCGCCAAAGTGGATGCCGCCATCGGCAGCCCGGTGGTCGCCGATGCGGCCGCGACTCGCAGGATCAGACCCGGATCGCGCCCCGGGCGGGCGTCGCGCGCGAGTATCACCTCACCGGTGAACTCGATGACACCCTCGTCGAGGGGGCGACGCGGCGGGCGCCGCAGTGCGGCGAACCCGCGCCGCGGCAACGCGTTGGCAGCCGTGCGGATGCCGGAGTCGACGTAGAAGCTGATGGTGCGTGCGGCGTCGGACAGCATGCGCGCCAGATCGAATCGGTCCCCGATGTGCAGCGCGGCCCCGATCTCGTCGGCATGCTGGGCGAGCAGGAGTTCGCGACCGCGCCCGGCGACACGGTGCAGTTCGGTGCGCACGTTCAGCAGCCCGAGATGCGCCTCGCCCAGCGTGCTCAGCGGTGAGGCCGACGACCGGTTCGGGTACACGTCGGTCAGCTGCGCGATCGCCAGCGCGTTGAGCAGTTGCACGTCGCGCAGGCCCCCGCGGCCGCACTTGAGGTCCGGCTCGGCGCGGTGGGCGATCTCGCCGCTGCGTTGCCACCGGGCCCTTGTGTGTTCGACGAGATCGTCGAATCGTGATGCGATGCCGGTGCGCCATTGTCGTCGGGCTCCGGTGATCAGCAATGTCGAGAGATCCGAATCGCCTGCGATGTGGCGGGCTTCGAGCATGGCCAGGCCCGCAGAGATGTCCTGACCGGCCACCTGAAGCGCCTCAGGCACCGTACGAACGCTGTGGTCGATCCGAATGTTGGCGTCCCACAACGGATACCACAGTAATTCGGCGACCTGGGCGACCACCTCGGCAGGCATGTTGTCGTGCAGGAGGGTCAGGTCCAGGTCGGAATGCGGCACCAACTCGCCGCGGCCCAGACCACCGGTGGCCACGATGGCGAAGCCGCTGGTCGGCGTGATACCGATCTCGGTGGCTTTGGTGGTCAGCCAGAAGTCGTGCAGGTCCTGCAGGGCGTGCCGCAGTGCCGCCGAATCGAGTTGTCGCTTGGCGCCCGCCAGCAGCTTCTCGCACGCTGCAGCCAGATCGGTGGCAGGACGAGACGAACCCGCCGCCGGAGCCTTCCATCTGGTGGCTCCGGTGGCGGGATCTGTCTGGTCTGTCATCTCATGTCCTTTCCCGGCCTAGGGATCAACGCTCGTGGTTCTTCGGCCGGGAAACGACCTCGTCAGTCGGTCAAGCAGCTCAAAGGGCGTCGGCTCCCCGCTCGCCGGTGCGGACCCGCACCACGGTGTCGACCGGGCTGACCCACACCTTGCCGTCGCCGATCTTCCCGGTCCGGGCGGCCTGGACGATGACGTCCACCACCTTGTCGACCGCGGAGTCATCGACTACCACCTCCACCCGCACCTTCGGCACGAAATCGACGGAGTACTCGGCACCGCGGTACACCTCGGTGTGCCCCTTCTGGCGTCCGTAACCCTGAACCTCGCTGACGGTCATACCGAGGATGCCCGTCTGCTCCAGGCCGGTCTTGACGTCTTCCAGCGTGAACGGCTTGACGATCGCAGTAATCAGCTTCATGTGGTTGATCCCTTCCGATGAAATTCTTGCCGATCAGACGAGTTCATAAGCCGTTTCGGCATGTTCGGTCTCATCGATGCCGGTGTCCTCGTCTTCCGTGCTCACTCGCCACCCCATCGGCTTCACCAGGAAGGCGATGATGGCCGTCATGATGCCAGTGAACGCCACTGCCACCAAAGCGATCACCACCTGGACCACCAACTGCTGAACACCACCGCCGTAGAACAGCCCCGTTTCGGTGGCCAGGAACCCGATACCGACCGTGCCCCAAAGGCCTGCGACGAGGTGTACCCCGACAACGTCGAGCGAATCGTCATAGCCCAACTTGTACTTCAGTCCGATCGCCAGTGCCGACAACACGCCGGCGATCGCGCCCAGGATCAGTGATCCGATCGCGGAGAGGGAAGCGCAGGCCGGCGTGATCGCGACCAAGCCGGCGACGACACCCGAGGCGGCGCCCACGCTGGTGGCGTGGCCGTCTCGGATGCGTTCCACCAGCAACCAGGACAGCATCGCCGCCGCTGTGGCCGCAGTGGTGTTGACCCACACCTGCCCCGCCAACATGTCCGCCGCACCCTCGGATCCCACGTTGAAGCCGAACCATCCGAACCAGAGGATGGCGGCGCCGAGCATCACGAACGGGATGTTGTGCGGACGGAACGCCATCCTGCCGAAGCCGCTGCGCCTACCGATCAGCAGCGCCAGCACGAGCGCGGCCATGCCCGCGTTGATGTGTACGACGGTGCCGCCGGCGAAGTCGATCGGCGAGACGTTCGCCGCACCCGCCTCAGAGTCGTAGCCGAACAGCCAAGAGGCGATGCTGTTCTCGGCGCCCGACAGCAGGCCTCCGCCCCAGACCATGTGGGCGAGTGGGAAGTACACGAGCGTGACCCAGATGCCGCCGAAGAGCAACCAGGTGCCGAACTTCATCCGCTCCGCGACCGCCCCGCTGATGAGAGCGACCGTGATCACCGCGAACGTCAGCTGGAAGCCCACCCAGACGATCGCGGGCACCGTACCGAATCCGCCCAGGACGTAGAGGGTCTGCTCGCCGACTTCCCTGGTTTCGGTGAGTTGACTGACCCCGAACAGCGCGAAGGGGTTGTCGAAGATACCGAGGATGTCGCTCTCACCGGTGTGGGCCGATGCGAACGACATTGAATAGCCCCACAACACGTAGATGACGCTGACGACACCCATGGCGCCGAACGACATCATCATCATGTTGAGAACCGACTTCTGGCGCGACAGCCCGCCGTAGAAGAACGCCAGACCCGGGGTCATGAACAACACGAGAGCGGCGGCGGTGAGCACCCACGCCGTATCGCCCGAGCTCAACCCGTCTGGGCCGAACGGCGCGAACGCATCGTCCGGTAGGGCTAGGGGTAAGGCTGAAACCACTTTGTGTGAACCTCCTTGGGGAAGTGCGCCGATCGGATCGGCCTCCCGAAGAGACTCTTCGGCTGACGTTTCACCGGTGATTCTGATCCGTTTCCACTACGTGAACGGAAACGCCGAACTCGTTACGCTCGTGTTTCGCCGTCTTACGCACGGCGCAACCTGCGACCGCGTGCGAGACTGCGGAGTTCGAAGCCGGTCAGCCCAGCAGCGCGTCGACGAATGCCGCCGGCTCGAACGGGGCCAGGTCATCGGCACCTTCACCGAGGCCGACGAGTTTGACCGGCACGCCCAGCTCCTGCTGCACGCGGAAGACGATACCGCCCTTGGCGGTGCCGTCGAGTTTGGTGAGCACCACACCGGTGATGTCGACGACCTCGGCGAACACCCGCGCTTGCGGCAGACCGTTCTGCCCGATCGTGGCGTCGAGTACCAGCAGCACCTCGTCCACTTCTGCGCGACGACCGACCACCCGCTTCACCTTGCCGAGCTCGTCCATCAGGCCGGTCTTGGTGTGCAGGCGGCCGGCGGTGTCGATGCAGACGACGTCGGCGCCGTCCTCGATGCCCTTGTCGACGGCGTCGAACGCCACGGAGGCGGGGTCGGCGCCCTCGGCGCCGCGGACCACCTGCGCGCCGACGCGCGATGCCCAGGACTGCAACTGGTCGGCCGCGGCCGCGCGGAACGTGTCGGCCGCACCCAGCACGACGCGACGACCGTCGGCGACCAGCACACGGGCCAGCTTGCCGACGGTCGTGGTCTTTCCGGTGCCGTTGACGCCCACGACGAGCAGCACCGAGGGCTTGTCGGCGTGCGGCAGCGCTTTGATGGAACGGTCGAGTTCGGGGTGCAGTTCGGCGATGAGCACCTCGCGCAGGACCGCTCGGGCGTCGGCCTCCGAGCGCACGTTGCGGCTGGCCATGCGCTCACGCAGGGCCGCGATCACAGACGCGGTGACCACGGGACCCAGGTCGGCGATGAGCAGGGTGTCCTCGACCTCTTCCCAGGACGACTCGTCGAGGTCGCCGCCACCGAGTAGCCCCAGCATGCTGCGACCGAGCGTGGTCTGCGACTTGGCCAGCCGGCCCCGCAACCGCTCGAGCCTGCCTTCGGTCGGCGCGATCTCGTCGATCGCGAGTGCGGCCGGTTCCTCGACGGCCGGCTCCGCGGGCACGGGTGCTTCGGCGGGTGCCGGCGGCTGGACGACCGGCGGTTCCTCGACGACCGGCGGCTCCTCGACTACCGGCGGCTCCTGGACCGGCGGCTCCGGCAGGCGCACATCGGCGATCGGGCGCTTCGGCGCGTCGCGGGGCACGGTGGCGTCATCTCCGACCGCAGGCAGGCCGCTGGTGTCGATTCGGTCGGCAGGCGGGGCAGGCGCCGACTGCGTGAACGTGATGCCTGACGAGGCCGTATAGCCCCCCGACCGGTCGATGGGCTTGGTGGTGTCCGGCTTGGCCAGGCTGATGCGACGGCGGCGGTAGCGCAGCAGGCCGACGACAAGAGCGACTAACAGCAGAACGGCGATGACCGCGATCGCGATCCAGAGACCTAACGGGAGGGCTTCCAACACCGCGCCATTGTCTCAAGTTGGGTATGCGGCGACGCCCGCCCCCGTACGGGGCGCTAGTTCGCGGCGCTGCCGACGAGTTCCTGACCGCGCATGCGCTGGCTGATCACCGCCGTGATGCCGTCGTCGCGCATGGTCACGCCGTACAGCGCGTCGGCCACCTCCATCGTCGGCTTCTGATGGGTGATGACGATCAGCTGGGACCGCTCACGCAACTGCTCGAACAGGCTGATCAACCGGCGCAGGTTCACGTCGTCCAGCGCGGCCTCGACCTCGTCCATGACGTAGAACGGTGACGGGCGTGCCCGGAAGATCGCCACCAGCATCGCCACGGCGGTCAGCGACTTCTCGCCACCGGACAGCAGGGAGAGCCTCTTGATCTTCTTGCCCGGCGGCCGCGCCTCGACCTCGATGCCGGTGGTCAGCATGTCCTCGGGATTGGTCAGCAGCAGGCGGCCCTCGCCCCCGGGGAACAGCGTCGAAAACACTTGGGTGAACTCGCGTTCCACGTCGGTGTAGGCCTCGGTGAACACCTGAAGGATGCGGGCGTCGACATCGTCGATGACATCGAGTAGGTCCTTGCGCGCTGCCTTGACGTCCTCGAGCTGCGTCGACAGGAAGTTGTAGCGCTCCTCCAGCGCGGCGAACTCCTCGAGCGCCAGCGGATTGACCCGGCCCAGTTCGTTGAGCTCGCGCTCGGCCTTCTTGGCGCGGCGTTCCTGGGTAGGCCGGTCGAACGGCATCGGCACGGGCGCGGTGACCTGCTCGCCGCGTTCCCGCGCCTGGTCGTACTCGGCCATCTCGAGTTCCGTCGGCGGCAGCGGCACATCGGGGCCGTACTCGGCGACCAGGTCGGCGGTGGCCATGCCGAACTGTTCGAGGATGTGCTCTTCGAGTTGCTCGATGCGCAGCGCGGCCTGGGCTTTGGCGACCTCGTCCTTGTGCAGCGCATCGGTGAGGCCGTTGATCCTCGCGGTCAGCTCGTTGACCTCCTCGCGGGTCTCGGTCAGCGCTGCGGCGCGGTGCCGGCGTTCGGCTGCGAGCTGGTCGCCGATCCGGGATGCCACCGCGACTACGGCGCTCAACCGTTGCGCAACAACCCGTCCCGACTCCGCGACCGAGGCGGCGACAGCGGCGGCGAGCACGCGCGCCTCCCTGGCACGCTGAGCGCGCAGCCTCGCCTCACGCTCGGCGGTTGCCGCCCGGCGCAGTGAATCAGCCCGTCCGCGAACGGCATTCGCGCGCTCCTCAGCGGTGCGCACCGTCAACCGGGCCTCCACCTCGGCGGCCCGCGCCACCTCCGCGGCGGCAGTGGTTTCCTGCCGGTTGACCGGCTCGGCTTCGAAAGTCGGCTCCTGCTGCGCGTTGTGGAGCCGCTGCTCGAGCTCGGCCAGCTCGGTGACGGTGCGCGTGCGGTTGTCCTCCAGCTCGTCGCGCTGCCGGATCAACCGCTGCCACTCGTCGTCGGCGGCGCGCGCGTCCTGACCCAGGCGGCCCAGCTGCTCGTAGATCGCCGAGATCGCCGCGTCGGACTCGTTGAGCGCCGCGAGCGCCTGCTCGGCGGCGTCCTGACGGCTCGCCTGTTCAGCCTGCGCACCGGCCAGCGCGGCAGCCAGCTCGCTGACCTGCTTCTCGGCATCGACCAGCTCGGTGCGGGCCTTCTCGACCTCGGAAGCGATCTCCAGCGTGCTCGGCTTGCGGTCCGATCCGCCGCTGACCCACCCCGCGCCGACCAGGTCGCCGTCGGTGGTGACCGCGCGAAGCCGCGGTCGGGCGGCGACGAGATCCAGCGCGGCGTCCAGGTCCGGCACCACGACGACGTCGGCCAGCATCGCCGATACCGCTCCCTGCAGACGCGGCGGCGCATCCACCATGTCGACCGCCCAGGTCGCACCGGCCGGCAGCTGGGCCGACGGCGGCTGCGCTTCACCGGGCCAGTCGCTGAGCACGATCGCCGCTCGCCCGCCGTCGGACTCCTTCAAGGCAGCGACCGCGGCGCGGGCCGCCCCCGAGTTCTCCGCGGCGACGGCGTCGGCGGCGGCACCCAGCACCGCGGCGACCGCCACCTCGTAGCCGTCGCGCACCCTCAGCAGGTTCGCGACCGAGCCGAGAAGTCCTGCGCCGCTGTGGTTCTTCTGCAACCAGGAAGCGCCGTCCCTGCGGTCCAGGCCGACCGACAGCGCCTCGATGCGTGCGCGCAGCGACGCCACCTGGCGTTCGGCTCCGCGCTCGGCGGCCTGCAGTTCGGCGACCCGTTCGTCGGCCAACCGCAGGGCGGTGACGGTGCGGTCGTGGTGCTCGTCGAGGCCCACCTCACCGGCGTCGAGTTCACCGACCCGCCCCTGCACGGTCTCGAATTCGGCCTGGGTGTGCTGCGCCCGCGCGGCAGCCTCGTCGATACCGCCGGTGACCCGGGCGACGGTCTCGTCGATCGACTCGACCCGGGTGCGCATGGTGTCGACCTGTCCGGCGAGTCGGGCCAGGCCCTCGCGCCGATCTGCCTCCGCGCGCGCGGCGGCCAGGTGCGCCCGCTCGGCTTCGGCGGCGAGGCGCTCGCATTCGGTCAGCTCGGCGCGGGCAGCTTCCAGCTTGGTGCGGGAATCGGCCAGCTCGTCGAGCAGTTGACGTTCCTGCTCGGCGACCTCGCCGGCCTGCGCCTCCAGGGCATCGGGATCCGGACCGGTCGAGGCCTCGGGCTCGCCGTCGAGATGCTGGGCGCGCTCGCTGGCGATGCGCACGGTGGCACCTACGCGCTCGGCGAGCGCCGACAGCGCGAACCACCGTTGCTGGGCGGCATCGGCTCGTTCGCTCAACGTTTCGACGGCGGCCTCGTGCGCGGCCAACTCCACCGTCTTGGCCTCCAGCCGCGCCGCCACCTCGTCGTGCTCACGGCGCAGCGTCGTCTCGGCGTGGTTGGTGTTGTCGAATTCGGATCTGCGCCTTACCAAGTCGTCGGCGGCCAGCCGCAGCCGGGCATCGCGCAGATCGGCCTGGATGGTCTGGGCGCGCCGCGCCATCTCCGCCTGCCGGCCCAGCGGCTTGAGCTGGCGGCGCAACTCGGTGGTCAGATCGGTGAGCCGGGCCAGGTTGGCCGACATCGAATCGAGCTTGCGGACGGCCTTCTCTTTGCGCTTGCGGTGCTTGAGGACGCCTGCGGCCTCCTCGATGAACGCGCGCCGGTCCTCGGGCCGCGACTCGAGGATCTCCGACAGCTTGCCCTGTCCGACGATGACGTGCATCTCGCGGCCGATGCCGGAGTCGGAGAGGAGTTCCTGAATGTCCATCAATCGGCAACTGCTGCCGTTGATCTCGTACTCGCTGCCGCCGTCGCGGAACATCCGGCGGGTGATCGACACCTCGGAGTAGTCGATGGGCAACGAGCCGTCGGAGTTGTCGATGGTGACGGTGACCTCGGCGCGACCCAACGGCGGGCGCGATGACGTGCCTGCGAAGATGACGTCCTCCATCTTGCCGCCGCGCAGGCTCTTGGCACCCTGCTCGCCCATCACCCAGATGAGCGCGTCGACGACATTGGACTTACCGGAACCGTTGGGCCCGACCACGCAGGTGATGCCCGGCTCGAAGCGCAGCGTCGTCGGCGAAGCAAACGACTTGAAGCCCTTCAGGGTCAGGCTCTTGAGGTGCACGAGGTGCCACACTACCGTCGCGCAGGCTAACGCTCGGTGAACCCTTGTAGCGAGTCGCCGGGTTGGCTGAAGTCGGCGACGACCTTGTCGACGCGGCCGGGAGTGTCGCCGCTTTGCAGCAGGTCAAGCAGCTGCTGACAGCTTCGCCTCGGACCCTGTGCGACGACCTGCACACGCCCGTCGGCCTTGTTCGCGGCGTAGCCCGTCAGCCCCAGTTCGAGTGCGCGTGAGCGCGTCCACCAGCGGAAGCCGACGCCCTGGACGTGACCGTGCACCCAGGCCGTCAGTCGTACCTCAGCTAACTCCTGCATCAGAAACCTCAAACGTCACTTCTGCCCCGGACTTCAGTGTGCGTCCGACAGTGCACACCTTGTCCACTGCTCGTTCGACCACGGTCAGCACCCGCGCCGCCTCCTCCTCGGACAGCCCGGACAGGTCGAGGTGCATCCGCTCCTCGAGCAGCGGATAGCGCTCCTGTTCGCGGTCGGGCGGACCGGATACCCGGATCGTCGTCCGGTAATCCTCGCCGAGGCGCCGCTGCAGGGGTATGTCGCTGGCCATGCCGCTGCAGGCCGCGAGTGCGATCTTCATCAACTCGCCCGGCGTGAACACACCCTCGATGTCCTCGCTTCCGACGAGCACCTCGGCGCCCCGCGAGCTACGCCCCGTGTAGCGGCGCTGTGCGGTTCGCTCCACCCACAGTTCGGTCATGTCGTGGTCCCTTCCCGCCGAAATAGCATTCCTGGTCGTGATCTGCGCCGATCGGCAACCAGGAATGCTATTTCGCACCTAGCGCTCACCGCCGCACCCTCGGTCGGGCTTGACATCTGGGGCAGTAGAACGACGAGCGGTTCATGAATTTCTCCCGTCGCATCACCGCGCCGCAGCGCCGGCACGGCTCACCTTCGCGGCCGTAGGCGTCCAGCGACCGGTCGAAGTAGCCGGACTCGCCGTTGACGTTGACATACAACGAGTCGAATGAGGTGCCGCCCTGCCCGAGCGCCTCCGCCATCACCTCCGCAGCGGCGTCGAGTAACTCGGCCAGCTTCGACCGGGTCAGCGACGACGCCAGGCGGGCACCGTTGACACGAGCGCGCCACAGCGCCTCGTCGGCGTAGATGTTGCCGATGCCCGACACCACCGTCTGATCCAGCAACTGGCGTTTGATCTCGGAGTGCTTGCGCCGCAACACCATTACGACGCCATCGCGATTGAACAACGGGTCGAGCGGGTCGCGGGCAAGATGTGCGACCGGCAGCGGCACCTCGCTGCCGTCGGCGGTCACCAGGTCGGCGAGCATCCAGCCGCCGAAAGTGCGTTGGTCGACGAAGCTCAGCGCGGTTCCGTCGTCGAGCAGAGCGGCGATGCGCAGATGATCCTGCATCGGCAGTTCGCCCAGCAGCATCTGCCCGCTCATGCCGAGATGCACCACCACTGCGGAGCCGTCATCCAGGGTCAGCCACAGGTACTTCCCGCGGCGGCCGGTGCCGACGATGCGGGCGCCCAGCAACCGCGCGGTCAAATCGGCGGCGCCGGCTTCGTGCCTGCGCACCGCCCGCGGATGGTGCACCCGAACAGCGGTGATCGTCTTGTCGACGACGTGCGCGTGCAGTCCCCGGCGTACGACCTCGACCTCGGGAAGCTCAGGCATCTACCTCGGCTTCGGCCAGCGCGTTCCACGCCGCCGCGGCCGCCTTGAGTTCGGCTTCCTTCTTCGTCCGGCCGACACCGCGGCCGTATTGGACGTCGGTGACCAGGACCGTCGCGGTGAACTCCTTGTCATGGTCCGGTCCGGTCGAGGACACGATGTAGGACGGTGCGCCCAGCCCGCGCGACGCTGTCAGTTCCTGCAGGCTGCTCTTCCAGTCCAGCCCGGCGCCCAGCGTGGGTGCGGTGTCGAGCAGCCTGCCGAACAACCGTAGTATCACATCCCGCGCGACCGTGATGCCGTGCTCGATATAGATTGCGCCCAACAGGGATTCGACGCCGTCCGCCAGGATGCTGGCCTTGTCGGCGCCGCCGGAGTTCTCCTCGCCCTTGCCCAGCAACAGGTGCGCCCCGAGCCCGCCGTCGGACAATTGACGGCCGACGTCGGCCAGCGCCTGGGTGTTGACGATGCTGGCGCGCAGCTTGGCCAGATCACCCTCGGACCGGTCTGGATGGCGGTTGTACAGCTCCTCGGTGACCGTCAGCCCGAGCACCGCGTCGCCGAGGAACTCCAGCCGCTCGTTGGTGGGCAGGCCACCGTTCTCATACGAGTAGCTGCGGTGTGTCAGCGCCATCGTGAGCATGTCGTCGGACAGGTGCACGCCCAGCGCCGCCAGCAGCGCCGCCCGGTCACTCACTTGCGTCCTCGTCGAACACGTTCGCGAGCTTGGCCCACCTCGGGTCGATCTGCTCGTGGTGGTGGCCGGGTTCGGCGGTGGCCAACGCGACACCGCAGTGCGGACACAGGCCCGCGCAGTCCGGTCCGCACAGCGGGGCGAACGGCAGCGCCAGCCCGACCGCGTCGATGATGGGCTGTTCCAGGTTGACGGCGTCATCCTCGACGCGCCCCAACTCGTCGGCGTCGGTGGTCTCGTCGGTCGCGCTGTCCGGGTAGGCGAACAACTCGGTCAGCTCGATGTCGACCGCCCCGGTAACCGGGGTCAGGCAGCGCGCGCACTCTCCCGACGTCGGCGCCGAGACGGTGCCGGTGACCAGCACTCCCTCCGATACCGACTCGAGCCGCAGATCCAGCGCCAACGGCGCGCCCTCATCAATACCGATCAGATCAAGCCCGATGCGCGACGGGTTCGGCACGGACTCCGAGACGGTCATCATCGAACCGGGCCTGCGCCCGAGCCGGGCGATGTTGATCACGAGCGGCGATTGTGACGCGCGGTGGCCCGTCGTTTTCGCATGCGTCGCCATAGACGTCAATCCTACGGCGACGGCCCAGGTCGCTAGCGAGCCGCGTAGTCGTGCGTTCCCGCGGCGGTGCGCAACTGGTGACGGCCCCGTCCCACCGACCGCAGCGTGCCGTTGAGGAAGTCCTCGAACTCGGCCAGCTTGCTGTCGACGTAGATGTCGCATTCTCCGCGCAGCCGGTCGGCCTCGGCGTGGGCCGAATCGATCAGACGCGTGGCCTCGTTCGTCGCGGTCTGCACGATCTCGGTCTGCGACACCAGCCGCTGCTGTTCCTTGATGCCTTCCTGCACGGCCTTCTCGTAGGCGAGGTTGCCGCTCTCGATGAGCCGGTCGGCCTCGGTCTTGGCCCGTCCGGTGCTGGCTTCGTACTCGCGCTTGGCGGTCGCGGCGATCCGGCCGGCCTCCTCCCGGGCCTCGCCGACCATCCGCTCGCTGTGCTGACGCGCCTCGGCGACCATGCGGTCGGCCTGGGCCTTGGCGTCGGCGAGCAGGCGGTCGGCCTCAGCGCGGGCGTGGTTGAGCAGGGAGTCGGCTTCGGCGGTGGCCGTCGACACCATGGAATCGGAGTGTTCCTTGGCTTCCCGCAGCAACCCGTCGCGGGCGTCGAGGACGTCCTGGGCGTCGTCGAGGTCACCGGGAATGGCGTCCTTGATGTCGTCGACCAGCTCGAGCACATCGCCGCGAGGCACCACGCAGCCAGCCGTCATCGGCACGCCGCGGGCTTCTTCCACAATCGCGCTCAGTTCATCGAGCGCCTCAAAGACTCGGTACACGGCAACACCCTCCAGGCGTAGTTGGCGGTTACTAGTGTGCCTGGTGTTGCCTCTGTGACTCGGCTTCCGGCTCGGTGTGTCGCGACTCAGTGATCTTGCTGTGCCGCGGCTTCCCCAGGCTGCAACTCCGGTCTGAATTGCTCGCCGCACATTATGTCAGGCGCCTAGTTATCTGAGCGCCCCGCCGATAACGTCCCGTGCGCGGTCGAGCATCGATGCGAACGGGCCCACGGCGAAGTTGAGCTTGGCCGACTCGACACCGGGGTGCGGACGCGTCGGCGCGATGGCCTCGGCCGCCTGGACCGCCTTGGCCATCCGCCCGAGGTCGTCGGAGTCGAGCTTGGCCTGCAGCTTGTTGAACTCCTCGGCTTCCTCGGCCTCGGCGTGCTGGATCACCGCGTCGCGGAACGTGGTCAGCTCATCGATGAACTCCTTGGAGCCGACGTCCATGTTCTCCAGCTTCGACAACTGCTCCTTGGCGTCGTGCTCCTCCTTGAGGCGCGCGTCGACCACCTCGTCGCCGTCACCGATCTCGTTGCGGGCGCGCGGATGGACCACCATCTCCTCGGCGGTCTCGTGTACCGCAAGCAGTTGGCGAAGGTTGACGAACGCCTTCTCGCGGGCCTCGTCGCTCGACGCCGACAGCACCTCGTCGAACATGTCCTTGATCAGGTTGTGCTGGTCCTTGAGGAATCGGACGACGTCGTCGGTGGACTGGACGAATGTCTCGACCATGGCAGAAACCTCCTGCGAATTCCGGGTTGGTGGGGGCGCGAAGGGGCTGTGCGCCACCTACGGCCTACCCGGCACGCGGTGAAATTAACCTTGCCGCAGCTTGTTGCTGAGCCGCGCGTTGACGGCCGCGGGCAGTAGCTCGGACACGTCTCCGCCAAGCGTGGCGACTTCCTTGGCCAGCGACGAGGACACGAACGAATAGCGCGGCGTGGTCGCGACGAAGAAGGTGTCGACGCCGGCGATGTGCTTGTTCATCTGGGCCATCTGCAGTTCGTATTCGAAGTCGGTGCCCGTGCGCAGACCCTTGACGATCGCGGTCAGCCCCCGGGCCTTCGCGAAGTCGACGACCAGTCCCTGGCCGGACTCCACCCGAAGGTTCATCAGATGCGCGGTCGACTCCTCGATCATCGCGATGCGCTCGTCGGGATCGAACATGCCCTTCTTGCTCGGGTTGATCAGCACCGCGACGACCACCTCGTCGAACTGCGCAGCCGCGCGCTCGAACACGTCGATGTGGCCGAGAGTCACCGGGTCGAAGGATCCCGGGCATACCGCGCCGCTCATGAGCGACGAGGCTATCAGGACTGTTCGGACACCTCAGCCAGCTCCAGGCGGGTGTCGCCGTAGGTGCGCGACGGCCACACCCGCCAGCCCCGCGGCCACTCCAGCGCCGCGCCGGACGCCGGCCGTTCGACGACCACCAGCGTGCCCTCGGCGGTCCAGCCACCCGCCGCCAAAGCGTCCAGCATCACGGCGATCTCAGCGGATCGGACGTCATAGGGCGGGTCGGCGAACACCACGTCCACGGGGCGAGGGGCGCCACTCGACAGCACCGCGGCCACGGTTCCGCGCCGCACGGTCGCGCCGGCGGCACCCAGCGCAGCGATGTTGTCGGCGATGACGCTCGCCGCACGCGCGTCGGCCTCAACGAACTCCGCCGACTCCGCCCCCCGTGACAGCGCCTCCAGGCCCAGCGCGCCCGAACCCGCGTACAGGTCGAGCACCGCTGTTCCCGCGAAGTCGATCCGAGCGGCCAGCACGTTGAACAGCGACTCGCGAACCCGGTCGGTGGTAGGGCGGGTTCCACGGCCAGAGCGACTCTGCGGCACCGTGATTCGTCGGCCCCCGAAGGCGCCGGCGACGATGCGGGTCAGGTTGATCCCCCGGTCGTCGCCTGCGCTTCGCGCGTGGCCCCATCGCCCCTGCCCGCCGAACCGACCACCACCAGCAGGTCGCCGCCTTCGACCTGGGCCGTCTCCGAGACCGCCACCCTGACGACCTTGCCGGCCTTTGGCGCGGTGATGGCAGCCTCCATCTTCATCGCCTCGATGGTGGCGATGGTCTGGCCGGCCTCCACCGTCTCGTCGGCGGCGACGTTGACGGTGACCACGCCCGCGAACGGCGCGGCGACGTGATCGGGGTTGGCGCGATCGGCCTTCTCGGCGGTCGGGATGTCGGCGGCGACGCTGCGGTCACGCACCACCACCGGCCGAAGTTGTCCGTTGAGGATGCACATCACCGTGCGCATGCCCCGCTCGTCGGGGTCGGAGATCGCTTCCAGGCCGATGAGCAACTCGACGCCACGTTCCAACTGCACCTTGTGCTCCTCGCCGTGGCGAAGCCCGTAGAAGAACTGATTGGCCGACAGGCTCGACGTGTCGCCGAAGAGTTCGCGGTGCGCCTCGAAATCCTTTGTCGGGCCAGGGAACAGCAGACGGTTGAGGGCCGCCTGGCGTTTCGGGCCCGCCTGTGCCAACATCGCCTCGTCGTCGGCGCTGAGCTCCTGCTCCGGCTTGGCCGGGGCGCGGCCGGCCAGCGCCTTGGTGCGCAACGGCTCCGGCCAGCCGCCCGGCGGGTCGCCGAGTTCCCCGCGCAGGAACCCGATCACCGAGTCGGGGATGTCGAACCGCGAAGGGTCGGCGGCGAATTCGTCGGCGCTGACGCCGGCGCCGACGAGGGCGAGCGCGAGGTCGCCGACCACCTTGCTCGACGGTGTCACCTTCACCAGCCGGCCCAGCACGCGGTCCGCCGCGGCGTAGCTGGCCTCGATCTCCTCGAAGCGATCCCCGAGTCCGAGTGCGATGGCCTGCTGGCGCAGGTTAGACAACTGACCGCCGGGGATCTCATGGCGGTACACCCGGCCGGTGGGCGCGGGTAGTCCACTCTCGAAGGGCGCGTAGACCTTTCGCAGTGCCTCCCAGAACGGCTCGAGCTCGCACACCGCGTCCAGAGACAACCCCGTGTCGTACTCGGTGTGGGCGGTGGCCGCCACGATCGAGCTCAGCGCCGGCTGACTGGTGGTGCCCGCCAGCGGCGCGGAGGCCCCGTCCACGGCAGCAGCGCCCGCCTGCCAGGCGGCGAGGTACGTTGCCAGCTGCCCGCCGGGGGTGTCGTGGGTGTGCACGTGCACCGGCAGGTCGAAGCGGCTGCGTAGCGCGGTGATCAGCTGGTGCGCGGCCTGCGGGCGGAGCAACCCGGCCATGTCCTTGATCGCGAGTATGTGCGCCCCCGCCTCGACGATCTGATCGGCGAGCTTGAGGTAGTAGTCGAGTGTGTAGAGGTTCTCGGCGGGATCGGACAGGTCACCGGTGTAGCTCATCGCGACTTCGGCGATCGCCGTGCCGGTTTCGCGCACCGCGTCGATGGCCGGGCGCATGGACTCGACGTTGTTGAGCGCATCGAAGATGCGGTAGATATCAATTCCAGTTGCCGTGGCTTCCTGGACGAATGCCTGCGTCACCGTCTCGGGGTAGGGCGTGTAACCCACGGTGTTGCGACCCCGCAGCAGCATCTGCAGGCAGATGTTCGGTACCGCCTCGCGCAGTGCGGCCAGTCGCTCCCACGGGTCTTCCTTCAGGAAGCGAAGGGCCACATCGTAAGTCGCGCCGCCCCAGCACTCGATGGACAGCAACTGCGGCGTCATCCTCGCGATGTAGGGCGCGACCATGAGCAGCCCGGTGGTGCGCACCCTGGTGGCCAGCAGCGACTGGTGGGCGTCGCGGAACGTTGTGTCGGTCACGCCCACCGATCGGCTGTCGCGCAGCCAGCGCGCGAAGCCCTCGGGTCCCAGTTCGGCCAGGCGCTGCTTGCTGCCTGCCGGCGGCGCCGCCTCGATGTCGATCTGCGGCAGCTTGTCCTGCGGGTACACCGTCGACGTGCGCGGGCCGTGCGGTTGGTTGACGGTGACCTCGGCCAGGTAGTTGAGGATCTTGGTGCCGCGGTCGGCGGGCGTGCGCGCGGTCAGCAGGTAAGGCCGCTGGTCGATGAACGACGTGGTGACCCGCCCCGCGCGGAAGTCCGGGTCGTTGACCACCGCCTGCAGGAATGGGATGTTGGTCGACACCCCGCGGATGCGGAACTCCGCCAGCGCCCGGCGCGCCCTGGCCACCGCGGCGCTGAAGTCGCGTCCCCGACAGGTCAGCTTGACCAGCATCGAGTCGAAGTGGGCGCTGATCTCGGCGCCGAGCACGGTGCCGCCGTCCAACCGGATGCCCGCGCCGCCCGGCGACCGGTATCCGGTGATGCGGCCGGTGTCGGGCCGGAACCCGTTGGCGGGGTCCTCGGTGGTGATCCGGCACTGCATTGCAAAACCGCGCGGCGCCGACAAGCCGTCTTGGCTCAGCCCCAGGCTGTCCAGTGTCTCGCCGTCGGCGATGCGCAGTTGCGACGACACCAGGTCGACGTCGGTGATCTCCTCGGTGACGGTGTGCTCTACCTGGATGCGTGGGTTGCACTCGATGAACACGTGGTCGCCGCGTTCGTCGAGCAGGAACTCCACGGTGCCCGCATAGCTGTAGTCGATCTGGCGGGCGAAGGCAACGGCGTCGGCGCAGATCCGTTGGCGCAGTTCTTCGCTCAGATTCGGCGCGGGCGCGAGCTCGATGACCTTCTGATGGCGACGCTGCACGCTGCAGTCGCGTTCGAACAGGTGCATGACGTTGCCGCGGGTGTCGGCGAGGATCTGCACCTCGATGTGACGCGGGTTGACGACGGCCTGCTCGAGGTAGAGCGTCGCGTCGCCGAAGGCCGACTCCGCCTCGCGCGACGCGGCCTCGATGGCGTCGGGCAGCGCACCGACGTCGGCGACGTGCCGCATCCCGCGTCCGCCGCCGCCCGACACCGCCTTGACGAACAGCGGGAACTGCATGTTCTCGGCGGACGCCATCAACTCGTCGGCCGAGGCCGAGGGCGCCGACGAGTCCAGCACCGGCAGCCCCGCGGCGCGCGCCGCGGCGATCGCCCTCGCTTTGTTGCCGGTCAGCTCGAGTACGTCGGTACCGGGCCCGACGAAGGTGATTCCCGCATCAGCACAGGCCGCGGCCAAGGCGGGATTCTCGGACAGGAAGCCGTAGCCGGGGTACACCGCGTCGGCCCCGGCGTGCTGGGCGACGCGGATGATCTCGTCGACCGAGAGATACGCCCGCACGGGATGGCCCGTCTCCCCGATCTGATACGACTCGTCGGCCTTGAGTCGATGCAGCGAGTTGCGGTCCTCGTAGGCGTAGACCGCGACGGTGTCGATCCCCATTTCGTAGGCGGCACGAAATGCCCGGATCGCGATCTCGCCGCGGTTGGCGACCAGGACTTTAGAAATCACGGGCGATCACGCAGGTACTGTATCGCCCGCCGGATGGGTGTCCCTAGATCAGCGTTGACCAGTAGTTCCAGAACCGGACGAGGATCAACAGCAGCACCGCAGTGAACCAGAGCGCCACCAGCGACCACCGCCAGGCGTACAGCCCGCGAACGAGAGTGCCGCCGTGCTGGGGCTGCAACGCCACCGTCGCGGTGACCACGAGCAGCGGGACCGTCACGGCCCACACCACCATGCAGTAGGGGCACAGCGCGCCGATGTCGTAGAGGCTCTGGTAGATGAGCCAGTGCACGAACACCGTGCCGAGCAGGGTGCCCACGGCGAGACCGCCCCAGTACCACCGCGGCAGCTGCACCCGCGCCACCGCGAGCACGCCGGTGACCAGCACGACGGTGAAGGAGACGATGCCGATCAGCGAGTTGGGGAAGCCGAACACCGATGCCTGCGGGGTGACCATCACCGATCCGCACGACAACACCGGGTTGATGCTGCACGTCGGGACGTAGTCGGGATTGATCAGCAGTTCGATCTTCTCGACCGTCAGCATCGCGGCCGCGGCCAGGCCCAGTACGCCGGCGATCAGCACCCAGACCGCGCTGGGCCGCCCGACCGCCAGAGCCGTCGGCTCCTGGGCCGCGGGTTGGCTGGGCGCGGCGGCGCCGGGCGCGGTCACGGTCATGGCGCGGGCGCAGTGGGCGGCGGCGTCGGGTCGGGGTTGGCCGGCGGGGCACCCGCGTCGAGCGCGGGCACCTGGCCGACGATCTCCTCGACCTTGGCGATCAGTGCGTCGGGGGTGGAGGGGTCGTAGTCCTCGCCGTTGATGCGGACGGTCGGCGTCGAGTTCACATCGGTGGCCTTGGCCAGGCCCTTGACCATGTCGTCGTAGCGACCGTTGTTGATGCACTCCGGCACGTCGCCGGCCACGCCGGCCTGGCGCGCGATCTCGATGAGCCGCGCCTCGTCGGGGTACGGGCCGACGCCCTCCGCAGGCTGCTGCGCGTACAGCGCGGCATGGAAGCGCCGGAACGCCTCCTTGTCCGCCTCGGCGACGCAGTAGGCCGCGTTCGCGGCACGCGTCGAATACCCCTGTCCAGCGCGGTCGAGGATGGAGACCATGTAGTAGTCGGCGGCTACCGCACCGCTGTCGATGAGCTTGTTGATCGTGGGTCCGAACGTCTTCTCGAAGTTGCCGCACGCAGGACACAGGAAGTCCTCGTAGAGCGAGAGCACCGCCTTGGGCTCGGAGGAACCCTCCTCGGTGATGAGGTCACTCGACGTCACCCGGATCGCTTGGGCCTCGCCTTCGGCGGGCTTGTCCTCTTTGGTCACCAGGATGTACGACACCAAGGCGACAGCGAAGATCACCACGACTGCGGTCAAGCCGATGCGGATCGCAAGATTGCGCTTGCGGTCGGCGGCGTTGAGGTCGTAGCGCGGAGTCTTCTTTGGTTTCGATGCCACGGGTAAAGCGTACCGGCGACGTCCTGACCGGTTACGGACCGCCGCTGAGATGGGCGCGCATCGCCGAGATCACCTCGGCCATCGCGGTGGTGCTGTCCCCGCCGAACGGGAAGAAGTTCGCGAAACCATGGATCAGCGACCCGAACTCGCGGTGGTCGACCGCCACGCCCGCCGCCCGCATTGCGTCGGCGTACTCCCTGCCCTCGTCGCGCAGCGGGTCGAAGCCGGCGGTGACCACCAGCGCAGGCGGCAAGCCCGACAGGTCGTCGGACAGCAGCGGGGACACCCGTGGGTCGTCGGGCCCGATCTCTCCACTGAGGTACTTGCCGCGGAACCAGTCCAGGTCGTCGCGGGTCAGGAAGTAGCCGTCGGCGAACAGCGTCTGCGACCGCGTCTCGTCGCGGTAGTTGGTGACCGGGTACAGCAGCACTTGCAGCGCAGGCGCCGGCCCCCCGCTTCGCGCCCGGTGCGCGACGAGCGTCGCCTGGTTGCCGCCCGCGCTGTCACCGCCCACCGCTACCCGATCGGGGTCCGCGCCCAGTTCGGCGGCGTGCTCGTGGGCCCACCGGAAGGCGGCGTAGGCGTCGTCGGTGCCCGCGGGTGCCGGATGCTCGGGAGCCAGCCGGTAGTCGACCGACAACACGTGCATGCGCCCGCGCCGGCAGATCTCCCGGCACAGATCGTCGTGGGTCTCGATGCTGCCGATGACCTGGCCGCCACCGTGGAAGAAGACCAGCAGCGGGCCGTGGCCCACTACGGGCCGGTAGTGACGCGCGCGGATGTCGCCGGCGGGCCCGGGTATCGACAGATCGGTCACCGCATCGACCGGGATGTACTTCTTGAAACCGGCGGCGAGCGCCTCGAGCTGACCCCGCGCCGCGGCCACGTCGTCGCCGTTGACCAGGCCGTCGATCCCGGTCATGCGCTGGCCGGTGAGCATCAGCTGCAGGGTCGTGTCCAGTGTGTTGCCGTCGATGGTGACCGAGCGGCCGCCGGCCAGCAGCCGCTTGACGGGCTTGGGGATGTGGGGCAGCGCGCGCAGGGTGAGTCCCGCGGCGGCGTTGACGACGACGTCCCTGCGACTCGGGCTCCACGAGACCTGTGCTGGCAGACTCTGGGTCATGGCATCTCCCTCGATCACGCTCAACGACGACAATTCGATCCCCCAGGTGGGGCTCGGCGTCTGGCAGACGCCGCCCGAGGAGACCGAGCGCGCGGTGGCGACGGCCCTGAGCGCCGGTTACCGCCATATCGACACGGCCGCAGCGTACGGCAACGAGCGCGAGGTCGGCGCCGCGTTGAGGAACGCCGCCGACTCCAGCCTCGCCCGCGACGAGGTCTACATCACCACCAAGCTGTGGAACGCCGATCAGGGCTATGACAGCACGCTGACCGCGTTCGACAAGAGCATGCAGCGGTTGGGGCTGGAACGCCTCGACCTCTATCTCATTCACTGGCCGATGCCGGCGACCAACAAGTTCATCGAAACGTTCAAGGCCTTTGCACACCTACGCGACCAGGGCCGCATCCGCTCGATCGGCGTGAGCAACTTCGAGCCCGAGCACCTGCGGATGGTGGTCGACGCCACCGGCATCGTCCCGTCGGTCAACCAGATCGAGCTGCATCCACTGCTGCAACAGGAGGAACTGCGCGAGGTGCACGCTCAACTCGGCATCGCAACCGAGGCCTGGAGCCCGCTGGGTCAGGGTTCCCTGCTGTCGAACGACACAGTGACGTCGGTTGCCGATGCCCACGGCAAAACGCCCGCACAGGTGTTGATTAGGTGGCATATCCAACTCGGCAATATAGTCATCCCGAAGTCGGTGACCCCCGAACGAATTGTGAGCAACTTCGACGTGTTCGATTTCGAACTGAGCGAGCAGGACATGGCGTCCGTCTCGTCGCTCGGTGACGGCACGCGCATGGGACCCGACCCCCGGAAATTCGAGTTCACAGGGTAGGTGACATGACCTCCGCGGCTGGCATACCAACCGTCACGCTCAACGACGACCACTCCATCCCGGCGCTCGGGCTCGGGGTCGGCGAACTGTCGGACGCCGAGACCGAAGAGGCGGTGTCGGCCGCGTTGGCGGCCGGCTACCGGCTCATCGACACCGCCGCCGCCTATGGCAACGAGGAGGCTGTCGGCCGCGCCATCAAGGCCTCCGGCGTGCCGCGCGACGACATCTTCGTCACCACCAAGCTCAACATCCCGGATCTGGGTTTCCAGGCGTCACAAGACGCCCTCAAGGCCAGCCTGCAGCGGCTCGGCCTCGACTACGTCGACCTCTACCTCATCCACTGGCCCGGCGGCGACCACGGCAAGTACGTCGACAGCTGGGGCGGGTTGATGAAGCGCAAAGAGGTCGGCGAGACCAAGTCGATCGGCGTGTGCAACTTCAACGCCGAGCATCTGTCGAACGTCATCGACCTGTCGTTCTTCACACCCGCGGTGAACCAGATCGAGCTGCACCCGCTGCTCAACCAAGCCGAGTTGCGCGAAGTCAACGCCGGCTACGGCATCGTCACCCAGGCGTACGGCCCCCTGGGCGTCGGGCGACTGCTGGACAACCCGACCGTTACGGCGGTCGCCGAAGCCCATGGCAGAACGCCGGCGCAGGTGCTGATCCGGTGGAACCTGCAACTGGGCAACGCGGTGATCGCCCGTTCGAAGTCCCCCGAGCGACTCCAGTCCAATCTCCAGGTGTTCGACTTCGAGCTCTCCGACGACCAGATGGCCTCACTCAACGGACTCGATGAGGGCACCCGATTTCGCCCGGACCCCGAAACGTACACGGGCGGCTGAGCTTTCGTGGCCGACTGTGTGGGGGTCGTCGACGGTTTCCGGCCGGTTTGGCGACACAATCCCCCACACTCGGCGCCGTGAGCCCTACCCGGTCGGGCAGGTAGACGCGGCATTCCGCAAAGCCGGCACCGAGGGGGCGTCCACGGGCAGGCGGTAGCCCCGCAACACCTCGATGAACTGGATCGCGTACTGGCAATGGAACGCGGCGTTGGGCGGCATCCACACCGCGGGCTCCGCATCGCCCTTGTCCTGGTTGACCTCTCCCTGCACCGCCAGCAGGTTCGCGGGATCGTTGGCGAACCGCACCCGCATCTCGTCGGTCCAGTTTCGGGCGCCCTGGTCCCAGGCGTACGCCAGCGGCACGATGTGCTCGATCTGCACGGCCGCTCCGGTCTGGGCGCCGCGGGTGAACGGGATGGTGAGGTTGGTGTACGGATCGTGCAGGGTTCCGGTGGCCACCGCCCGCGGACACCGACTGATGGACACGTACGTCTTGTCGACGAGATCGCGGTCGAGGATGTCGTTTCGGGTGTCACAGCCGTTGTGTCCACCCGGCGCGGTGGTGTCATCGGTCCAGCTGTCTCCGAACGCAGCCCGCCGGTAGTCGTACCCTCGGATGCGCATCGGCACGACGGCGACGCCGGCGAGCACATCGACTCCGGGTGCGACGGTGGGGATGTCGGCGCCTGCGATGAACTCCGACCGCTCGCCCGCCGATGTGACGGTCTGGACGGCCACCACCACCGCGATGACGACGACCGCGGCCAGCCAGAGCAGATGCTTGCGGTTCATGCCTTGTCCAGGAACTCGACCCGGTCGGAGTCGACGAACGGCGCCGCCAACACTGCCATGCCCGCATTGATGGGATCGTGCTCGTAAAGCGATTCGCAGAGCTCTCGCGCGGCCAGGATGACGTCGAGATGCTCGGACAGCGACAGGAAGCGCAGCGTGAAGGCGCGACCAGACTGGTTGAGGCCCAACACATCCCCCTCCTGGCGCTCCTTGAGGTCGAGATCGGCGAGCTTGAACCCGTCGAGGGTCGACGCCACCGCGGTCAACCTCGCACCGGCCCTTGACTCCTGCGGCAGCCTGGTGACCAGCAGGCACAGGCTGGGATGCTGACCGCGGCCGATGCGACCGCGCAACTGATGCAGCTGACTGATACCGAACCGGTCGGCGTCCATCACCAGCATCACGGTCGCGTTGGGGACGTCGACGCCGACCTCGATCACCGTGGTGCATACCAGCACGTCGATTTCCCGCGCGCGGAAAGCCGCCATCACCGCGTCTTTCTCGTCAGCGGGCAGCCGACCGTGCATCAGACCCAGGCGCAGGCCCGACAGCGGACCCCGGCTGAGCCGGTCGAACAGCTCGACGACGGTGACCGGCGGAGGCCCACCCGTCTTCTTGTCGTCATCGGAAGCCTTGTCGTTCTCGTCGATGCGCGATGCGACGACATAGGCCTGCCGGCCTTCTCGCACTTCTTCGGTGATGCGCTGCCATGCCCGGTCCAACCACGACCGCTTCTCGTTGACGAAGACGGCGTTGGTGGCGATCGGCTGACGGCCGCGCGGCAGTTCGCGCAGCGTGGAGGTTTCCAGGTCGCCGTAGTATGTGAGCGCGACCGTGCGTGGTATCGGCGTGGCGGTCATCACCAACAGATGCGGTGTGACACCCTCGGGCGCCTTGCTGCGCAAGCGATCTCGTTGCTCCACGCCGAAGCGGTGTTGCTCGTCGACGACGACCATGCCGAGACGGTGGAACTCCACGGCATCCTGCAGCAGCGCGTGCGTGCCGATGACGATGCCGGCTTCTCCGCCGGCCACCTCGTCGCGCACCGCCCGTTTCTGCTGCGCCGACATCGATCCGGTCAGCAGGGCGACCCGGGTGGCTCCGTCGACCCCCTCCAGTTGACCGGCCATGGCCAACGGCCCGAGGACGTCGCGAATCGACCGGGCATGCTGGGCAGCCAGGACTTCGGTGGGCGCGAGCAGCGCGCACTGATACCCCGCGTCGACCATCTGCAGCATCGCGAACACCGAAACGATGGTCTTGCCCGAACCCACCTCACCCTGCAGCATGCGGTTCATCGGCCGCGGCGCGGACAGTTCGGCGGAGATGACATCGAGGACCTCGTGCTGACCCGAGGTCAACTCGAACGGCAACCGCTCGCGCAGCGCCCCCACCAGGCCGTCGTCGCGACGCTGTGCGATCGGTCCGGACTCGCTTAGCTCACTGTGCCGCCGACCCACCAACGCCCACTGCATTCCGATCGCTTCGTCGAAGGTCAGCCGGGCGATCGCCGCGTCTCGTTCGGCGGCCCGCTCGGCGGTGTGGACGGTTCGCAGCGCCGTGTCTTCGTCGATCAGGTGATGCTGCCGCAGAAAGGTTTCCGGTAGTGGCTCGGGAATCGGGTCGAGCACGTCGAGCACCTGGCGCACGCAGGCGTAGATGTCCCAGCTCTGCACCCTCTTGTTGGCGGCATAGATGGGAAAGAACTCCCGCTCGAACGCCGTGAGCAGGTCGGCCCCGGTCGCTCCGGATGCCTGCGCGATGGTCTTCAGCGACTTCGAGCCCTCGAC
Organism: Mycobacterium sp. IDR2000157661; assembly: GCF_022317005.1. NCBI lineage: Bacteria > Bacillati > Actinomycetota > Actinomycetes > Mycobacteriales > Mycobacteriaceae > Mycobacterium > Mycobacterium sp. IDR2000157661. The sequence continues at coordinate 4,799,726 of NZ_CP081006.1, forward strand.
CTTCCCGCTGTCGTGAAGGACCAGAAACGCCGGATGGGTCAGCTGCATCGTGCCCTTGAAGTAGCCGACCTCCCCGGAGAGCATCACCTTGACGCCCTCTCGCAGCGACTTCTTCAGATACTTCGGGTTGAAGAACGTCGCGGTGACCTTGGGCCGCCGGTCCCGCAGCGTGACGACCAGAAACTCGCGCGAGGGTTGGCGTTTCGTCCATCTGGCCTCCGCCTTGGCGATGGTGTCGATGAACGTGACGTGCTCGCCTTCGGCGAGGCGGTCGCCCTCGTCGGCGACGGTCATCTCGTCGCTGTATTTGCGGGGAAAATAGCGCAGCAGGTCGTTGACAGTGAGAATGCCGAAGTCTTCGGCCAGTGGGTCCGCGGCCTTCTTGCCGAGCACATAGTCGAGACGGTCGGTCAGCACTGCCACGTCTACTCCACCCCGATCAGCAGCGAGTCACCGCGGTGGCCGGTGTGATAGGTCACCAACTCCGTGGCCAGGTGCCGCCGGTGGACATGGTCCTGCAGCGCCGCCGCGACGCCGTCCTCGACCCCCTCGCCGGTCAGCACGGTCACCAGTTCGCCGCCTGCGGCCAGCAGCAGGTCGATCAAACCGGCGGCCGCAGCGACGATGTCGTCACCGACGATCAGCACCTCGTCACCCGAGATGCCGAGGCCGTCACCCGGTTTGCAGGTCCCGGCCCAGGTGAGCGCCTCTTCGGTGGCGACCCGCACCGAGCCGTGCCGGGCCGCGGCCGCGGCCCTGGCCATCGTGTACGCGTCGTCGACGGCCTGTCGCTCACCGTCGTGAACCGCCAGCGCCGCCAACCCCTGGACCATCGACGCAGCGGGCACCGGCACCACGTCGATGCCCCACGCGCCGGCGGCGGTGCATCCGGCCACCAGCTCCTCGGCGGCGACGTACCCGTTCGGCAGCACCATCACCTGCGCGGCTCCCGCGGTGACCAGTGCATGCAGCAGCTGTTTGGCGCTCACGGGAGCGTCCGGGCTGAGCCGCAGCACATGTGCGCCCTCGCCCGCGAACAGCTCGTCGGCACCAGCACCGTCGACCACAGCAAGCACTGCGCGATCGCGCGCCCATCCCCCGGCCGGCCGGTTCGCCGCGGTGCCCGTCAATGCGGTGACCTGGATCCGGCTCGGTGTGCCGAAGGCGAGCCCCACCTCCACCGCCGCGCCGGCGTCGTCGGCATGGACGTGAACCGAGTACTGCCCGGCCCCGTCCGCGGCCGCGGCGATCGCAACCGATTCGCCCAGCCGGTCGAGCTCGGTGCGCAGCGTCTCCACGCCGGCCGCGTCGCAGCCGGTCAACAGGTACATCACCTCGAACTGTGGCGCCGCCGCCGACGCGGCTCGCCCGCCCGTCTCGGGCAGGCGCGCCGGGGTGTACTCCGGCCGGCGCGGCGCGTGCCCGATCAGCGTGGTGCTCATCGCGTCCAGCAGTACCAGCAGCCCGCGGCCACCTGCGTCCACCACGCCGGCCTCGGCGAGCGCGTCGAGCTGATCGGTTGTCCGGTCGAGAGCGCAGGCCGCGGACTCGGCGCCTGCGTGCAGCACGTCGACCAGCTCGGCACCGTCGGCCGCGGCGTGCTCGGCGGCCGACGCCGCCTCCTGCAGCACGGTGACGATGGTGCCGGGAACGGCCTCGCCCATCGAGGTCACCACGAGGCCCACGGCGTGGCGGAGCGCGGCGGCGAACAGCGGACCGTCGACGTCGGCGAGCACTGTGCGGTCAGCGGCGACTTCGGCGGTGACGTCGGCCAGAGCCCGCAGGATCTGGGACAGGATGACCCCGGAGTTGCCGCGCGCGCCCTGCAGCGCCCCGCGGGCGAGCGCGGCGGCCACCGCCACGACGTCATCGCCGGCCGAGGCCGCATCGGCCTGCGCCCACGCCGAACGCATGGTGAACAGCATGTTGGTGCCGGTATCGGCGTCGGCGACCGGAAAGACGTTGAGGCGGTTGATCTCGTCGGTGTGGGTGATGAGGTCACCGACTGCGGTGTGCGCCCAGTCGCGCAACGCAGAGGCGTCCAGCCGTCGAGCCGACATGCCTGACCTCCAACAACTACGCGCTCGGCAAGCCGCCGTGCGCGCCAGCTTAGCCAGTGCAGCCGACAGCGACCCCCGGGACCATTGGCACTGTGGACAGCGTCTTGCGGCCACGTGTGCGTTTTTGGCGATCGTCGCCGCTGCCGGTATCCTGGTCAGGTTGTCGGTCGAGCCGCGCCCCCGTCGCTGCGGACGGCCCACCCCCGAACTGATCTGAGGAGTTGGAGCATATGGCTGCCGTGTGCGATATCTGCGGGAAGGCACCCGGCTTCGGTAAGTCGGTGTCGCACTCCCATCGCCGGACCAGCCGCCGGTGGGACCCCAACATCCAGAGCGTGCGCGCCGTGACCCGCCCCGGCGGCAACAAGCAGCGCATGAACGTCTGCACCTCGTGCATCAAGGCCGGCAAGGTCGGCCGCGGCTGATTGATCGCCCGTCGGTCGTATAGGCGCGCTGCGCGCGGGTACCTCGTCCCGCGACCGGGCAATTGTCCCGGCGGAGAGGACAGGTTGTATTCATGAGGTATTCCGCATTGCTGCGTCCGGTGTTGATCGGGGTGTCCGGGGTTCTGGCCACCGGGTTCCTGGTCGCTTGCGGCGACGATGAAGCCGGCACCACTGAGACAACCACGACAGAGACGACGCAAACCACCGACAACGAGGGCACCATCACGGTTCCGTCGCCCGACGTCGACATCCCGGAGCCGACTGTTCCCGATGTCGAGGTGCCCGAGGTGACGGTCAGTCCCGCACCCTGATCTTGCAGCGGCCGGTCGGCGCGTCGTTTCGCAGCAGGCGCGGTCGGGTAACGCACGGGTCACGACGACATGCGCCGCTTCCCGATCCACCGTGCTCGCGCTGTCGACCGGCCTGGCCGCGGGTTGGGTTCTCGTCGGCTGCGGCAATGACGACGCGGCCGACGAGGACACCACCACGACGACGACAGTGACCACGACCGAGGTGACCACGTCGGTGGAGACGACGGTCGAGACCAGCGCGCCGGCCGCCACCGCACCACCGCCGGGCACGACCGAGGGTGAGGCCACCGTTGAGGTCCCGGCGCCCGACGTGCCGTCGCCGCCGCCAATCCCCTCACCCCCGCCGATTCCGTCGCCGCCGCCGATACCGTCTCCGCCACCGATCCCCGGCGTGGGATAGCTTGCTACGACTACGGGAGACGCCAGTCGATCGGCTCGGCGCCCATCTTCTCGAGCAGCCCGTTCGCCCGGCTGAACGGCCGTGATCCGAAGAACCCGCGAGACGCCGACAGCGGCGACGGGTGCGGCGACTCGATCGCCACGCACTCCCCGCCGTCGAGCATGGGTTTGAGCGTCGAGGCGTCGCGCCCCCACAGCACCGCGACCAACGGCTGCCGCCTGGCGACCAGCGCCCGGATCGCGCACTCGGTGACGGCTTCCCAACCCTTGCCGCGATGCGACGCCGGATTGCCGGGGCGCACGGTGAGCACCCTGTTGAGCAGCATCACGCCGCGCTCGGCCCACGGGGTGAGGTCACCGGTCGTCGGCACCGGATGCCCCAGATCGGACCCGTACTCCTTGAAGATGTTCTCCAGGCTCCGCGGCAAGGGGCGCACCTCGGGCGCCACCGAAAAGCTCAGACCGACGGCGTGACCCGGCGTCGGATAGGGATCCTGACCGACAATGAGCACACGTACCCGATCCAATGGAAATGTGAAGGCGCGCAAGACGTTCTGACCGGCGGGCAGGTAGCCGTTGCCGGCGGCGAGTTCCCCGCGCAGGAACTCCCCCATCTGGGCGACCTGATCGGCCACCGGCTGCAGCGCACGTGCCCAACCCTCGTCGACAAGTTCGTGCAACGGCCGTGCAGTCATGGTTGGCCACCCTAGCTAGTCGAACGACTGCCAGCCGGGATCGCCCTGCCAAACCGCGCCGTCGAACAGCACTTCCGGCGCCCCGTCGAGGATCCGCCCGATCGCACGCCAGCCGACGGGCAGCCGACCGGGGAAGGTGGCGACCAGCGAGTGGTCCTCACCACCGCCGAGCACCCAGTCCCACGGGTCGGCGCCGAGGGTGGCCGCCGCGTCGGCGACGGCGTCGCGGTCGCCGGTGAGCGCCGCACCCGACAGGTCGATGCGGACACCGGACGCCTCGGCGATGTGGCCGAGGTCGGCGAGCAGACCGTCGGACACATCGGTCATCGCCGTAGCGCCGGCGTCGGCGGCGACGAGGCCCTGACCGTACGGGGGCTCAGGCACGAGATGACGGCGACGCAGTCCGTCGAAACCGCCGATGCCCTTGCACCACAACGCATATCCGGCGGCGGATCGGCCCGGCTCCCCTACCATGGCGACGGTGTCACCCGGCCGTGCGCCGTTGCGCCGCACCGGATCACGGCCGCCCAGGTCGCCGAGCGCGGTCACCGAGATCACCCATTGTGGCGCGCTGACCAGATCGCCGCCGACGATTCCCGCACCGACGGTTTCGGCTTCGTGCCACATGCCGTCGGCCAATTCGGTGGCCTGCGCTGCGGCCGTATTCGCAGGCGCACCGAAGGCGACGACGAAGGCGGTGGTGCGTGCGCCCATCGCCTCGATGTCGGCGGCATTCTGCGCAATCGCCTTGCGGCCCACGTCGAATGGTGTCGACCAGTCCAACCGGAAATGCCGATCTGCGACCAGCATGTCGGTCGACACCACGGTCCTGCCGTCGGCGGCGTACACCACGGCGGCATCGTCCCCCGGCCCCAACGCGACGGCGGCCGGCTGGCTGCGGCGCGCGACCAGGCGGTCGATCACCCCGAATTCGCCCACCTGCGCCAGGGTCTCGAGCTCGTCGTCGGTCGCCATCGTCACCTCCTGTCGCACGCGTCGGCAGGCGCAGTGCCGCGCGCACGAGTGGCCTGAACACCGGCCGGACCTGCGGTACGTTAACCCCCTACGGCGAGGAGTCTATGCACCGGTAGGGAGGATCAACGCGTGGTCGAGGCTTTCATGCTGATCCAGACGGAAGTGGGCCGGGCCGAGGTCATCGCCGCACAACTCGCCGCACTGCCGGGGGTGCTGTCGGCGGATTACGTGACGGGACCCTACGACGTGGTGGTTCGCATCGGCGCTGACTCGATCGAGGATCTGACCGCCGCGGTCGTCCCGACCGTGCAACAGGTGACCGGCATCACCCGTACGCTGACCTGCCCGATCGCCAACGGAGCGCATCCCTAGAGTTGTCCCGTGCAGACCGACTCCGGCGACAGCCCGCCGCGGGCGGTGCTCATCGCCGCGGTCGTGGTGGCGGTCGGCGCGCTCGTCGGGGTCCTGGCGTTCGCGGTGCTGCGCCAACCGGGTCCGTCGGCGGTGCCACTCACCGCGGTGCCGGCCCCGCAAGCCGAGAGTGCCGAGTGCGACGCCCTGGTCGCCGCCCTGCCCGAGGATGTCGGTGATGCGACACGTGTGCCGATCCTCGACCCCGCCCCACCGGGTACGGCGGCGTGGCGGGCCGACGACGGCGGCGAACCCATCGTGCTGCGCTGCGGGCTGGACCGGCCTGCCGAGTTCGTCGTGGGGGCTGCACTGCAATCGGTGGACCGTGTGCAGTGGTTCCGGATCGCCGAACCCGGTGGCTCCCGCAGCACCTGGTACGCGGTCGATCGCCCGGTATACGTTGCGCTGACCCTGCCGCCGAACTCCGGACCCACTCCTATCCAGAAGGTTTCCGCCGCGATCGAGGAGGTCTTGCCCGGCGAGCCGATCGACCCGGCGCCGGTCGGATGAGCCGCCTCGCTACCGCAGGCCGGTGCCTCGCTGCAGGGCGGTCTCGACCATCGTGGCCAGCAGGGTCGGGTAGTCCAGGCCGCTGGCCGCCCACATCCGTGGGTACATCGAGATCGTGGTGAAGCCGGGCATGGTGTTGATCTCGTTGATCACCGGACCGTCGTCGGTGAGGAAGAAGTCGACGCGGGCCAGGCCCTGGCAGTCGATGGCGGTGAAGGCGCGGATCGCCAGGCTCCGCACTGCATCGGCGATGTCGTCGTCCACCTTGGCGGGCACATCGAGTTCGGCGGCGTCCTCGAGATACTTCGTCGCGAAGTCATAGAACCCGTCTTCGCGGCCGCGGATCCCGGCCACGCGGATCTCGCCGACCGTGCTGGCTTCGATCCTGCCGTCGGGAAACTCCAGGACACCGCACTCGAGTTCCCGGCCCGGGACTGCGGCCTCGACGATCACCTTCGGGTCGTGCCTGCGCGCCTGCTCGATGGCCATCGGCAGCTGGTCCCACGCGGTGACCCTGCTGACCCCGATCGAGGAGCCGCCCCGCGCGGGTTTGACGAACACCGGTAGTCCCAGGCGCTCGCGGGCCGCAGGATCCAGGGTGTCCTGGCGCGGCCGCAACACCGCATGCGCACCGATCGGCAACCCGGCGGCGGCGAGCAGCTTCTTGGTGAACTCCTTGTCCATGCCGGCAGCGCTGGCCAGCACCCCGGCCCCGACGTAGGGCACGCCGGCCAGTTCAAGCAGGCCCTGGATGGTGCCGTCCTCGCCGTACGGTCCGTGCAGCACGGGAAAAACCACGTCCACCGACGCGAGCAGATCACCGGCGCCCCGGTCGAGCGACAGGAGCTGGCCGCGGCGGGTCGGGTCGGCGGCCAGGGCGAGTTCGGTGCCCGAAGCCGAGGTCACCTCCGGCAACCGGCCGTCGGTGATCGCCAGCGTTTCGGGCTGTGCGTTGGTCAGCATCCAGGACCCGTCGGGTGTGATGCCCACCGCGACGACATCGAACCGCTGCGGATCGAGGTTGCGCAGAATGCTGCCTGCCGAAACACAGGAGATCGCGTGTTCGGAGCTGCGTCCGCCGTATACGACGGCGACCCGGACGCGATCCGGGCCTGGGCCATGGCGGACGGTCACAGTCTGGAGAGGCTACCGTCCGAGCGCCTGCTCGACGTCGGCGATCAGGTCATCGGTGTCCTCGATGCCCAGCGAGATGCGTGCGAAGCCGTCGCCGACCGGGTCGCCCCAGCGGGCGCGGCGGTCCACTGAGCTGTGGATACCCCCGAAACTCGTCGATGCGATGAGCAGTGCGCTGCGCTCGACCAGCGCATGTACGGCGGCCGCGTCCTCGAACTCGACGGCGACCAACCCGCCGAAGCGCTTCATCTGCGCGCACGCGACGGGATACGACGGGTCGTCGGGTAGGCCGGGATACCGCACGGTCTGCACCGAGGAGTGGGACTGCAGGGCCACCGCGAGCGCGGCGGCGTTGTGGCATTGCCGTTCGAACCGCAGTCCCGCGGTGCCGAGGCTGCGCAGCACCAGCCAGGCTTCGAAGGCGCCGAGTATCGCGCCGGCCAACAGCCGCTCGCGGGCCACCGCCGCCATCAGCTCGGGATGACTGCCTGCCGCATAGCCGGCGATCACGTCGCTGTGCCCCGACAGCGCCTTGGTGGCGCTCGCGACCACCACGTCGGCACCCAACGACAGGGGCTGCTGACCCAAGGGAGTGGCGGTGGTGTTGTCCACGACCAGCGTCGCGCCCCGGCTGCGGCACTGCATCGCCAGCCGGTGGACATCGACGACGTCGAGGCCCGGGTTGGCCGGGCTTTCGGCGAGCACAACATCTGCGTCGGCCGAGACGGCGATCATGTCCTCGGTGTTCGCCGTGACAACCGTCACCCCTTGCGGCGCAAGGTATTCCGTCGCGTAGCACCGGATCTGGTAGTAGCCGTCGGCCGGCACCACCAACTTGACGCCGGGCTTGGCCAGCACGCGCAGGACCGACGTGACGGCGGCCATGCCCGACCCGAACACCAAGGCTGTCGCTGCGCCCTCGAGTTCGGCCAGCGCCGCCTCGAGGCGGCGCCACGTCGGATTGGAACTACGGCCGTAACTGTCCAGCGGGTCCGCCTCGTCGGATGACAGATGGTAGGTGGCCGCGGGGACCGGCGGGGAGGCCACCGGCTCTCCCGGAACCGGTTCGGCGCCAACGGCGTTGACGCTACGCGTGGAATCGCCGTACTGACCGTTCACGGTTTCACTCCGGCTTGGTGGTGCGCCCGAGCAACAGCGCGACCGCCTCGTCGACCGAGAGCCCCTTGTGGCACACCCGTACCACAGCGTCGGTGAGCGGCATCTCCACGTCGTAACTGTCGGCCAGTGCCAGCACCGCCTCACACGACTCCACACCCTCGGCCACGTGTCCGCCCGCCGCCTGCATCGCCGATTCCATGGTGCCGCCCTTGCCGAGCCGTTCGCCGAACGCGCGGTTGCGCGAATGCGGCGAGGTGCACGTCGCGATCAGGTCACCGACTCCTGCCAGCCCGGCGAGCGTGGCGGGCTTGGCACCCAGCGCGATTCCCAGCCGCATGACCTCGGCCAGTCCCCTGGTGATGATGGCGGCGGCGGTGTTCTCACCCAGGCCGACGCCCGCCGCCATCCCCGACGCCAGAGCGATGACGTTCTTGCATGCGCCACCGACCTCGGCTCCGATCACATCGGCGTTGGTGTACGGCCGGAAGTAGCCCGTCGACAATGCGCGCTGCAGTGCCACGGCCCGGCCCGAGTCGCTGCAGGCCACCACCGTCGCCGCCGGTTGTTCCTTCACGATCTCACTGGCCAGGTTCGGACCTGTCACCACCGCAACGCGCGCCGGATCAACACCGGTGACCTGGACGATCACCTGACTCATCCGCATCAGGGTGTCGAGCTCGATGCCCTTGGCCAGGCTCACGAGCGTCACGTCGTCGCCGAAATACGGTGACCACTGTTGCAGGTTGGTGCGCAGCGTCTGCGCCGGCACAGCCAACAGCACGGTGCACGCACCGGCCAGCGCCTTGCCGGCATCGCTGGTGGCGTGAATGGACTCGGGCAGTTCGATGTCGCCGAGGTACCCGGAGTTGCGGCGGGTGTCGTTGATCTCGTCGGCCAGTTCGGGGCGGCGAGTCCACAGGGTCACCTCGTTGCCCGCATCGGCAAGGACCTTGGCCAGCGCCGTACCCCATGCACCGGCTCCCATCACCGCCGCCTCGACCACGCCTCAACCCTAGCGTGAGGGTGCCGGGCAGACTGCGCACGTGAGAGCGAATGACAGGATGACGCTCATGAGCAGGTCAGGCGGAGCCGACATCGGCCTGGTGATCGCCGTCAAACGACTGGCCGCCGCCAAGACCAGGCTGGCGCCCGTCTTCTCGTCAACGGACCGCGTGAAGGTGGTGCTGGCGATGCTCGTCGACACCATCGCCGCCGCCGCCGCAGTACAGTCCCTGCACACGATCACCGTCGTCACCCCCGACGGCGCCGCCGCCGATGCCGCAGCCGAGCTCGGCGCCCGGATACTCACCGACCCGACTCCCGACGGCCACCGTGACCCGCTGAACAACGCGATCGCCGTCGCAGAGGCCGATATCCGGTCCGAAACCGCGAATATCGTTGTGCTGCAAGGTGATCTGCCCGCGCTTAGACCGGTTGAGCTCGCGGCGGCCATCGACGCCGCGCGGGCGTACCCACGCAGCTTCGTCAGTGACCGGCACGGCACGGGGACCTCGGCGCTGCTGGCGTTCGGGGTGCCGCTGGACCCTCGATTCGGCGCTGATTCCGCCAGGCGTCATCGCAACTCCGGAGCCGTCGAGTTGACCGGTGAGTGGCCCGGCCTGCGCTGTGACATCGACACGCCTGCGGATCTGTCGGTAGCTCAAGGGCTGGGCGTGGGGACGGCGACGGCACAGGCGATCGCGGGTACCGGATGAACAGTCGGTCGTGCGCTGGCCCCAGCACCGGCCGATAGGGAATCATCGGGAGAATGACGGAAGCCGAAACGCAGATTCGTGACAGCGACACCGAGTCGGCGGCGGTGACCGTCCGGCCGGTCGCGCCGGAGTCGGGTGATTCGGCGCCGGAGGCGCCGCCGGCGGCCACCGCACCGGAGGTCGAGAATGCGCTGCCCGATGACCGCTACCTCAACCGAGAGCTGAGTTGGCTCGACTTCAACGCACGCGTGCTCGCGCTGGCCGCCGATCCGTCACTGCCCCTGCTGGAGCGGGCGAAGTTCCTCGCGATCTTCGCCTCGAACCTCGACGAGTTCTACATGGTGCGGGTCGCGGGTTTGAAGCGGCGCGACGAGATGGGGTTGTCGGTGCGTTCCGCCGACGGGCTCTCGCCGCGTGAACAGCTGCGCCGTATCAACGAGCGCACCCAGCAGATCGCCCACCGGCACGCCCACGAGTTCCTGGACTCGGTGCGCCCGGCGCTGGCCGATGAGGGCATCGTGATCGTCACGTGGGCCGAGCTCGACGACATCGAACGCACCCGGCTGTCGACGTACTTTCACGAGCAGGTGTTCCCGGTGCTGACGCCGCTGGCCGTCGATCCGGCACACCCGTTCCCGTTCGTCAGTGGTCTGAGCTTGAACCTGGCCATCACCGTCAAACATCCCGACGACGGCGGCCAGCATTTCGCGCGGATCAAGGTGCCCGACAACGTCGAGCGGTTCGTCGAACTCGCTGCCCGCGACGGCGACTCGAACACCGTGCGGTTCCTGCCGATGGAGGAACTGATCGCCGCCTTCCTGCCGGTGCTGTTCCCCGGTCTCGAGATCGTCGAGCATCATGCGTTCCGAATCACGCGCAACGCCGACTTCGAGGTCGAGGAAGACCGAGACGAGGATCTGCTGCAGGCGCTGGAGCGGGAACTGGCCCGGCGCCGATTCGGTTCGCCGGTGCGCCTCGAGGTCTCCGACGACATGACCGACAGCATGCTGGAGTTGCTGCTGCGCGAACTCGACGTCGCCCCCGGCGACGTCATCGAAGTGCCGGGCCTGCTGGATCTATCGTCGTTGTGGCAGATCTACGCCCTGGACCGCCCGGCGCTCAAGGACCGTCCGTTCGTGCCCGCGACACCGCAGGCGTTTGGGGAACGGGAGACGCCGAAGAGCATCTTCTCCACCCTGCGAGACGGGGACGTGCTGGTCCACCACCCCTACGACTCGTTCTCCACGACGGTCCAGCGCTTCATCGAGCAGGCGGCCGCCGACCCCAACGTCTTGGCGATAAAGCAGACGCTGTACCGCACGTCGGGCGACTCGCCGATCGTCAATGCCCTCATCGACGCCGCGGCCGCGGGCAAGCAGGTGGTGGCGCTGGTCGAGATCAAGGCGCGCTTCGACGAACAGGCCAACATCCAATGGGCGCGGGCACTGGAGCGGGCGGGCGTCCACGTGGTGTACGGACTCATCGGCCTCAAGACCCACTGCAAGACGTGCCTGGTGGTGCGCCGCGAAGGCTCGCTCATCCGGCGGTACTGCCACATCGGAACGGGCAACTACAACCCGAAGACCGCACGGTTGTACGAAGACATCGGCCTACTGACGGCCGCTCCGGACATCGGCGCGGACCTGACGGATCTGTTCAACTCGCTGACGGGCTATTCGCGCAAGGATTCCTATCGCAACCTGTTGGTCGCCCCGCACGGTGTGCGCAGAGGCATCATCGAGCGCATCGAGCGCGAGATCGCGGCCACCCACGACGGTGCCGAGGGCCGGATCCGATTGAAGGCCAACGCCTTGGTCGACGAACAGGTCATCGATGCGCTGTACCGCGCGTCGCAGGCCGGGGTACGAGTGGAGGTGGTGGTGCGCGGGATCTGCGCCCTGCGACCCCAGGCCCCCGGCTTCTCCGACAACGTCGTGGTGCGCTCGATCCTGGGCCGGTTCCTGGAGCACTCGCGCATTATTCACTTCCGCGCCATCGACGAGTTCTGGATCGGCAGCGCCGACATGATGCATCGTAATCTCGACCGACGGGTCGAAGTCATGGCCGAAGTGAAGGATTCGAGGCTGAAGTCGCAACTGCATGAAATGTTCGAGTCCGCGATGGATCCCGCCACCCGATGCTGGGAGTTGGGTGTGGACGGCAAGTGGATCGCCTCCCCGCAGGAAGGCCACACGGTGTGCGATCACCAGGTTTCGATGATGGATCGACACCGGCAACCGTGACGACGGGGCGGCCCCGGCGAATCATCTGCAGGAGTGAAGGTGCCGAGTAGTTCCAAGTCGCGTTCGGCGAAGGGCGCCGTTCTCGCCGCCGGCGCCGTGCTGTGGCGGCCGAACGGGGATCCGGATGATCCGCAGATCGCCCTGATTCACCGGCCACGCTACGACGACTGGTCGCTGCCCAAGGGCAAGGTCGACCCCGGCGAGACCGAGCCCGTCGCGGCCGTGCGAGAAGTGCGCGAGGAGACCGGCTACACCGCCCATCTCGGTCGGCGACTGACATCCGTGAGCTACCCGGTCGAGCAGGGCATCAAGACAGTCCGCTACTGGGCGGCGCGCCGGGTGCGCGGCGAGTTCACACCCAACGACGAGGTCGACGAACTGAAGTGGTTGCCGGTCAGTGAGGCGATGAACCAGCTCGGGTACAAGGACGATCGAAAGATTCTGCGCCGCTTCATGAAGAACCCTATCGACACCAAGACGGTGCTGATCGTCCGGCACGGAACGGCAGGCAGCAAGTCCCGGTACAAGGGCGACGACCGGCTGCGCCCCCTGGACAAGAAGGGACGCGCACAGGCCGAATCGTTGGTCGCGGTGTTGCTCGCTTACGGCGCCGACACTCTCTACTCCGCCGACCGGGTCCGCTGCGTCTCGACACTCGAGCCGTTGGCCGAGGAACTCGGGACCACCATTCAGCAGGAGCCGCTGCTGACCGAGGAGGGCTACGCCGACAACCGTAAGGCGGCCCGGCAGCGGTTCCTGGAAATCGCGGCCTGCTCGGGCACACCCGTGATCTCCACGCAGGGCAAGGTGATTCCCGACCTCATCGAGTGGTGGTGTGAACGCGACGGCGTGCGCCCGGACAAGTCCCGCAACCGCAAGGGCAGCACCTGGGTGATGTCACTGCACGATGGGCGGCTGGTGGCCGCCGACCACATCGGCAGTCCGCTGGCCACCAAGAAGTGACACGGCGGGGGACCGCCGGCCGGTCGCAGGACGCGCGACGAGGTGCCGTGACCCCCGACAAGTAGAGCACCAGGATCCGCACGCGGCGATCTGAGTCCCCGGTGATGTGCACCGGAAGCCGCAGGAGTCAACCCGTCTCGACTGACGGACGCCGACGCGAGCGCCCCGGAGACAGACGGATACGCCGCGGGTCACGATGACCCACGGCGTGTCCGTGGTGGAGACTACTTGCGGCCGCGCTTGGCGGGCGACTTGCGCGCCGGCGCCTTCTTGGCGGTCTTCTTCGCCGCCGTGCGCTTGGTCGCGGCCTTCTTGGCCGGGGCCTTCTTCGCGGCGGCCTTCTTGGCCGGGGCCTTCTTCGCCGCCGTCTTCTTGGCGGCGGCCTTCTTGGCCGGGGCCTTCTTCGCCGCGCTCTTCTTGGCGGCTGACTTCTTGGCCGGGGACTTCTTGGCCGCGGCCTTCTTGGCCGGGGACTTCTTGGCCGCGCTCTTCTTGGCCGGGGACTTCTTCGCAGCCTTGCGGGCGGTGCCGCCCGCGGTCGCGCCTCGTTTCACTGCTGGTCCTTCCGCCGGGAGGCGCTGTGCGCCTGAGACAACCGCTTTGAATTGTGCGCCGGGCCGGAAGGCCGGCACAGAGGTGGGCTTGACTCGTACGGTCTCGCCGGTGCGCGGGTTACGCGCGACGCGGGCGGCGCGGCGGCGCTGTTCGAAAACGCCGAAGCCGGTGATGGTGACGCTGTCACCCTTGTGGACCGCGCGCACGATGGTGTCGACGACGTTCTCCACCGCGTCGGTAGCCGTCCGACGATCCGTCTTGAGCTTCGTCGTGAGTACGTCGATCAGCTCTGCTTTGTTCATGCAAAACCTCCGGATACCAGTGGTCCGCTTTGGACCGACTAGAGGACACGGTAAACCCATTCCCCATTGATTTCCAAGAGCCACGCGCAATTTCAAGCGGTGCTGGCGAACTTTCTTGCCCCCCTTAGCCTCCTGAGGGTGCCCCGGAGAACCGGGTTCAGTGGCGGTGATTTCGGCTCGCCGGGCCGTTTGTCACGCCGGCAGAGTACGCGGCTTCCAGCTCGGCCGAGTCGCCTCATAGGCCTTGATCTCATCGCATTTCCGCAGCGTAAGACCTATATCGTCGAGGCCCTCGAGCAGTCGCCAGGCCGTGTAGTCGTCAATTCTGAACGGCACCATGACCGTTCCGGCGGTGACCGTGCGATCTTGAAGATTCACAGTGATTTCCAGACCCGGCTGCTGCTCGATGAGCTTCCATAAAATTTCGACATCATCTTGAGAGATTTCTGCCGCCAGTAGTCCCGCCTTGCCCGCGTTGCCGCGGAAGATGTCGGCGAAGCGGGAAGAGATGACGACCCGAAACCCGTAATCCATGAGCGCCCACACAGCGTGCTCGCGTGAGGACCCGGTGCCGAAATCGGGACCGGCCACCAACACCGATCCCCTGTCGTATGGCGAAAGGTTCAATACGAAAGACGGATCCGCCCGCCACGCGGCGAACAAGCCGTCTTCGAAACCCGTTCGGGTGACCCGCTTCAGATACACCGCGGGAATGATCTGGTCGGTGTCGACATTGGAGCGCCTCAGCGGAACCCCGACGCCGGTGTGCGAATGGAAGGCCTGCATGCTTCTCCTTCTAGTCAGCTAGGTCTGCCGGTGAGGACAGCGTGCCCAGGATTGCCGTGGCGGCGGCGACTGCGGGCGACACCAGATGTGTGCGCCCACCCTTGCCCTGCCTGCCCTCGAAATTGCGGTTCGACGTCGAAGCGCAGCGTTGACCCGGCGACAGCTGATCGGGGTTCATGCCAAGACACATCGAGCAACCAGCCTGTCGCCACTCCGCTCCGGCCGCGGTGAAGATCTCACCGAGACCCTCGGATTCGGCCTGCGCCCGCACCCGCATCGAGCCGGGCACGATGAGCATGCGCACACCGTCGGCGACCGTGCGCCCGCGCAGGACGTCGGCCACCACTCGCAGGTCCTCGATCCGGCCGTTGGTGCACGAGCCGACGAACACCGTATCGACGGCAACGTCACGCATCGCGGTACCCGGCCGAAGGTCCATATACGCCAACGCCTTTTCGGCGGCCTGACGCTCAGCGTCGTCGAACATCAACTCCGGATCCGGCACCGACTCCGACAGCGGCACCCCCTGCCCCGGGTTCGTACCCCAAGTGACGAAGGGGCTCAACGTCGCGGCATCGAGGTAAACCTCGGTGTCGAATTCGGCGCCCTCATCGGTGCGCAAGCTGCGCCACGCCGCCACCGCCTGATCCCACTGGTCCCCCTTCGGCGCATGCGGACGGCCCCGCAGATATTCGAATGTGGTGTCGTCGGGCGCCACCATCCCGGCCCGCGCCCCCGCCTCGATGCTCATGTTGCAGATCGTCATGCGACCCTCCATCGACAGCGATTCGATGGCGCTACCGCGATATTCGATGACGTGTCCCTGTCCGCCACCGGTGCCGATCTTCGCGATCACCGCGAGGATGATGTCCTTTGCACTGACACCGGGCGGGAGCTCGCCGTCGACGTTGACCGCCATCGTCTTGAACGGAGAAAGCGGCAGCGTCTGGGTGGCCAGCACGTGCTCGACCTCCGACGTGCCGATGCCCATGGCCAGCGCACCGAACGCGCCGTGCGTGGAGGTGTGGCTGTCGCCGCACACCACCGTCATTCCGGGCTGCGTCAGCCCCAGCTGCGGCCCGATGATGTGCACGATGCCCTGTTCTGCGTCGCCCATCGGATGCAACCGGATCCCGAACTCCTCGCAGTTGCGCCGCAGGGTCTCCACCTGAGTGCGCGACACCGGGTCGGCGATCGGCTTGTCGATGTCGACCGTCGGCACGTTGTGGTCCTCGGTGGCGATCGTCAGATCGGGCCTGCGCACCGGGCGCTCCGCCAGGCGCAGACCGTCGAACGCCTGCGGACTGGTGACCTCGTGTACGAGGTGCAGATCGATGTAGATGAGGTCCGGCCCGCGCGCGGCGCCCTCCCCGGCGCCGAGGACGACGACGTGGTCGGCCCACACCTTCTCGGCCATGGTGCGCGGCTTGTCGACGCGGTCAGGATCGGTGGACATCGTGGCTATCTCACAATCTGGGACGCTAGTATCTCCTTGTGAGACAGGATAGCGGCATCGGCGTTCTCGACAAAGCCGTGTGTGTGCTGCACGCGGTCGGCGAGGCCCCATGTGGCCTCGCCGAACTGTGCGAGCGCACCGGCCTACCGCGCGCCACCGCGCATCGCCTCGCCGCGGGACTGGAGACGCACCGGCTGCTCAGCCGCGACGGCGACGGTCGCTGGCGACTGGGACCGGCACTGACCGAATTGGCCGGACAGGTCAACGATCCGCTCCTGGCCGCCGGCGCGGCGGTGCTGCCCCGACTGCGCGAGATCACCGGTGAAAGCGTTCAGCTATACCGCAGGGAGGGCACCTGGCGGATCTGCGTGGCCGCGCTGGAACCCCCTGCCGGGCTTCGCGATACGGTGCCCGTCGGGGCGCGGCTGCCCATGACGGCCGGATCGGGGGCCAAGGTGCTGCTCGCCTACGCCGACGCGGCTACCCAGCAGGCGGTGCTGCCCGCGGCGAAGTTCACCGACCGGACACTGGCCGAGGTGCGCAAGCGGGGGTGGGCGCAGAGCGCGGGCGAACGAGAGCCCGGGGTGGCCAGCGTGTCGGCTCCGGTGCGCGACGGCCGAGGGTCGGTGACCGCCGCGGTGTCGGTGTCGGGACCGATCGACCGGATGGGCCGCAGGCCGGGCGCGCGGTGGGCGGCTGATCTGCTGGCTGCCGCAGAGGCGCTGACCCCGTCGGCTGTGAGATGTCGGTGTGGTACCCCCGATGGGATTCGAACCCACGCTACCGCCGTGAGAGGGCGGCGTCCTAGGCCGCTAGACGACGGGGGCTAGAACATTTTCCGGATCGCCAGCATAGCTCAGCGGCCAATGTCGGCCTAATCACGCTGGATTGGCTGGGGTACCAGGACTCGAACCTAGAATGGCTGAACCAGAATCAGCTGTGTTGCCAATTACACCATACCCCATTGGCTGCCTATAACCGCTGGTCATAGGCGTTTTCGGCGATTTCCCACGGTCCGGGGCGTCCGTCGCGTGTGGAATCGGGCCGACGTGCAGACTACCAAAGATTCGCGGGCGGCTTATCGCGCCTCCAGTGCTGCCGCGGCGTGCTCGCGGCCGGCGCGCAGGCGGTGAAGGCTACGGTCGCGCCCCAGCAGCTCGAGCGACTCGAACAACGGCGGGCTGACCGTCGCCCCGGTCGCGGCGACGCGGATGGGCCCGAAAGCCTTGCGGGGTTTGAGCCCCAGATCCTCCAGCAGCGCGGGTTTCAGCGCGGCCTCGATCGCCTCGGTCGTCCACTCCCCGACCGACTGCAGAGCACTCAGCGCCGCGTCGAGCACCGCGACGGCCTCGGTGCGCAATTCCTTGGCCGCCGACTTCTCGTCGAGGGCGAACTCGTCGTCGTTGAGGAACTTCAGCAGGTCCCACGCGTCACCGAGCACCACGATGCGGGTCTGCACCAGTCGAGCCGCCTCGGCGAACCGCGAGTCGTCCAGGCCGGTTTCGTGTCCACGGGTCGCGAAGTAGTCCCTCAGCCGGGCGGCGAAGTCCTGCTCGCTCAGTAGTCGGATGTGCTCGGCGTTGAGCGCATCGGCCTTCTTCTGGTCGAACCGCGCCGGGTTGGAATTGACATCGACGACGTCGAAGGCGGCGACCATCTCCTCGATGCTGAACACATCGCGGTCCTCGGCGATACCCCAACCGAGCAGTGCCAGATAGTTCAGCAGTCCTTCGGGGATGAAGCCGCGATCGCGGTGGACGAAGAGGTTCGACTGCGGATCGCGCTTGGACAGCTTCTTGTTGCCTTCGCCGAGAACGCTCGGTAGATGGGCGAACTGAGGCACACGCTCGGCCACGCCGATGCGGATCAGAGCCTGATACAGCGCGATCTGGCGCGGGGTCGACGAGAGCAGGTCCTCACCGCGCAGCACGTGGGTGATGTTCATCAGCGAGTCGTCGACGGGGTTGACCAAGGTGTACAACGGTTCACCGTTGCCACGCGTCAACGCGAAGTCGGGCACCGTTCCGGCGGGGAACGTCGTATCCCCGCGCACCAGGTCCCGCCAGCCGATCTCGGTGTCGGGCATCTTGAGCCGGACGACGGCGTTCCTGCCCTCGGCGCGCAAGGCCGCCCGCTGCTCGTCGGTCAGACTGCGGTCGAAGTTGTCGTAACCCAGTTTGGGGTTGCGACCCGCGGCCAAGTGCCGGGCCTCGACTTCCTCGGGGGTGGAGAAGGATTCGTAGGCATCGCCGGATTCGAGCAGTTGGGCGATCGCGTCGCGGTACCGCTCGAGCCGCTGCGATTGTCGGTACGGCCCATAGGGGCCACCGACCTCCGGCCCCTCATCCCAGTCGAGTCCCAGCCAGCGCAGTGCGTCGAGCAGGGCCAGGTAGCTTTCCTCCGAGTCGCGCGCCGAGTCGGTGTCCTCGATGCGGAACACGAATGTGCCCCCGGTGTGGCGGGCGTAGGCCCAGTTGAACAGCGCGGTGCGGATCAGCCCGACGTGCGGGGTTCCGGTCGGCGACGGGCAGAACCGGACCCG
This sequence comes from Mycobacterium sp. IDR2000157661, assembly GCF_022317005.1. Lineage (NCBI taxonomy): Bacteria > Bacillati > Actinomycetota > Actinomycetes > Mycobacteriales > Mycobacteriaceae > Mycobacterium > Mycobacterium sp. IDR2000157661. Next base: position 4,818,348 of record NZ_CP081006.1, read on the forward strand.
AACGGGTGGTGTCATCACTTCCCCTTGCGCACAACGGGATTGGTCAGCGTACCGATACCCTCGACGGTGATGCTGACGATGTCGGAGTCCTCGATCGGGCCGACGCCCTCGGGCGTACCAGTCAGGATCAGATCGCCAGGTAGCAGCGTCATCACCCGCGAGATCCACTCCACGATCGCGCCGACATCGTGGATCATCATCGAGGTGCGGCTGTTCTGCTTGACCGAACCGTTGACCTCCGTGCGAATCTCGAGGTCCGACGGGTCGACGTCGGTGACGATCCACGGCCCGATCGGACAGAACGTGTCATGGCCCTTGGCGCGGGTCCACTGCCCGTCCTTCCTCTGCTGGTCGCGTGCGGACACGTCGTTGCCGATGGTGTAACCGAGGATGTTCTCCGCGGCACGCGCCGCAGGCACGTCCTTGCAGGGCCGACCGATCACGACCGCCAGCTCGCCCTCGAAGTGCACCGGGTCGGCGTCGGCGGGCAGCTGGATCGGCACCTGCGGACCGACGATCGCGGTGTTGGGCTTCATGAAGATGATCGGGTCGTCGAACGTCCCGCTGACGGTCTCATCGCTCCTCGCGTGCGGGGCCATCTCCTGAATGTGGGCCGCATAGTTCTTGCCGACACACACCACCTTGCTGGCCAGGATCGGCGCGAGCAGGCGCACATCGGCCAGCGGCCACTGGCGGCCGGTGAACTGCGGGTTGCCGAACGGGTGCTCGGCGATCTCGCGGGCGACTGCGTCGGTCGGCGCGTCGACGGGACCCTCGATGCCGACGAACGCGACCCCGTCGGGACTGGCGATTCGGCCAAGGCGCATGCCGCCAGCCTAGTGGGCACCACCGCCGAGGCCACGGGCCGCTCCCCGCGTGCATCCGTCTCATATCGTGGAATCAATATTCAGCATGCTGAGATGTCTGTGTCACCATCGTCGGGTGAGCGTGGAAACGGTCAGCACCGCGCGGCGCTGGTCACTGCTCGGCATCGCCCTGGCCGCGACCACGAGCGCGAACGTGTTCATCAGCGGGGTGGCGTTTCTCATCCCCACTCTGCAGACCGAACGCGGTCTGGATCTCGCAGCGGCCGGCCTGCTGTCGTCGATGCCGAGCTTCGGCCTGGTCATCACGCTGATCGCCTGGGGATATGTGGTGGACCGAGTCGGCGAGCGCTTCGTGCTGGCAATCGGCTCGGCGCTGATCGCCGCGGCGGCCTTCGGGGCTGCGGTGGTCGACTCGCTGGTCGAGGTGGGCGCGTTTCTCCTGCTGGGTGGAATGGCGGCCGCCAGCAGCAATTCGGCGAGCGGCCGTCTGGTCGTCGGGTGGTTCCCGCCCGCCAAGCGCGGGCTGGTGATGGGTATCCGGCAGACCGCCACACCGTTGGGAGTTGCGTTCGGGGCGTTGGTGATTCCACGGCTGGCCGAAAGCCACGGCGTGTCGGCGGCCTTGCTGTTCCCCGCGGTGGTCTGCGCGCTGTCGGCGTTGGTGTGCGCCGTTGCGGTCATCGATCCGCCACGTGTCCCGCGCGCGCGGGCATCGGCCGCGCACCTGGCCAATCCGTATCGAGGATCGGCCGTACTGAGCCGAATTCACGCCGTGTCGGTGCTGCTGGTGGTGCCGCAGGCGGTGGTGTGGACGTTCACCCTGGTGTGGTTGATGACCGAGCACCGATGGTCCGCGGCGTCGGCGGGCATCCTGGTCACCGTCGCCCAGCTGCTCGGCGCCGGCGGCCGCATCGCTGCCGGATACTGGTCCGACCGGCTCGGGCAGCGACTGCGGCCCATCCGCCACATCGCACTGGCCGCCGCCGCCTCGATGGCACTGCTGGCGTTGACGGACTGGCTGGACACACCGGCCAGCGTCGCGTTGATGGTGATCGCGTCGGTGATCACGGTGTCCGACAACGGCTTGGCCTTCACCGCGATCGCCGAGATCGCCGGGCCCTACTGGAGCGGACGCGCGCTGGGCACCCAGAACACCAGCCAGCACCTGGCCGCCGCCCTCAGCGCACCGCTGTTCGGCGCGTTGATCGGCGTCGGCGGATATCCCGTGGCATTCGCGGTATGCGCGCTGTTCCCTTTGCTGGCCGTGCCGGTCGTGCCCACCGACAGGTCCGGCTGACACTCGGCGGGCAGGACCGGGCTACAGACAGTTCGCGATCCGGTCGCCGACCTCGGTGGTCGACCGCTTCTCGACACCGGCGGTGGCCAGATGCTGCTCGACGGCCTTGTCGACGCGCACGGCCGCTTCCGTTTCGCCGACGTGGGACAGCAGCAGCGCCACGGACATGATCGCCGCGGTCGGGTCGGCGATGCCCTGCCCCGCGATGTCGGGTGCGCTGCCGTGCACGGGTTCGAACATCGACGGGTTGGTCCGCGTCGCGTCGATGTTGCCGCTCGCCGCCAGTCCGATCCCGCCGCACACAGCGGCCGCCAGGTCGGTCACGATGTCGCCGAACAGGTTGTCGGTCACTATCACATCGAACCGGCCCGGGTCGGTGACGAGATGGATGGTGGCCGCGTCGACGTGTTGGTAGGCGACCTCGACGTCGGGGTAGTCGGTGGCCACATCCTGCACTGTGCGCCACCACAGCCCGCCCGCGAACGTCAGCACGTTGTTCTTGTGCACCAGTGTCAGATGCCTACGACGCTGCTGCGCACGCGCGAACGCGTCCTCGACGACGCGACGCACACCGAAGGCGGTATTGACACTGACCTCGGTGGCGATTTCGTGTGGCGTGCCGACCCGAATGGCGCCGCCGGTGCCGGTGTAGGGGCCCTCGGTGCCTTCGCGGACGACGACGAAGTCGATGTCGGGATCGCCGGCCAGTGGGCTGTGCACACCCGGGTAGAGGCGGGCGGGCCGCAGGTTGATGTGGTGGTCGAGCTCGAACCGGGTCCGCAGCAGCAGACCGCGCTCGAGCACGCCGCTGGGCACCGACGGGTCGCCGATAGCACCGAGCAGGATCGCATCGTGGGCACGCAGTTCATCGAGCACCGAGTCGGGCAAGACCTCGCCGGTCGCGTGGTAGCGGCGGGCGCCGAGGTCGTAGGGCGTCTTCTCGACGCCTGGCAGTACCGCATCGAGCACCTTGACGGCTTCGCCGACGACCTCCGGGCCGATGCCGTCGCCGGCGATGATCGCCAGTCTCACGACAGGTCCACCACCTCGAGCAGCTTGGCCCCGACGGCGTCGGCGATCGCGACGCGCACGTCGGCCGGCACGTCACGGTCGATCCGCATCATGATCGTGGCGCCCGGTCCCTCAGCGTCCTCGCTGAGCTGAGCGGCGTGGATGTTGATGTCCGCAGACCCGAGCAACGTACCGATCTTGCCCAGCGTGCCCGGCGCGTCGACGTAGCTGATGATCAGGTAGACGCCCTCGGCGCGCAGATCGAAATTGCGCCCGTTGATCTGGACCACCTTCTCGACTTGCTGCGGCCCGGACAGCGTGCCCGCGACATTGGTCACCGAGCCGTCCTCGGCAACCGCGCGCACGTCGACGACGCTGCGGTGGTTCGGGCTCTCCGACGCGGTGGTGATCTCGGCGGCCAGGCCGCGCTCGGCGGCCAGCGTCGGCGCGTTGACGAAGGTCACCTGTTGGTCGGTCATGGTCGAGAACAGACCGCGCAGCGCTGAGAGTTCAAGGATCCCAACGTCTTCGGAAGCCAGTTCGCCACAGACCCGAACCGTCAGCGATGCGGTGGGCTCGGTCGCCAGCACGCCGACGAGCAGGCCGAGCTTGCGCACCAGGTCCAACCACGGTGCGACCTCCTCGCCGACGACCCCGCCGCCGACGTTGACGGCGTCGGGAACGAACTCGCCGGCCAGCGCGAGCCGCACGCTCGCCGCGACGTCGGTGCCCGCCCTGTCCTGCGCCTCGCCGGTCGACGCACCGAGGTGCGGCGTCACCACGACCTGGGGAAGGTCGAACAGTGGGCTCTCGGTCGTCGGCTCGGTGGCGAACACGTCGATGCCCGCGGCGCGGACGTGGCCGGAGTGGACGGCTTCGGCGAGCGCCTCCTCGTCGATCAGCCCGCCGCGGGCGGCGTTGACGATGATGACGCCGGGCCTGGTCTTGGCCAACGCCTCCTTGCCGATCAGCCCGGCGGTCTCGGGCGTCTTGGGCAGGTGCACGGAGATGAAGTCGGCCCGGCCCAGCAGCTCGTCGAGGGTCAGCAGCTCGATGCCCAACTGGGCGGCGCGGGCGTGCGACACGTAGGGGTCGTAAGCCACCACATGGGTACCGAACGCGGCGAGCCGCTGGGCGACCAGCTGGCCGATGCGGCCCAGTCCGACCACACCGACGGTTTTGCCGTAGATCTCGGTGCCCGAGAACGACGAGCGCTTCCAGGTGCGCGCCCGCAGCGAGGCGTCGGCGGCCGGAATCTCACGGGCGGCGGCCAGCAGCAGAGCCAGCGCGTGCTCGGCGGCACTGTGGATGTTGGACGTGGGGGCGTTGACCACCAGCACCCCGCGCGCGGTGGCTGCGTCCACATCGACGTTGTCGAGCCCAACCCCGGCGCGCGCCACGATCTTGAGCTTGGGCGCCGCGGCCAGCACTTCGGCGTCGACGGTCGTGGCCGAGCGCACCAGCAATGCGTCGGCCTCGCCGACGGCGGCCAGCAGCTTTTGCCGGTCGGGTCCCTCTACCCAGCGGACTTCCACCTGGTCACCCAGGGCGGCGACGGTCGACTCGGCCAGTTTGTCGGCGATCAGAACAACGGGCAGGCTCACGCGGTCAGCCTAATGGGCTTGTAACTAGGGTTGGCGGGTGGGAGAAACGTGAGCGTGGATGTCACCGTGGTCGGCAGCGGACCCAATGGTCTGGCGGCCGCCGTCATCTGCGCCCGCGCCGGTTTGTCGGTCCAGGTCTTCGAGGCTCAGCCCACCCTTGGTGGCGGCGCCAGGACGCTACCGGACCCCGAATACGCCGACATCTCCCACGACGTGTGTTCGGCGGTGCACCCGCTCGCCCTGGCCTCCCCGTTCCTCGCGCAGTTCGACCTGCCCGCCCGGGGTGTGACGCTCGCCGTTCCGGAGGTGTCCTATGCCAACCCGTTGCCGGGTGGGCGCGCCGCGGTCGGCTATCACGACATCGAGCGCACAGCCGCCGAACTGCAACCCGGAGATTCCTGGCGGCGCCTGCTCGGTCCGCTGGTGGACAACGACGACGCGGTGCTCGGCCTGCTGCTCGGCGACAAGCGGTCGGTGCCCACGAATCCGATCGCCGCCGTCCAGGTGGGCCTCCGACTGCTCGAGCAGGGCACGCCCGCGTGGCGCGCGCTGGCCGGGGACGATGCCCGCGCCTTGTTCACCGGCGTTGCCGCACATGTGATTTCGCAGATGCCGTCGCTGGTGTCCGCCGGAGCCGGACTGATGCTGAGCACACTGGCCCACACCGTCGGCTGGCCCATCCCGGTCGGCGGCAGCCAGTCCATCGCCGATGCGCTGGCCGCCGACCTTCGCGCACACGGCGGCACCATCACCACCGGTCACGAAGTCACCGAACCGCCGACGGGTGTCGTGTTCTTCGACACGGCGCCGACCGCATTGCTGAAGATCTACCGCGATGCGGTGCCGTCGGGGTATGCCAGGGCACTGCGGCGCTACCGGTTCGGCCCTGGCGTGGCGAAGGTCGACTTCGTTCTCTCCGAGGAGATTCCGTGGTCGGATGACCGACTGGCGCAGGCGCCGACCCTGCACATGGGCGGCACGCGAGAGCAGATGGCGCATGCCGAACGGGAAGCCGCCGCCGGCAGGCATCCCGAATGGCCGATGGTTCTCGCGGCGCTGCCACACCTGGTCGATCCGAGCCGCATCGACACCGCGGGCCGGCGCCCGCTGTGGACCTACGCACACGTGCCGTCCGGCTCGACCGTCGACCAGACCGAGCAGGTGGCGACGATCTTCGAACGGTTCGCTCCCGGTTTCCGCGACATCGTCGTGGCGGCGCGGTCGGTGCCCGCGTCGCGGCTCGCCAAGCACAACTCCAACCTCGTCGGCGGGGACATCGGCGTCGGCGGGAACACGCTGCTGCACGCGCTGGCCGGACCGACCCCGCGGCTCAACCCGTGGAGCACACCGATCCCCAGGGCGTATCTGTGCTCGTCAGCGACGCCGCCGGGCGGCGGCGTGCACGGGATGTCGGGATACTTCGCCGCCCGAACGGCCCTGCGCCGCGAGTTCGGCATCACGGAGCTGCCCGCCCTCGGACCGTGATCGTCACCGGCCCGTCACATTTCGATGCATTTTCGATGCGTTGATGCGGTAGAACTGGGATATGGCCCGGTTGGCCCACGTCCGATCGGGGTACTTCGTGGTCGCAGAGTTAAAGGGGGCGCGTGTTGAGCGGAATCAATGGACACGCGCGCGTCTCCACGCTGGCGGTGTCGTCGCTCGCCGCCCCGCACAAGGGCCTGCTCACGACGTCTTTCCCGACCTGGCGCGGTTCCCTTCGACGGGCCGTGCTGAGCTCCCTCGGCGAGTTCGTCAGCACGCGCTGCGCCGACGACCTCAGCGCAGCCGGCGTCGACGTCGCCGGTGACGTGCTGATGGCGTTCGTCGACGGCGGCAAGTGCGTGCGCTCGACCTTCGCCTACCTCGGCTGGTTGTGCGGGGCCGACGACGACCATGGCGCGCTGCGGGCGGCGGCGAGTTTCGAACTGTTGCACGCGTTCGCCTTGCTGCAAGATGACGTAATGGATGGGTCGGTGTTACGCCGAGGCCGCCCCGCGGCCCACGTCATATTCGCCCAGTGGCACCGCGACCGCGTGATGTCGGGCTCGGCGGACCGCTTCGGCGAGGCGGCTGCGGTGCTCCTCGGCGACCTCTGCCTGGTGTGGGCACAGCAGATGATGCGGGAAAGCGGCCTCGACAACCCGGCACTGTCGAGGGCGTGGCCGCGTTACGACGCGATGCGGACCGAACTCGCGGTCGGCCAGTTCGCCGACCTGGTCAACGACGCCGCCGGGTTCCCCAAGTGGGACCAGGTCCTCGATGTGCTGCGGCGCAAGTCGGGCAACTACACCGTGCGCAGGCCGCTGGAGATAGGGGCGGCCATGTCCGGATGCGCGCCGGGTGTGTTGGCGCCGCTGAGCCGGTACGGCGAGGCGGTCGGTGAGGCGTTCCAGCTGCGCGACGACGTGCTGGGGATCTTCGGTGCACCGGAGGTCACCGGCAAGCCGACCGGCAGCGACCTGTCCGAGCACAAGGCGACGAGCGTCGTGGTGGCGGCCTACCGGCTCGCCAACGCCACGCTGCGCCGACAGCTGACCCAACTGATGAGCACACCGGACCTCGATTCGGCCGACATCGCCCAGTGGCGGTCGCTGATCGTGGCCACCGGTGCCGTGGAATGGATCGAGGAACTGATCGAGTCACGCCTTAACCAAGCACTCGAGTCCATCGACAGTGCAGCACTGGACTCGCCGATTCGCACCGCACTGGCCGACATGGCCGCCGCCTGCACGGAGCGGGCGGCCTGATGCGCACAGTCGGGGGCAACACCGACCACGTGGTCGTGGTGGGCGCCGGGCTCGCCGGACTGTCGGCGGCTCTGCAACTCGCCGGCCGCGGCCGTGCGGTCACCGTCGTCGAACGGGGCGAACACCCCGGTGGGCGCGTGGGCCGCGCCGACATCGGCGGTTATCGCCTGGATACCGGTCCCACCGTGCTCACGATGCCCGACATCATCGACGACGCATTCGCCGCCGTCGGCGAGACCACCGCGGACCGGCTGGAACTCATCAACGTCGAACCGGCGTATCGGGCATCGTTCGCCGACGGCAGCGGCCTGCACGTGCACAGTGACCCCGACGCGATGGCCGCCGAGATCGAGCGCTTCGCCGGCGCCGGACAGGCCGACGGTTATCGGCGCCTTCGCAACTGGCTGACCAAGCTGTACCAGGTCGAGTTCGACGGGTTCATCGCGTCGAACTTCGACTCGCCGCTGGCGCTGGTGACCCCACAACTGGCCCGCCTGACCGCCATCGGCGGGTTCCGGCGGTGGGACCGGATGGTGCGCCGCTTCATCACTGACGAACGCCTACAGCGGGTGTTCACCTTCCAGGCGCTCTACGCCGGTGTCCCGCCACACCGCGCGCTGGCCGTCTACGCCGTCATCGCCTACATGGACACCATCGCCGGCGTGTACTTCCCGCGCGGCGGTATGCGCGCCCTGCCGGATGGGCTCGCGGCGGCGGCAGCTGACGCGGGAGTCGAATTCCGTTACAACTCAGCGGTTTCCACACTCGAGCGCTCCGGCGACCGGGTGACGGCCGTGTGCACCGAGGCCGGTGACCGGATACCGGCCGATGCGGTTGTGCTGACGACAGAACTGCCCGACACCTACCGGTTGCTCGAACGCACACCGCGGCGACTCCTTCGGCTACGGCCCGCACCGTCGGCGGTGGTTGCGCACGTAGGCTGCCGCGCTGTCGAGTCCGGCGACGCGGGCAGCGACCATCACACCATCGTCTTCGGCGACTCTTGGCGGCAGACGTTCACCGACATCATCGACGACGGCCGGTTGATGACCGACCCGTCACTGTTGGTGACACGACCCACCGCCGGTGATCGGAGCCTGGCGCCTGCCGGCCGCGATCTGCTCTACGTGCTGGCACCGGCACCCAATCTCGATGTCGGCCACGTGGATTGGGCATCCATGCGGAACACCTACGTGAAACAGATGATCGATACCGTGACGGCCAGGCTGCCGCAACTGGGCCGGGACGCCGAGGTGCTGCACGTGGTGGACCCTGCGGAGTGGGCGCGTCAGGGCATGGCCGCGGGCACGCCGTTCGCGTTGGCGCACACCTTCGGCCAGACCGGGCCGTTCCGTCCCGCCAACACGGTGCGCGGCGTCGCCAACGTCGTACTGGCGGGCTCGTCGACCGTTCCCGGAGTCGGCGTGCCCACCGCGATCCTCTCCGGACGGCTGGCCGCCGACCGGATCACCGGCTCGCCGGCCAGGCGGGCCCGGACCCAGGTGGTGCCAACATGATCGGTTCTGAGCTCGATGCCGCGGGCGTCCACGACCCGACCCTGCGCGAGGCGTACCGGCGGTGTCGCTCCATCAACGCCGAGCACGGCAAGACCTTCTTTCTGGCCACCCGGCTGCTCGCGCCCGAGCAGCGGCCCGCCGTGCACGCCTTGTACGGCTTCGCCAGGCGCGCCGACGACATTCTCGACGACTTCGATCCGGTCATCCCGATGAGCGAGCGTGCGGACCGGCTGCAGCGGCTCGCGACCCAACTGTTCAACCGCCTGGTGCAGGGCACCCCCGACGACGACGACCCGTCACTGACGGCCGTCGTGCACTGCGCCCGCCGATACGGGATTCCCTGGGAGCTGTTCGACGATTTCCTCGGCTCCATGCGGATGGACCTGTCGGTCACCGACTACCCCGACCGCGCCGCGCTGGACCGGTACATGTACGGCTCGGCCGAGGTGATCGGGTTGCAGCTGCTGCCCGTGCTGGGCACCGTCGGACCTCGTGAGGAGGCCGCGCCGTATGCCGCGGCGCTGGGAAAGGCGTTCCAGCTCACCAACTTCCTGCGCGACATCGACGAGGACCTGCAGCGCGGACGGGTCTATCTACCTGCCGACGAGTTGGCCGCGCACGGCGTCGACCGCGAACTGCTGATGTGGTGCCATGAGAACCATCGCACCGACGCCAAGGTCCGGCGCGCGCTCGTCGAGCAGCACGCCGTCAACAGGCGTGTGTACGACTACGCCCGAGACGGGATCTCGCTGCTGCGCCCGCGGTCCCGGCCGTGTGTCGCGGCGGCCCTGACCCTCTACTCGGAGATCCTGGACCGCATCGAGGAGATCGATTTCGCGGTGTTCGGCCAACGCGCCACCGTCGGCACCGGCCGTCGTATCCGGGTCGGTGGCGCGGGACTGGTGAAGGGTTGGCGAGCGCGACTGAGTGACCGCGGGGTGTGAGCGTGGATCGCTGGCAGTACCTGTTCGTGCTTGCAGCCTGCCTGGCGATCACCGCACCGCTCGAACTCGCCGGCGCCGGCGTGTACCGGCAAGTCCGCCGGACCGCTGCCGCGGTGCTGCCGGTGGCGGCGTTCTTCGCGGTGTGGGACGTTGTCGCGATCGCCGCCGAGGTGTGGACCTACAACCCGGCCTACGTCATCGGCATCGACGTCCCCGGCGTGATGCCGGTCGAGGAACTGCTGTTCTTCATCGTGATCCCACTGTGCGGCCTGCTGACCTACAACGCCGTCGACACGATTCTGACCTGGCTGCGCAAGCGCATGAGCTCTCGGGCGGAGCACGTCCGGTGACCGGATTCGGCTACACGATTCCCGCCGTGCTCGCAGTGGTCGGCGTCTGCGTGCTGGAGTTCGCGGTGCTGCGTACCGGCCTGTTCCGCCGGGCGTCGTACTGGATCTCGATGGCGATCGTGCTCAGTTTCCAGATCCCCGTCGACGGTTGGCTCACCAAGCTCAGCGCGCCGATCGTCATCTACGACGACAAGCACACCAGCGGCATCCGGTTCCCGTGGGACATCCCCGTCGAGGACTTCTTCTTCGGCTGGGCGATGGTCACGGCCGTGCTGCTGCTGTGGGAGCGACAACGACTGCGCGCACGCAGGAAGGAGACGCCGTGAAAGCGAGCGCCAGCAAGAACCCCGACGATCCCGCCGACGTCCCCGCCGCGTTCGACGACGGCGCCTCCACCTATGACACGTTGGTGGACTCGAACCCCGGATACCATGCGCACCTTCGTATCTCGGCGCAACGGATGGGTCTACCAGGGGCAGGACGCGGCCTTCGCCTGCTCGACGCCGGCTGCGGAACCGGCGCTTCGACCGCGGCGCTGCTGAGCGTGGCGCCACACGCCGAGATCATCGGCGTGGACGGTTCGGCGGGCATGCTGGAGCAGGCGCGGGCCAAGCGCTGGCCGGACACCGTGCGCTTCGTGCACAGCCGCATCGAGGACCTCGCCGACGTCGGAGTCACCGGGCCGTTCGACGGCATCTTCGCCGCCTACCTCGTGCGCAACCTGCCCGATCCGGACAGCCAACTGCGCGAGTTCCGTTCGCTGTTGCGGCCGGGTGCCACACTGGCGGTGCACGAGTACTCGGTCCGCGACTCCCGACTGGCCACCGTCGTCTGGAACTTCGTCTGTGCCGCGATCATCATCCCGAGCGGCCGGCTACGTAGCGGCGACGCGTCGCTGTACCGCTATCTGCGGCGCAGCGTCAACCACTTCGATGGTGCCGAGCGGTTTCGTAAACGACTGCAGGACAACGGATTCACCGGTGTGCGTAGTGAAACGATGCCGGGCTGGCAGCGCGACATCGTGCACACGTTCCTCGCCGAGGCGCCTCGATGACCGGTGTGCCCGACACCGCCGCCCTGCCCGACCGACCAGCAGCGGTGGTGGTCGGTGCGGGCATCGCGGGCCGTGCGGCGTTTCCGGAGACGGGCGGGCGCCCGCCGCTGGACAATGTCAGTGTGCTCGACCATCAGTTGCAGACCCTGCCCACCCGGGGCCGCTCGGCGCCGCTGCGACGACTCGCCGAAAGGCAGCACAGGTAATGGGAATGCTCTCCGACTTCACCGCCAAACTGGCGAAAACCTCGCCGTTCGAGGTGCTTCCGCGGATTCCGTGGTCCAGGCAACTGCCCACCTACACCGAGGCTGAGCCGGCGCTGATCGATTCCGCGCTGCGCCGATCGCAGGCCAGGCCCAGCGGCAACTGGTATGTGTTCGCCGCCAGTGACCGGATCGGGAAACGTCCCGTCGGGGCGACGGTGGCAGGTGTCGAGCTGGTGGCGTGGCGGACGCAAGACGGCAACCTGGCCGTCGGCCCCGCCGCGTGCCCGCACCTCGGGGCGGACCTGTCCACCGGCACCGTCGACGGCGGCACCCTGATCTGCCCGTGGCACGGGTTGCACTTCGACGGCCGCCGTACCTGGGGCTGGCGGCCGTGGCCGGCCTACGACGACGGAGTGCTGGCCTGGGTGCGGCTGGATCACATTGGCGGCGAGACACCAACGGAGACACCGATTCTGCCGCCCCGTCCCGACGGTGCCGGGATCTCGGCCGTGACCCGGCTGGTGGGTACCTGTGAGCCGCGCGACGTCATCGCCAACCGGCTCGACCCGTGGCACGGCGCCTGGTTCCATCCGTACTCGTTCACCCGCCTCGAAGTGCTGTCCGCTCCCGCGCCGGACGATGACCTGCCCGAATCGGCGGACCGGTTCCTGCTGGCTGTCACGTTCCGCATCGGCCGTCTCGGTGTCCCGGTGATCGCCGAGTTCACCACACCCGAACCCCGCACGATCACGATGCGCATCGTCGACGGCGAAGGGGCGGGCAGCGTGGTCGAGACGCACGCCACTCCCCTGGGGGCCGGCCCGGACGGCAAGCCGCGCACCGCGGTGATCGAGGCGGTCATCGCCCATTCCGACCGGCCCGGCTTCGCTCACGCGCTGCCCGGCGCACCGGCGATCCGCCCGCTGATGCGTCTCGCCGCCACCCGGTTGTGGCGTGACGACCTGGCCTACGCCGAACGGCTGTACCACCTGCGGGCCCAGTCCTGAATCTGTTTTGCATCGATGTCGCCGGGTATCCGGCACGTATGAGCAAGGACATCAGCAAGGGCGACAAGGTCCAGTGGAAAAGCCACGGCAGCACGGTCACCGGAACCGTCGAGGAGAAGATCACCGCGGACAAGAAGGCCGCCGGCCGCCAGGTCCGCGCCGACTCGGACAGCCCGCAGTACCGGGTGCGCAGCGACAAGAGCGGCCGCGACGCGGTGCACAAGCCAGACGCGCTGAAGAAGAAGTAACGAGATGGCCGGGTCGTCCGACCACGAGACCACCTACCGGCAGTTCAAGGACACCGTCAACATGACGGCGAACGAACTCGAGAAGTGGCTCGACACCGACGAATCCAACGAAGTCGGGCAGAAGTCCGGCAACAGTGAGTCGACCGGACACGCCAGCGGCAGGCGCATCGTGAAGCTGCTGCAGACCAAGAAGTCAGACTTGGGCGACGATGACTATGCCCACATGCGCACGGTGGTCGGCTACGCGCACCGTCATCTCGCCCAGCGGCCGAACGGCGACGTGAGCGACTCGGCGTGGCGCTACTCGCTCATGAACTGGGGTCACGACCCCTGCAAGTAGTCGGGTCAGCAGCCCGGTCCAGCAGCGGGATCTGCTCCATCGCCCACGGGCTGATCGACCACGGCAGTGCGACGGCCGAGCGGAGCTGCTCCCACGACACCCACATCCAGTCCATGACCTCGTCGGGGTCGGGCGAGACGTGACCATCACAGCGGGCGATGAAGACCGGGCAGATCTCGTTCTCGACGGTTCCGTCGGACGCCACCGCGCGATACCGGAAGTCCGGCAGCGCACACCATAGGGAGTCGATGGCCACACCCAACTCCTGCTGCGCGCGGCGGCGCACCGCGTCCTCGATCTGTTCGCCGGGAGCCGGATGTCCGCAGAACGAGTTGGACCACACCCCCGGCCACGTCAACTTGCCCAGCGCTCGGCGAGACAGCAGCACGCGCCCGTCCCCGGCGAACAGGTAACAGGAGAAGCCCAGATGAAGGGGTGTTTCGGCGTGGTGCACGGTGACCTTTGCTGCCGTGCCGATGTGCCGTCCATCCTCGTCGAGCAGGACCACGGATTCGTCGGTGGTAGCCGTCGTCACGCCAGACACCTCAATGGACACCTCTCATACATACCCACTTACTCATACCGCAATGATGCAAAACCGATGCGGTAGTGCTCACGGCGGGGGCACGCAGTGCTCGACCGCCTCGCGCAGAGTGTGCACCCGGACGGCAGGCGCCACGTCCGTGACCGCCTCCCAGCCGGGGCCGGCGAGAATGACCTGCGCGTCGGCGCCCACCGCGTGAAGGGCTTCCATGTCAGAAGTATCGGGGGTCTGCGACCAGAGCACCACCGTGACTGGCTTCTGCAGCCGGCCGACGGCGTCGGTCAGCGCCGATGGGGGCACATCGGCACCGAGCATCAGCACACCGTGCCCGGCTTCGCCGAGCGCTGCCCGCAGCGCCTCGATCGGCAGCACGTGCGTTTCCCCCGAGGTGCAGGCGAGCACCGTCGACGCCGCGGCGTCCAGCGGGGCGACGGGCAGTCGGTGCAGCGCCCGCGACACCGACCACGACAGCGCGTGTTCGACGTCGACACAGCCGTCGCACTCGGCCTGCTGTTGCACGATGGCGGCGAACGCCGGCCGCACCACCAAGTCCCAGGTGTCGGACACGCCGAAGTGGCGCAGATGCGATTCGAGCAGCTTGCCCAGCGAGACGAGGTCGAGCGCCATGGCGGCCGAAACCACCGAGTCGACGTCGCCGCGCGGCGGCTTGACCGACTCGACAGCCAGGCGCGCGGCGCTGCGAGGGCTGGCGCCCTCGGCGATCAACTCGTGCATCTCCCGAACGATCGTGATGTCGTTCTCGCTGTAGAGCCGATGGCGTCCCGGGCTGTGTTCAGAGGGGCCGACCCCGTAGCGCTGATTCCAACTGCGCAGCGTGGCCGTAGGGACGCCGACGCGTTCGGCCACGACGCGGACGGTGAATTTCGGTGTGTCAGCGTCGTCGGTCACGGCTACCTGCAGATCTCTCAATTTCGTAAGAATATCCTTCAGGGACGCGAACCAACCCCTTCAACGCAAAACCGATGCATTCGTTCGTGAAGTGGATGTACCGGTCCGCCGGAAGCGGGTATGAGTAGCGGCATGGCCGATGAGGACAAGGACAGGCGCCCCGACGGCGTGGACGACGCTACGGTCGAGGCCGTCGGCGCCGTCTCGGAGGCGTTGGAGTGGGTGGAACGTGCGCGCGGTGAGTTGTACTCGTTTCATCAGCTGATGGGTCGCGCGGACCTCCTGCTCGGCGAGGCTTGCGACAAGCTGCGCGACGCCGGCCACCAAGCCGTCGCCGACCGGCTGGAGTCCGAACTCGTGGGCCGCAACGTGCTCTACGGCCGCTGGACGTTCCAGATCGTCGAGGACTTCGACGACAGCTACTGGTCGGTGTTCCGCGACCACGAGCGCCGGGTCCGCGACCAATTACAGGGCGGCGTGCGGCACGTCTTCGAGTCGGAGATGAAGGAGCGGCGCCGGACCCACGGTCGAGAAGGCCACGAGCGCCGGCCCTAGTTGGCCGGTATCTGCGTATACCCCGGCCACCAGATCATGCCTTCTTGCGGCGGGGGCGGCGGTTGCGTGGCCAAGGTCGCTTGCGGGCCGATGACTCCCGGCGGCGGAGGAGGCTGTGTCGCCGCGGTCGCCGGTGGGCCAACTACGCCGCCCCCTGGCGGCGGTGGTGGCGGCGACGGTTGCGGCGGCTCCTGGGTGCTGTTCACGGTCGTGTTGGTGTAGGTCCCGTCGACGTAATTATCGCAGTGTTTGACACCTTTGATATCCAGGTAGCAGCACTTGGAGTACCTTTTGCCTGCGCTGACGGTCGTCGTGTAAGTGCCGCCATTCGCGTTGTCGCATTCGCTGATGATCTGAGATTCAGGGATCGCGTTGCTCACGGGCGCGGTCAACATAATCCCCCCACTGCGATGGCGCCCGCTGCGGCGAGGCCGGCGATGTGTATGAAGCGGCGCAAGATCGTGGACGTACTGGGTGCCATGAGCGCTCCCTGCGTTCGGCGTAAGTGGCCTAGACGCAAAGGTCGAACTTGACGGAAGGTCACGACGACTCGAGTTGGTCGAAGCTAACTATCCGCCTATCGGCTGCTTACGTCCTGCGTATGGATGCCGCTCGTCAGAGTTCTTGACTAAGCAAGTATCGCCCTGCGCACGTCATGCGCCGTTCGATCCTCTTACGCGGTGTCGGTGAGGGGACGGTCGACCCAGCTCATCAGGTCGCGCAGCTTCTTGCCGGTGACCTCGATCGGGTGCTCGGCATTGCGCTTGCGCAGATCCTCCAGCTCCTTGTTGCCGCCCTCGACGTTGGCGACCAGCCGCTTGACGAAGGTGCCGTCCTGGATCTCGGCGAGGATCTGCTTCATGCGGTCCTTGGTGCCGGAATCGATGACGCGCGGACCGGACAGGTACCCGCCGAACTCCGCGGTGTCGGACACCGAGTAGTTCATCCGCGCGATGCCGCCCTCGTACATCAGGTCGACGATCAGCTTCAGCTCGTGCAGCACCTCGAAGTACGCCAGTTCGGGCGCGTAACCCGCCTCGACCATGACGTCGAAGCCGGTCTTGACCAGTTCCTCGGTGCCGCCGCACAACACGGCCTGCTCGCCGAAGAGGTCGGTCTCCGTCTCGTCCTTGAAGGTCGTCTTGATGACGCCGGCGCGGGTGCCGCCGATGCCCTTGGCGTACGAGAGCGCCAGGGCCTCGCCTTCACCCTTGGGATCCTGGTCGATCGCGATCAGGCAGGGCACGCCCTTGCCGTCGACGAACTGGCGACGGACCAGATGCCCGGGCCCCTTCGGTGCGACCATGCCGATGGTGACGTTGGCGGGCGGCTTGATGAGGTTGAAGTGGATGTTCAGCCCGTGGCCGAAGAACAGTGCGTTGCCGTCCTCGAGATTCGGCTCGATGTCATTGGCGAAGATCTCGGCCTGGGCGGTGTCGGGTGCCAGCAGCATGATGACGTCGGCCCACTTGGCCACCTCGGCGGGCGTGTCGACCTCCAGACCCTGCTCGGTGACCTTATCGCGCGACTTGGACCCTTCCTTGAGGCCGACCTTCACCTGCACGCCGGAGTCGCGCAGGCTCAGTGAGTGCGCATGGCCCTGGCTGCCGTAGCCGATGACGCCGACCTTGCGGCCCTGGATGACCGACAGGTCCGCGTCGTCGTCATAGAACATCTCTGGGGTTGATGCCACGTTGTTTCCTTATCTGTCAACTGGTTTGGGCTTACTTGGCTGTGCCGATGCCGCGCGGACCGCGGGCCAGCGACACCACTCCGGACTGCACGAGCTCGCGGATACCGTACGGCTCCAGCACCCGAAGCAGCGCCTCGAGCTTGCCGGGGGTGCCGGTCGCCTCGATCGTCAGTGACTCGGTCGACACGTCGACGACCTTGGCGCGGAACAGGTTCACCGCCTCGATGACCTGGCCTCGGGTCGAGGCGTCGGTGCGCACCTTGATCAGCGCGAGCTCGCGTGCGACGGAGTTGTCGTCCTCCTGCTCGACGATCTTGATCACGTTCACCAGCTTGTTGAGCTGCTTGGTGATTTGCTCGAGCGGCGCGTCCTCGACGCTGACGACGATGGTCATCCGCGACATGTCCTTCTGCTCGGTCGCACCGACCGCCAACGACTCGATGTTGAACCCACGCCGCGAGAACAGCGATGCGACGCGCGCCAGGACACCCGGCTTGTCCTCGACGAGCACCGAAAGCGTGTGCGTGCTGGTACCCATCAGCGCTCTCTCTTCTTCGCGCAAGCGCTCATCAGGCGTGCCCCTCTTCCGGATCGTCGAACAGCGGACGGATTCCCCGCGCGGCCTGGATCTCGTCGTTGCTGGTGCCTGCGGCGACCATCGGCCACACCTGGGCGTCGGCGCCGACGATGAAGTCGATCACCACCGGACGGTCGTTGATCTCGCGGGCCTGGCGGATGATGTCCTCGACGTCTTCGGGGCGCTCACAACGCAACCCGACACAGCCGAGCGCTTCGGCCAGCTTGACGAAGTCGGGAATGCGATGTGAGTGGGTGGCCAGATCGGTTTGGCTGTACCGCTCCCCGTAGAACAGGGTCTGCCACTGGCGCACCATACCGAGGTTGCCGTTGTTGATGATGGCGACCTTGATCGGCGCGCCCTCCACCGCGCAGGTGGCCAACTCCTGGTTGGTCATCTGGAAGCATCCGTCACCGTCGATAGCCCACACCTCGGCCTCGGGACGGCCGAACTTGGCGCCCATCGCCGCGGGCACCGCATAACCCATGGTGCCCAGGCCGCCGGAGTTCAACCAGGTCTTCGGCTTCTCGTAGGAGATGAACTGCGCGGCCCACATCTGGTGCTGGCCGACGCCGGCGACGTATACGGCCTCGGGTCCGGCCATCCTGCCCAGCGTCTCGATCACATACTCCGGTGAGAGGCTGCCGTCGCTCTGCGGGCCGTAGCTCAACGGGTACGTCGACTGCACCCCGCGCAGGTACTCCAGCCAGTTGTCGATCCTGAGGTCACCGGCCGTTCCATCCCGGCGCAGCGCGGCGACCAGGTCGGTGATGACGTTGCGGACGTCACCGACGATCGGCACGTCGGCGTGGCGGTTCTTGCCGATCTCGGCGGGATCGATGTCGGCGTGGATCACCTTGGCCTCGGGCGCGAAGGAATCCAGCTTGCCGGTCACCCGGTCGTCGAAGCGGGTGCCCAGCGCGATCAACAGGTCGCTGCGCTGGAGGGCGGCCACCGCGGCCACCGTGCCGTGCATCCCGGGCATGCCCATGTTCAGCGCGTGGCTGTCCGGGAACGCGCCACGAGCCATCAACGTGGTGACCACCGGAATGCCCGTCAGCTCCGCCAGCTCGAGCAGTTCGTCGGTGGCTTCCCCGCGGATCACGCCGCCGCCGACGTACAGCACCGGCTTGCGGGCGGTCGCCATGAGCTTGGCCGCCTCGCGGATCTGGCGGTTGTGCGGCTTGGTGTTCGGCTTGTAGCCGGGCAGGTCGAACCGCGGGGGCCAGGTGAACGCGCACGGGCCCTGCAGGATGTCCTTCGGGATGTCCACCAACACCGGCCCGGGTCGGCCGGTCGCGGCGATGTGGAACGCCTCGGCGATCACCCGTGGGATGTCGTCGCCGTTGCGCACCAGGAAGTTGTGCTTGGTGATCGGCATGGTGATGCCGGAGATGTCGGCCTCCTGGAACGCGTCGGTGCCGATGAGGCCGCGTCCGACCTGGCCTGTGATCGCCACCACCGGAATGGAGTCCATGTGGGCGTCGGCCAGCGGCGTCACCAGGTTGGTCGCACCCGGACCGGAGGTGGCCATCATGACGCCCACCTTGCCCGTGGCGTGCGCGTACCCGCTGGCGGCGTGACCGGCGCCCTGTTCATGGCGGACCAGCACGTGGCGCAGCTTCTGCGAGTCGAACAGCGGGTCGTAGACCGGCAGCACTGCGCCACCGGGGATACCGAAGATCGTGTCGACGTCGAGTTCCTCCAGCGAGCGGATCACGGCCTGGGCGCCCGTGAGTTGCTGTGGCGCAACGTGATTCGATTGGGTGGAAGCCGGTCGCGGGGTCGGCTGCGGGGCGTGTCCGTCATCGGGGACGGTAGCCGCCTCCTGCTCCAGCGGTCGGGTGGTGGGGGCGCTCACGGTGTTCGTTCTCCTAAATCCTGTTCCGGATCCGTCTTCCAGGGTCTCAAATCGGTGGTCGGGCAAGAAAAAACCCCCGCCAGCGGGCTGCTGTACGAGGGTCGCGCGTCGATGCGGGTGGCTATGCCCGAGTGCAGGCAAGCGCGGCATCAACGCGCTTCCCAATTACTACGAGCCGGGTCTGCATAACCGTCGACGGTAGCCTCCGCACTGGTCACTGGTCAAATTCCCGGCCCCGCCGGGGTGGTCAAATTCCCGGCCCCGCCGGGCTCAGTCGGCTTCCCGCCACCCGTGGGAAGATGGTCCGGTGAGCTCCGACCCCGGCCGCGTCGTCCTCAAGATCTCGCCGATGGCCCATTTCGCGGTCGCCTTCCTGGCGCTGAGCCTGCTCGCGCTGGTGCTCGCAAGCCCCGCCTGGGTCGCCGTCCTGCTGGTCATCCCGATCGTCGCGTCGGCCTACATCGTGCGCAACCAGACGGTCGCCGACCAGGAGACGCTGACCGCGCGCACCCTGCTGGGCAGCGAGACGGTCACCTGGGACGACATCGACGGGCTGCGGTTCGGCAAGCGCTCGTCGGCCTACGCCCACCTCAAGGACGGACGCGACCTGCGACTGCCCGCGGTGACTTTTGCCACGCTGCCGCAGTTGACCGAGGCCAGCGGCGGGCGCGTGCCCAACCCCTACGCGCGCGATTAGCCAAACGGGTTGCCGCCGTTGAGCAGCACCCAGATCGCGACGCCTGCGCCCGCGCCGAGCAGCAACGCCGCCACCGAGCCGATGAACGGCCGTCGCGCCCAGCCACGGCCGGCGTCGAACCCGTAGCGGCCGGGACCGGTCAGGATGAGCGCGGCGACGGCGCCGAGGACGAACACCTGGTACTCGTGACCGTCGGTGAGGAACTCCGACAGCCGGGCGGCCTCGTGGGCGGCCATCGCCTCGGCCAGCACGCCCGTCGTCAGGTAGGCCAGCGCCCCGGCGGCGGCCAGCGGGGTGAACAGCCCGAGCAACAGCAGCAGACCCGCGGCGATCTGGCCGAACGTCGCGACATAAGTGAGGATGTCGGCGTAGCGGAAGCCCATGTCGGCCAGGCTGGCTTCCCAGCCGCCCAGGCCCGGCCCGCCCCATAGGCCGAAAGCCTTCTGCAGACCGTGCGCAAGGAACAGCGTGCCGACCAGCAGGCGCAGGAGCAGCAGGCCGAGATCGAGGGTGCCGCGCTTGTCGGCGGCCCGGTGCTGGTCGGGTTCGATCTCGGTCGGCTCGGCCCCGAAGGCGGGCAGCGCCTGCCTGCCGCCCGGCTGCACGTAGGGCAGCGGTTCGGGATCGTTGAGCAATCCGAAGGCGGGATTGGCCGGTGCGGACTGCTGGGCGTCATAGTGCGGGATCGCGGTGGTCTCGAAGTCGCCCGCGTAGTGGGCGGAGGGCAGATCGTCCTCGGGATCGACCAGGCTCGCCGACACCGGCCGCCCAGCCGCATCGTCGGGCCGCTGCCAGGCGCGTGGGTCATGGGGGTGACTGGTCACACAGCCAGCGTAAGTGCAAGTCACCCGGTAGCCGCGGATTGGCGCGGCGCTTCAGGCCACTATTCGCCGCCCGGTCGCGCCGTGCGGTCTTGGTGTGCGTGGCGCGCACCGCCGACTGATCCGTAACCTGGCTCGCATGAGACAGCGCCGGCCGATGCGGGGTGTGCTCGCCGTGTTGTGCGCGGCGTTGCTCGCCGGGTCCGGGTGTGCCCGGTTCGACGACGCCCAGTCGCAGCCGTTCACCACCGAACCGGAGCTGGCGCCCCCGGAACAGTCCACGCCGCCACCCCCGCCGCCGTTGCCGCCGACGCCGTTCCCGAAGGAGTGCCCCGCGCCGGGCGTCATGCAGGGCTGCCTGGAGAGCACCAGCGGTCTGATCATGCTGCCCGACAGCCAGTCCGCTCTGGTCGCCGAGCGGAACACCGGCGCGGTGAAGGAAGTCTCGGTCCGGGCCGAACCCAAGGTCAAGACCACGATCCCGGTCGACCCGTCCGGCGACGGCGGGCTGATGGACATCGTGCTCTCACCGACCTATCAGCAGGACCGGCTGATGTACGCCTACATCAGCACCCCCACCGACAACCGGGTGGTCCGCATCGCCGACGGCGACATCCCCAAGCCGATTCTCACCGGTATCCCGAAGGGCGCCAGCGGCAACATGGGCTCGTTGATCTTCACCAGCCCGACCACCCTGCTCGTGCAGACCGGTGATGCGGGCAACCCTGCCGACGCCGCCAATCCCGCCTCGCTGGCGGGCAAAGCGCTGCGCATCGAGCAGCCCACCACGGTCGACCAGGCGCCGACCACCACCGCACTGTCGGGCCTCGGCCCAGCGGGCGGCACGTGTGTCGATCCCTCCGACGGCTCGCTCTACATCACCGACCGCACCCCGACCGGCGACCGGTTGCAGCGCATCACCGAGGACTCGACCATCTCCACCGTGTGGACGTGGCCGGACCGACCCGGGGTGGCCGGCTGCGCGGCCCTCGACGGCACCGTGCTGGTCAACCTCGTGGACACCAAGCAGACCGTCGCGGTGCGGTTGGCGCCGGACACCGGGGCCGTCACCGGCGACCCCGAGGTGGTGCGCCAGGACCAGCACGGACACGCCTGGGCGCTGGCGCTTTCACCCGACGGCAACGTCTGGGGCGCCACGGTCAACAAGACCGCCGGTGACGCCGAGCGCCTCGACGACGTGGTCTTCCCGCTCTTCCCGCAGGGCGGCGGCTTCCCACGGCAGAACGCGGACAATACGTAACCGGTTTCGCTGCCGGCGATCAGCCATCGACGATCCGCAAACCGACGATCCCGGCGACGATCACCGCCAGGAACACCATTCGTGCCACGCTGACCGTCTCACCCAGCAGCACGATGCCGGCGATCGCGACGCCGACCGCGCCGATGCCGACCCAGACCGCATAGCCGGTGCTCGCGGGCAGCTGCCGCAGTGCCACGGCCAGCAGCAGAAAGCTGAGCACTGCCGCACCGACGCCGACCATGCCGGGCCCCAGCCGGGTGAAGCCGTCGGACAGTTTCAGCGCGATGGCCCAGACGACTTCGAGCAACCCCGCGACGGCGAGGATGATCCACGCCATCGTCAGGCGTTCGTTCCGCCGTCAACGGTCAGCACCGCGCCGGTGATGTTGGCCGCACCGGCCCCCGCCAGGAACGCAACGGCATCGGCGATGTCCCCCGCAGCGGCGTATCTGCCCAGCGCGCTCAGCGCCCGCTGACCGTCGGCATCGGGTGCGTCGGCGGGGTTCATATCGGTGTCGGTGCTGCCCGGTTGAACGAGGTTGACGGTGATGTCCCGGTCGCCGAGATCGCGGGCCAGGCCCTTGGTGAAGCCGATGAGCGCCGACTTGCTCATCGCGTAGAGGGTGACCCCCGGAAAGGGCACGCGCTCAGCCAGATTGCTGCCGATGCTGACGATGCGCCCGCCCGGCGGCAGGTGCCCCACTGCGGCCTGACTCGCCAGAAACGCTGCCCGGGCGTGGACTGCGAGCGCGCGATCGATCTCCTCGATCGACACCTCCTCGACAGGACCGAACGGGAAGATGCCGGCGTTGTTGACCAGGATGTCGAGCCTGCCGAACGTCGCGACGGTCTGCTCCACCGCGGCCAGCACCTCGTCGGCGGCCCCGCTGTCGGCCCTGATCGCCGAAGCGCGCCTGCCCTTGGCGGCGATCCGCTCGGCCACCTCGTCGGCGCGCTCCCTGGATCGGGCGTAGGTCACGGCCACATCGGCCCCGAGATCGGCGAGCCGTTCGGCGATCGCGGCCCCGATCCCCCGGCTGCCGCCGGTCACCAACGCCGCCTTTCCCGTCAGATCATGCATCGCACACTCCTTTTTGTATCGTTTGATACACAAGTATCGACGCAGGCTAGACTTGTCAACGGTTTTCTTGTCGTTCGTTACAGAAAGAGGCTGGGAGATGGCCCAACGCGGCAGGCCCCGCGCCTTCGACCGCGGCACCGCGCTGCACCAGGCCATGGAGGTGTTCTGGGAGCACGGCTACGAGGGCGCCTCCATCAGCGACCTGACGTCGGCGATGGGCATCAACTCGCCGAGCCTGTATGCGGCGTTCGGCTCAAAGGAAGAGCTCTTCCGCGAGGCGACGGCCCACTACAACGAGACGTTGGGCGCCACCGCAGCGCACGAACTGCGGGAACAGCCCACCGCGCGGCAGGCCATCGCGGCGGTACTACGCCACCACGCCGTCGTCTTCTGCGACTCCGACAACCCCCGCGGTTGCATGATCGTGCTCTCCGCGACGACGTGTACCGAGCGCACCCGATCAGTGCACGAGCACCTCGCGGGCCTGCGCATGGAATTGGAGAAGGACTTCGCCGATCGCATCGCCCGCGGGGTCGCCGACGGCGACGTGCCCCCCGGCGCCGATGTGGCGGCGATCGCCGCGTTCTACAACACGATCAACCACGGCATGGCGATCCAGGCCCGCGACGGCGCGGACAGCGCCAAGCTGTCCGCGATCGCCGAGGCCGCGATCGCGGCGTGGGACGGCCTGGTCGGCGCCTGACCTCAGTTACAGGCGGCCAGCACCAACTCGCGGACCCGCGCCGCGTCGGCCTGTCCCTTGGTGGCCTTCATCACCGCGCCGACGATCGCGCCCGCGGCCTGCACCTTGCCGCCGCGGATCTTCTCGACCACGTCGGGGTTGGCGGCCAGCGCCTCGTCGACGGCGGCCTGCAGCGCCGAGTCGTCACGCACCAGCTCGAGCCCGCGGTCCCTCATCACCTGCTCGGGCTCACCTTCTCCGGCCAGCACCCCCTCGACCACCTGGCGCGCCAGCTTGTTGGACAGCTTGCCGTCGTCGACGAGCTTGACCACCGCCGCAACCTGCGCCGGCGTGATCGGCAAGTCCGACAACGACACCCCGTCTACTCCGGTTTCCTTGGCCTTTTGCACCAAAAAGTTTCCCCACCAGGCGCGCGCGGCCTCACTGGAGGCACCGTGGCCGACCGTGGCCGCGATCAAATCCAGGGCGCCGATGTTGATGAGGTCGCGCATCACCTCGTCGGAGACGCCCCAGTCGTCCTGGATTCGCTTGCGCAACACCCACGGCAGTTCCGGGATCGTCCCGCGGAGCTTCTCGACCAGTTCGGCGTCGGCGGCCACGGGCTCGAGGTCCGGCTCGGGGAAGTACCGGTAATCCTGGGCAGTCTCCTTGCTGCGGCCCGGCGAGGTATAGCCGTCCTCGTGAAAGTGCCGAGTCTCCTGAATGACTCGGCCGCCGGAGTCGAGAACCGCTGCCTGACGGCGCATCTCGTAGCGCACTGCGATCTCGACGCTTTTCAGCGAGTTGACGTTCTTGGTCTCGGTGCGGGTGCCGAACTCGGCCTGCCCGATCGGCTTCAACGATACGTTCGAATCGCAGCGCATCGACCCCTGATCCATCCGGACGTCGGAAACGCCTAAGCCGCGCAACAGATCTCGCAACGCCGTCACATAGGCGCGGGCGATCTCGGGTGCGCGCTCGCCGGTGCCCTCGATGGGCTTGGTGACGATCTCGATCAGCGGCACGCCGGAGCGGTTGTAGTCGATCAGCGAGGTCGTCGCACCCTCGATGCGGCCGGTCTCGCTGCCGAGGTGGGTCAGCTTGCCGGTGTCCTCCTCCATGTGGGCGCGCTCGATCTCCACCCGCCAGGTGGAGCCGTCGTCGAGCGGCACGTCGAGGTAGCCGTTGATCGCGATGGGCTCGTCGTACTGGCTGATCTGGTAGTTCTTCGGCATGTCCGGATAGAAGTAGTTCTTCCTGGCGAACCGGCACCACGGCACGATCTCGCAGTTGAGCGCCAGCCCGATGCGGATCGCCGACTCGACGGCGGTCTGGTTGAGCACCGGCAGCGAGCCAGGCAGGCCGAGGCAGACCGGACAGACCTGGGTGTTGGGTTCGGCGCCGAACCTGTTGGCGCAGCCGCAGAACATCTTGGTCGCCGTGGACAGCTCGACGTGCACTTCAAGGCCCAATACCGGCTCGTAGCGTGCGACGACGTCGTCATAGTCCAGCAGTTCGGCGGTCGCAGCAGTCATGCGACCGATCCTAGTGCCGTTGATTCTGCGCTCAGGGCGGTGGCCACTCGCACTTGCGCACCGTAGGCGCAGAGTCAACGCGGCATTCAGCCGAAGAACTCGGCCGCGTCGTCGTAACGGCTCTGCGGCACGAGCTTGAGCTGCCGGGTGGCGTCGGCCAGTGGCACCCGGCCGATCTCCTGGCCGCGCAGCGACACCATCATCCCGTACTCCCCCGCGTGGGCGGCGTCGGCGGCGTTCACCCCGAAGCGGGTCGCCAGTACCCGGTCGTAGGGGGTGGGTGTACCGCCGCGCTGGACGTGGCCGAGCACCGTCACCCGCACCTCTTTGTTGATGCGCTTCTCCACCTCGAGCGCGAGCTGCTGGGCGACGCCGGTGAACCGCTCGTGGCCGAATTCGTCGAGACCGCCTTCCCGTAACTGCATCGACCCCTCGGCGGGCTTGGCGCCCTCGGCCACCACGCAGATGAAATGCGCATCACCGCGAACGAAGCGGCTCTTGATCAACCGGCAGACTTCTTCGATGTCGAAGGGCTGCTCGGGAATCAACGTCATGTGCGCGCCCGAAGCGAGCCCGGCATTGAGCGCGATCCAGCCCGCGTGCCTGCCCATCACCTCGACGAGCATCACCCGCTGATGCGATTCGGCCGTGCTGTGCAGCCGGTCGATGGCCTCGCTGGCCACCCCCAGCGCCGTGTCGTGACCGAACGTCACATCGGTGCAGTCGATGTCGTTGTCGATGGTCTTGGGCACCCCGACCACCGGGACGTTTTCCTCGGAAAGCCAGTGCGCCGCGGTGAGCGTGCCCTCCCCGCCGATCGGGATGAGCACGTCGATGCCGTTGTCGTCGAGGGTCTGCTTGATCTGGTCCAGACCGGCACGCAGCTTCTCCGGATGCACGCGTGCCGTGCCGAGCATGGTGCCGCCCTTGGCCAGCAGCCGGTCATTGCGATCGTCGTTCTTCAGCTGCACGCGCCGGTTCTCCAGCAGCCCGCGCCAACCGTCTTGGAAGCCCACCACCGACGAGCCGTAGCGCACGTCGCAGGTCCGGACCACCGCCCGGATCACCGCGTTCAGTCCAGGACAGTCACCACCGCCGGTCAGCACTCCGATACGCATGTCCCCATCCTCCCCGAGCGCACGGATATTTGCGCCCCCTGTCGATGTTTGGGTACGACAACCGCGCGCTCGGGCGGGTCACAGCGCCGTCGGTAGTTCTCCCCTCGCCGCCTCGTACGCCGCGCCGACGCGGTAGAGCCGGTCGTCGGCGAGTGCGGGCGCCATGATCTGCAGGCCGACGGGCAGGTTGTCCTCGGGTGAGAGCCCCGACGGCACCGACATACCGCAGTGACCCGCCAGGTTGAGCGGCAGCGTGCAGAGGTCGAACAGGTACATCGCCAGCGGGTCGTCGACCTTCTCGCCCAACGGGAACGCCGTGGTCGGTGTGGCCGGCGAGATCAGGACGTCGACCTTCTGATAGGCCTCCTCCAAATCCCGCGCGATCAGCGTGCGCACCTTCTGCGCCTGGTTGTAGTAGGCGTCATAGTAGCCCGCCGACAACGCGTAGGTGCCAATCATGATGCGGCGCTTGACTTCCGGGCCGAAGCCGGCGGCCCGCGTCAACGCCATCACCTCTTCGGCGCTGTGCGTGCCGTCGTCACCGATCCGCAGGCCGTACCGCATCGCGTCGAACCGCGCCAGGTTCGACGACACCTCCGACGGCAGGATCAGGTAGTACGCGGGCAGCGAGTAGTCGAAGTGGGGGCAGTCGACCTCGCTGACCTCCGCACCCAACGCGGTCAGCTGCTCGACCGCGCCGTTGAACGACTCCAGGACCCCGGCCTGGTAGCCGTCGCCACGCAGCTGCTTGACCACGCCGATCCGCACCCCCGTCAGATCCCCGGCGGCGCCCGCCCGGGCCGCCCCGACGACGTCGGGCACCGCGGCGTCCAACGAGGTGGAGTCCTTGGCGTCGTGACCGGCGATCACCTGGTGCAACAGCGCGGTGTCGAGCACGGTGCGCGCGCACGGCCCGCCCTGGTCCAGCGACGACGCGCACGCAATCAACCCGTAGCGCGACACCGTGCCGTACGTCGGCTTGACGCCGACGGTCGAGGTGAGCGCCGCCGGCTGGCGGATGGATCCACCCGTGTCGGTCCCGATGGCCAGCGGCGCCTGGAACGCGGCCAGGGCCGCCGCGCTTCCCCCTCCCGAGCCGCCGGGCACCCGCTCGACGTCCCAGGGGTTGCGAGTCGGACCGTACGCCGAGTTCTCGGTCGACGAGCCCATCGCGAACTCGTCCATGTTGGTCTTGCCCAATATCGGCATCCCCGCGGCGCGCAGCCGCACCGTCACGGTGGCGTCATACGGCGAGCGCCAACCCTCGAGGATCCTCGAGCCGCAGGTCGTCGGCATGTCGGTGGTGGTGAACACGTCCTTGAGGGCGACCGGCACGCCGGCCAGCGGCGAGGGCAGCGCCTCTCCGGCGGCGACCGCGGCGTCCACCCGCGCCGCCGCGGCCAGCGCACGGTTCTCCGCCACGTGCAGGAATGCGTGGAAGCGGTCGTCGGTGGCGGCGATCTGATCCAGGCACGCCTGCGTGACCTCGACCGACGACACCTCGCCTGCGGCGATCTTCTCCCCCAGAGTCGCGGCGTCGAGCCGAGTCAGCGCGGAGCTCATTCGGGCTCCCCGAGGATGCGCGGCACGGCGAACCGGCCCTCCGCCGCCTTGGGCGCCTGGTCGAGCGCCTCGTGCTGGGTCAGGGACGGCTCGACGGCGTCCGGACGGAAGACGTTGACGTCGGTGAGCGGGTTGCCGGTCGGCTCGACGCCGGCGACGTCGACGGCCTGAATGCGGCTGACGTGGCCGAGGATCACATCCAGCTGTCCGGCATAGCTGTCGAGCTCGTCGTCGGTCAGGGACAGGCGGGCGAGGCGGGCCAGGTGGGCCACCTCGTCTCGGGTGATCTGCGACACGACACGCAAGCCTAGTCACCTCCCCCGCAGCCGGAATGCCGAGCCTGACCGGCTGTGCGACAGTGTGCGCGTGCCTTCGTATCTGCTCCGGGTCCAACTCGAGGACCGACCGGGCAGCCTCGGCTCGCTGGCCGTGGCGCTGGGATCCGTCGGCGCCGACATCCTGTCGCTGGACGTGGTGGAGCGCTCGTCGGGCTACGCGATCGACGACCTGGTCGTCGAACTGCCCGCTGGCGCGATGCCCGACATGCTCATCACGGCCGCCGAGAAGCTCAAGGGTGTCTACGTCGACGCCGTACGCCCCCACACCGGGCTGCTCGAGGCGCACCGCGAGCTCGAACTCATCGACCACATCGCCGCGGCGGGCGGAAGAGAAAAGAAGTTACAGGTGCTCGCCGACGAGGCGCCGCGGGTGCTGCGCGTCGGGTGGACCACAGTGGTGCGGCTGAGCGAATCGGGGCCCGAGCGCGTCGTCGGCAGCGCCGGTGCACCCGAGACCCAGGCCGCCAAGACGCCGTGGCTGCCGCTCGAGCGGGCCCAGGACCTCGATGGCGACGCCGACTGGGTGCCGCAGTTGTGGCGCGACATGAGCACGACGCTGGCCGCGGCCCCCCTCGGCGACCCGCACACCGCCGTCGTGCTGGGCCGCCCGGGCGGTCCACATTTCCGGCCCTCGGAGGTCGCCCGGCTCGGTTACCTGGCGGGTATCGTCGCGACGATCGTGCGCTGAGCCCGCGCACGGCGGGCTGTTACGGTGGCATCCGACCGCTCGACCGCACAGCTCGACGCCGTCCGGAAGG
The DNA here is from genome assembly GCF_022317005.1 of Mycobacterium sp. IDR2000157661. Lineage (NCBI taxonomy): Bacteria > Bacillati > Actinomycetota > Actinomycetes > Mycobacteriales > Mycobacteriaceae > Mycobacterium > Mycobacterium sp. IDR2000157661. The sequence continues at coordinate 4,847,495 of NZ_CP081006.1, forward strand.
CCTCCCGTGGACCTGGTACTGATCCTGCTCGCCGCCATCCTGTTCTTTGCGGCGGTCATCGTGTTGGTCAAGGCGTTGCAGCGGCCCAAGCAACCCAAAGCTGCTGCCGGGCGCGAAGATCCGCTGAAATTCGCAGCGTCGATGCCCCAGTTCGGTCCACGCCAGCTCGGTCCCGGCGCGATCGTCGCACACGGCGGCATCGACTACGTCGTCCGCGGATCGGTGACCCTGCGGCAGGGGCCCTTCGTCTGGTGGGAGCATCTGCTCGAAGGCGGCGCGGAACCGCTGTGGCTGGGCGTCGAGGAAGACGAGGGCCGCCTGGAACTGGCGATGTGGGTGCGCCGCAACGACCTGGCCCTGCAACCGGACGGCGAGCTGGTGGTCGACGGGGTCTCCTTTCGCGAGACCGAACGCGGCCGCGCCTCATACACCACCGAGGGCACGACGGGGCTGCCCGCCGGCGGCGACATGGACTTCGTCGACTACGCCGACGCCGGCCAGAGCGCCTTCCTCGGCTTCGAGCGGTGGGCGCCGGACATGCCGTGGGAGATATCGGTGGGCAAGCCGGTGCTGCCCGGCGAGCTCACGGTCTACCCGGCCCCGCCACCGCAGGCTTAGGACCCCCGAATTGCCCCTGCATCACCTGGCCGTGCAACCGGTCGACGTGTCCGGCTCCGGATTACGACTGGCGCTCAACGCGCCCACACCGGTGACGCTGGCGAGTTGCCGGCTGGCCCATCCGCTCGGCGGCGCACTTACGCTCGGCGTGCTGGGTGCATCCCATGTCATCACCGTGGATAAAGCCTTCTCCGAAGAGGTTTCGTGCACCGCTCGCACCGAGACAGTCTTGCCCGCCCGCGCCGAAGCACCCGGCTACCGCCTCGAGTCCCGGACCGAGACACACGGCCCTGCCGGCTTCGAGCGGCTGGCCCGTGAGTTGCGCAACCGGTGTCAGCACGAGGCACACTGGCTAGGTGGCGCCTTTCCCGGCAACGACGCCGCGCTGACCGTGCTGGCCGCCGAACCCGACGGCGCCGGATGGCGTTGGCAGACGTGGCATCTGTATCCCGCGACGGCCACCGGCGGTGCGGTCGTCCACACCAGCAGCCGGTGGCGGCCGTGACCCGCACCGGACTTTTTTGGCTGGCGGGCGGCCTGGCCGTTGCGGCGACCGTCTTTCTGCTGCTGGGAATCTCGTTGCAGAGCCGAAACATCAAGTCCCACATCGCCAATACCTACCGCCAGTACAGCGCCGACGCCGACGGGGCGCGCTACGCGTGCGACGGGTCGCCGAGTTCGGTCGCCGACCAGATCGCCGCCTACCGGCCACCGGAGGCACGGGCCACCGACCGCGGCAGCGAATACCTGCGCTATGACGACGACATCGTGATCGTCGGCCCGGACCAGGGCCGGCCGTGCAGTGTGCGCGTCGAGGACACCGACGCCCGGTACAGCTCCGGCGGCTTCATCTTCCTCGGGCCAGGATTCTTTCCAGGGTCTCCGGCGGGTGGTTCAGGCGGCAGCCCCGGCGGTCCAGGCGGCACGAAATGACGTCCGCACCACGAGAAGGAGATTTGATGTATCTGGCCCTTGTCGAATTCGGCACCGTCAGCGGTGAGAGCCTCGCCCAGAACGTGATCGCGGCAATCCTGTACTTCATCGTGGGCGCCGTGGTGCTGGCGATCGGCTTCGCGCTTGCCGACCTGCTCACCCCGGGCAGCCTGCGCCGGTTGGTGTTCGTCGAGCGGCGGCCCAACGCCGTCGCGGTCGCGTCGGGGATGTATGCCGCGCTTGCGCTCGTGGTGGCCACTGCGATCGTGGCCAGTTCCAGTGAGCTCGGTCAGGGGCTCGTCGACGCCGCCGTGTACGGCCTGGTCGGCGTCGTGCTGCAAGGACTGGCGCTGGTGGTGCTCGAGATCGCGGTGCCCGGTCGCTTCCGCGATCTGATCAGCGAGGAACGCCTACATCCCGCGGCCATCGCCACCGCTGTGACGCTGCTCGCCGTGGGAGGGGTGAACGCCGCCGCGTTGTCATGACCGCGACCGAGCATGAGGTAACGGCACCGCGGCTGGCCGGATCCGTGACGCGGTGGAGGGCCGTGCTGTTCGCGGCGGTGGCGGCGTGCGCGGCGTGCGGCCTGGTCTACGAGTTGGCGCTGCTGACGCTGTCGGCGAGCCTGCACGGCGGCGGCGTCGTGGCGATGTCGCTGATCGTGGCGGGCTACGTCGCTGCGCTCGGGGTGGGCGCGCTGCTGGTCAAGCCGCTGCTACACCGGGCGCCGATCGTGTTCATCGCCGTAGAGACCGCGCTGGCGATCATCGGCGGCCTGTCGGCGGCCGCACTCTATGTCGCGTTCGCCTTCGTCGGTGGATCGCTGTGGGTGCTGGCGGTGGGCACCGCGCTGATCGGTGGTCTGGTAGGCGCCGAGGTGCCGCTGCTGATGACGCTGCTGCAGCGCGGGCGCACCGCAGACGCCACCGACGCCGGCCGCGTGCTGGCCAACCTCAACGCCGCGGACTACCTCGGCGCGTTGGTCGGCGGCCTGGTGTGGCCGTTCCTGCTGCTGCCCCAGCTCGGAATGATTCGCGGCGCCGCGGCGACCGGCATCGTCAACCTGACCGCGGCGGCCGTCGTCGCGGTGTTCCTGATGCGGCAGGTGGTTACGGCGCGGCAACTGGCCGCCTCGCTGACCGTGTTGGCCACCGCGCTGGCGGTGCTGGTCGCACTGCTGGTGCGCGCCGACGATGTCCAGGCCTCGACCCGCCAGCGGCTATACGCCGATCCGATCGTCGCGTTCGAGCGGTCTGCCTACCAGGAGATCGTGGTCACTCGCCGCGGCACCGACACCCGGCTCTATCTCGATGGCGGACTGCAGTTCTCGACGCGCGACGAGTACCGCTACACCGAGAGCCTGGTGTACCCGGCACTCGGTGACGACGCCCGGACGGTGCTCGTTCTCGGTGGTGGTGACGGCTTGGCTGCCCGAGAATTGTTGCGCCAGCCCGATGTCGAGTCCATCGTTCAGGTCGAATTGGACCCTGCGGTGGTCGAGATTGCACGCACGATGCTGCGCGAGGCCAACGTCGGCGCCCTGGACGACCCGCGGGTGCGGGTAGTCATCGATGATGCTTTGACGTGGTTGCGCGAGGCGCCGGCCGACTCGGTGCCGCGCGGCGGGTTCGACGCAGTGGTCGTCGACCTGCCGGACCCCGACACTCCCGTGCTGGGCCGGCTGTACTCGGTGGAGTTCTACGCACTGCTGACCCGTGTGCTGTCGCCCGACGCGCTGGTGGCGGTCCAGGCCGGCAGCCCGTTCTCCACGCCGACGGCGTACTGGCGCACGGTCTCGACGATCCGGGCGGCCGGCTATGCCGTGACGCCCTACCACGTGCACGTGCCGACGTTCGGCGACTGGGGGTTCGCGCTGGCACGGACGGGCCCGGTGGCCCCGACTCCGCGGGTGCCCGACGATGCGCCGCCGCTGCGCTACCTCGACCAGCGGGCGCTAGACGCGGCCACCGTGTTCGGCGCCGACGTCGGGCCCCGATCGTTGCCGCCGTCGACCCTGGATCACCCGCGCGTCGTCGACGACATCCGCGCCGGCTACCGCTGAGTCAGGCCCCCGCGGGCACCGGCCAGCGGTCGTTGACGTCGGCGTTGGTGTCCTTCCGCGCGCAATGGGCGCAGCAGAACATCCCCTCGTCGGTTTCGATTCCGTGGCCCAGGATTCGGCAGCCGCAGTGCGCACAGTCGGGCGCCAACTGCATGGCCGCGCACTCGACACTGTCGAATGTGGCGTTGCGGCCGTCGGGCCACGTCACAGTGAACGCCTTGTCGTAGTCGTTGCCACAGGTATCGCAGATCGCCATCAGCACTCCTTTTCCGTCGTGCAGACGGGTGCCCGGTGAACGGTGCCGACAAACGCCGGGCTCACACGCCGTCGGGTCCGCGCTCCAGCAACCGGCCGAAGCCGTCCTCGTCGAGGACCGGCACACCGAGTTCGACGGCCTTGTCGTACTTGGAGCCCGGGGAATCGCCCGCGACCACGTAGGCCGTCTTCTTCGACACCGAACTGGCGGCCTTGCCGCCGCGTGCGACGATCGCTTCCTTGGCATCGTCGCGCGAGAACCCGCTCAGCGACCCGGTGACCACGATCGACAGTCCCTCCAGGGTGCGCTCGATGCTGGTGTCGCGTTCGTCGGCCATCCGCACACCCGCGGCGCGCCACTTGTCGATGATCGAACGGTGCCAGTCGACGGTGAACCACTCGGTCACCGCCGCGGCGATCGTCGGGCCGACGCCTTCCACCACTGCCAGCTGCTCCTCCGAGGCCGCCATGATCGCGTCGAGGTCGCCGTACTCGGTGGCCAGCGCACGCGCCGCCGTGGGACCGACGTGCCGGATCGACAATGCCACCAGCACCCGCCACAGCGGTTTGGACTTCGCGTCGTGCAGATTCACCAGCAGCCGCTTGCCGTTGGCCGACAAGTTGCCGTCCTTGGTCCGGAACAGCTCGGTACGCAACAGATCCTCGCTGCCGAGCGTGAACAGGTCTCCCTCATCGGCGATGACACCGCCCTGCAGCAGCGCGGTGGCCGCCTCGTACCCGAGCCCCTCGATGTCGAACGCGCCGCGGCCCGCCACGTGGAACACGCGCTCGCGCAACTGCGCCGGGCACGAGCGCGTGTTCGGACAGCGGATGTCGGCGTCCCCCTCCTTGGCAGGCGCCAGCAAAGTCCCGCACTCCGGACAGTGCGTCGGCATCACGAACTCGCGTTCGGAGCCGTCACGCAGATCGACCACCGGACCCAATACCTCCGGAATTACGTCGCCGGCCTTGCGAATCACCACGGTGTCACCGATCAGGACGCCCTTGCGCTTGACCTCCGACGCGTTGTGCAGGGTGGCCTGGCTGACCGTCGAGCCCGCCACTTTGACCGGTTCCATCCAGGCGAACGGGGTGACGCGGCCGGTGCGCCCGACGTTGACCCGGATCTCGAGCAGCCTGGTCTGCGCCTCTTCCGGTGGGTATTTGTAGGCGATCGCCCAGCGGGGTGCGCGCGAGGTGGACCCGAGCCGACGCTGCAGCGCCACGTCGTCGACTTTGACCACCACACCGTCGATTTCATGCTCGACGTCGTGGCGGTGCTCGCCCCAGTAGGTGATGCGCTCGGTCACCGCGTCCAGGCCGCTGACCGCGGCGGTGTGCTCGGAGACCGGCAGTCCCCACGCCTTGAGCGCGCGGTAGGCGTCGTGCAATGTCTTGGGCCGGAAACCCTCGGCGTGGCCGAGGCCGTGGCAGATCATCCGCAGTTTGCGGCGCGCGGTGACCGCGGGGTTCTTCTGCCGCAACGAGCCCGCGGCGCTGTTGCGCGGGTTGGCGAACGGTGGTTTGCCCTCGGCGACCAGGCCTGCGTTGAGGTCCTCGAAGTCGGTGACCCGGAAGAACACCTCGCCGCGCACTTCGAGCACCTTCGGTAAGGCGAATTCTTCCGATGGCGAAAGCCTTTCGGGCACATCGTCGATGGTGCGGGCATTGAGCGTGACGTCTTCGCCGGTGCGTCCGTCGCCGCGGGTGGCGGCACGCTCCAACCGGCCGTCGCGGTAGACCAGCGACAGCGCGACGCCGTCGATCTTGAGCTCGCACAGGAAGTCGGCGTCCTCACCGATCTCGCCCTTGAGCCGACCGGCCCACGCGGCGAGCTCCTCGGGCGTGAAGGCGTTGTCCAGGCTCAGCATCCGCTCGAGATGGTCGGCGGGGTTGAAATCGGTGGCGAAGCCCGCGCCGCCGACCAGCTGGGTGGGCGAATCGGGAGCGCGCAGCTCGGGATGCTGGTCTTCGAGGGTCTGCAGATCGCGCAGCAGCTTGTCGAACTCGGCGTCGGTGATGATCGGGGCATCGCGCACGTAGTAACGGAACTGGTGGCTTCGAACCTCGTCGGCGAGCTCCTGCCAGCGGCGGCGCAGATCCGCCTCGGCGGCGTCGTCGGACTGTTCGGCCAGCGCAGCCTGCGATTCCGGAGTTGCCTTGGAGCTCACTCACGCAGGCTAACCGAGCCGTCGGACACACCGGCTTCGCTACCCTGGCCCCATGCCGCACCCGATCATGTTTCGCGATGACGATCCGGTGCTGGCGCGGGTGCGCCAGATCGCCCTGGCGTTCCCGCAGGCGTTCGAGAAGGTCTCGCACGGCAGGCCGGTGTTCTGCGCGCCGAAGGTCTTCGTCCACTACAGCGCAAGCGTGAAGCCGTCGGCGAAGGGCGAGCACACTCAGTATCCGCAGTCGATTCTTGTGAAGGCCGACCCAAGTGACCGGCCCGCGCTCGAAGCCGACCCCCGCTTCTTCTATCCGGCCTATCTCGGTCCGTCGGGCTGGCTCGGTCTGGACCTGACGGTCACCAAGCAGGTCGACTGGGACGAAGTCGGTGAACTGATCGACGCGTCGTTCCGGCTGACCGCCCCCAAGAAGCTGGTCAAGCAGCTGGACCAAGCCTGACCCGACAAGCGACAGAACATGATTCGATCGGAGGCGCCATGAGTTTCGCGAGCCCGTTCCCCGAAGTCGACATCCCGTCCACCAGCGTCTACGACTACCTCTTCGCTCACATCGCCGAAGACGACCTCGACCGGGTCGCGCTGGTCGACGCGAAGTCCGGCCGACAGACCACCTACCGGGAGATGATCGCGCGCGTCGACGCGTTCGCCGGTGCGCTGACTAGACGCGGAATCGGCGTCGGCGACGTCGTCGGGCTGCTGTCTCCCAACAGCTCCGGGTTCGCGGTCGCCTTCCACGGCATCCTGCGCGCGGGTGCGACGGCCACCACCGTCAACGCGCTGTTCACCGCCAAGGACATCGCCAAGCAGCTGACCGACTCGGGCGCCAAGATGCTGGTGACGGTCACCCCGCTGCTGACCCAGGCCAAGGAGGGGGCCGCCGCCGCAGGCCTGCCCGACGACGCCCTGGTGGTGCTCGACGGCGCCGGCAGCGAGGCCGACGGCCATCCCAACGCCGACGAGCTGCTGGGCTCGGCCGCGAGCGCGCCCGAGGTGAGTTTCGCCCCGTCGTCACATCTGGCGGTGCTGCCCTACAGTTCCGGAACCACCGGCAACCCGAAGGGCGTGATGCTCACGCACCGCAACCTGGTCGCCAACGTCGCGCAGATCCGCCCGCTGCACGGGATGGTGGCCGATGACGCCGTGTTGGCGGTGCTGCCCTTCTTCCACATCTACGGGATGACGGTGCTGCTCAACGCCGCCTTGCACGCGCGGGCCCGGCTGATCATCATGCCGAGCTTCGACCTCGGCGACTTCCTGGGCAACATCCAGGACCACCAGTGCACCATCGCGTTCATCGCGCCGCCGGTCGCCGTCGCGCTGGCCAAGCATCCGCTGATCGACGAGTACGACCTGTCCTCGCTCAACGTCGTCATGTCAGGCGCAGCTCCCCTGGACGCCGACCTCGGCCACGCCGTCGCGAAGCGGCTGGGCTGCCGCGTCGTGCAGGGATACGGCATGAGCGAGTTGAGCCCGGTCAGCCACATCACCCCGTTCGACGCCGGCGCCCACGACATGAAGGCGAACGCGCCGCTCAGTTCCGTGGGTTGGACGGTGTCCAACGCCGCCTCCAAGATCGTCGACCCCGAGACCGGCGAGGTGATCCACCCGCCCGCCGAGGGTCTCAGCGCGACGGGCGAGCTGTGGTTCAAGGGCCCCAACGTGATGGCGGGCTACCTCAACAACGAGAGCGCCACCCGGGAGACCATCGACGACGACGGATGGCTGCACACCGGCGATCTCGCGCAAGTCGACGCCCACGGCTGCGTGTACATCGTCGATCGGCTCAAGGAGCTGATCAAGTACAAGGGTTACCAGGTGCCGCCCGCCGAACTGGAAGCCGTTCTGCTCAGCCACCCCGACATCGCCGACGCCGCCGTGGTCGGCGTGACCGACGCCGAGGGTGAAGAGGTGCCGAAGGCGTTCGTGGTCAAGCAATCCGGCTCGGAGCTGACCGAGGACGCCGTCATCGCGTTCGTCGCCGAACAGGTCGCGCCCTACAAGAAGGTCCGCCAGGTCGAGTTCATCGAGGCGGTGCCCAAATCGGCGTCGGGCAAGATACTGCGCAAGGATCTGCGCGGTGCGTCAGGACGGGTGTAGCCGCTCGGCGGACTGCGCCGCACGGGCCTGGCGGTAGCCGAGCGCCGCCCCGGCGACCGGGATGAGCAACAGACCCGCGACGGCCCACAGCGGGTCGGTGAGTCCGGTCGCCGGCGCGACGACGAACTGCCGTACGACGGCAGGCGGTGTGACGATGCGCTCCTCCAGGGACGGCACCGGCGCCGCTTGCGGCGGGGGCGGCGGGGGCGGCGGGGGCAGAGGTGGCGCGGCCGGTGGCGGCGCCGAGGGCGCCCGCCACTGCGGTTGTGGGTCGTCGCCGCCGGCGGCCGGCATCGCACTGTCTCCGAACGTCACGACGTGTGGTTGGGACGTCGACGTCGCCGGAGGCGAGTCCGAGCCGCCGCCGGAGCCCGAATCGGAGGCGCCGTCGGAGACCGAATCGGAGCCGCCCGGGCTCGGCCGGGCGGTGACCTCCCGGCCCGAGCCGACCCGGGTCTGTGGGCTACCGCCGCTCCAGCCGGTCGGGGCCTCGTCGACGGCCGACGCGCCGGCGCTTAAAGGGCCGTCACCGTCTCGACCAGTCGCCTGCCCGCGGTCACCGCCCTTGCCGCCACCTCCGGGCTCGTCGCGACCACCATTCCCACGATCGGAGCCGGCGCCGCGCTCAGAGCTGTTGCCGCGATCCGAGCCTCCGGAGCCACCGGGATCGCCACCGGGATCGGCGAATGCGACTTCGGCGCCCGGGCCACCGAGCAACAGGAACACCGAAACCACTCCGACACCTGCTGCCAGGCGCGAGTTGGTACGAGCCACTGTTCCTCTCCCCGGACCGGCGTGGACGAAGCGACGGGATTTGCCAAGCATTGTCGCACGCCGCCGCCGCGAATTTGAGAGCTCTGCGCCAATCGGGGCTCAACCGTTGGATTCGACCTCCTCGACGAACGTGCGCAGTCGGTCGATCGCGCGGTCCCATCGCTGCGACAGCGCGGTGAGGTATTCGCTGGCATCTGCCAGCGGCCGAGGCTGCATCCGCCAGATCCGCTCGCGGCCGGCGCGGCGGCTGCTCACGAGACCAGCCGACTCGAGCAGCTGCAGGTGCTTGGTCGTCGCCTGCCTGCTGACGGGCACCACCTGCGCGATGTCGGTCGTCGAGCACGGCCCGCCGTCGCACAACCGGATGACGATCCGCAGCCGATTCGGGTCACCGAGTGCATCGAAGTACGACGAGAACGCCCGCACCGGCGCCTCGGCCGCAGTCGGAATCACACCCGCTGGTCCAGCGCCAGGTACTTTTTGACCAGCCTGGTCTGGGCTGCCCAGCCCTCGCTGTTGCCCTCGTAGGCCGATGCGCGGCGGGCGGCGGGCAGCGCGTCGAACCCGGATTCGACGATGCGTAGCAACACCCCGCCGTCGATTTGCTCCAGCGTGAATTCCACCAGCGTGGTGGGTTCGCTGTCGGGATCGGCGCCGTCCTCGACGCCGTAGGGATGCCACCGGTACGCCAGCCGGCGCGGTGGCTCCACCGCGACGATGTGCCAGGTGTCGGCCTGGCCGGCGTGGGGCTCCTGCGCTTTCGCGACGTCGGCGTCGACGGCCGTCGGGGTCATCACACCGGTGACCGATGTGCCCGCGACGAACGGTCCGTCGAACCGCACGCCGAACCACTGGCCGAACTCGTCGGCGTCGCTGATCGCCCGCCAGACGCGCTCCAGCGGCGCATTGAGGGTGACGACTTTCTCGATCCGATCTGGACTCATATGCAACCTCCTAGTTGCTTCTCACGGTAGCGGTAGCCCCAGCGGGAAGCAACCTTTTGGTTGCACTTTCTGTCTTCGACTGCGACGGAAGCTAGATGGCGTCGGGATCTTCGGTGAAGGCGTCGGCCGCCTTCTGGGCGAGCCCGACAGCCGTGCGTGCCCATTCGGCGGTCGCCGACGCCAGCCCGCACGCCGGGGTGATGCCGATGCGCTGTCGCACGAGCGTTCGGGCGAAGCCCAGCCGGTCGGTGACGGCCACCGCCGCCCTGGCCATCTCCTCCGACGACGGCCGTACGGGCGGAGCGACCGACGGCACCACGCCGAGCAGCACCGTGCGCCCGCTCTCGACGAATTCGCCGATGCCGTCGAGGTCCTCGGCGACCAGTGTCGACGCGTCGAGCGCGACGGCGTGTATCGCGCTGCGCTGCAACACCTTCCAAGGCAGTGCCGAGGCGCAGCTGTGCACCAGCACATCGGCGCCCACGGTGGCCACGCACTCGTCGAGCAGGCCGATCACCTCGGACTCGTCGACCGGATGCACCGGCGTGAGGCTGGTGACCCCGGTCAGCCGGCCGCGCAACGCAGCGGTGAGCAGCGGCTCGTCGAACTGCACCGCGACGGAGATGTCCAACCGTCGCGCCACCGCGGCACGGTGTCGGGCCATCCCCTCGGCCAGCGAGGCGGCCAGGTCCCGGACGGCGCCGGAATCGGTGATCGCTCGATGCCCGGTGGACAGTTCCAGCTGCGCGGCCAGCGTGATCGGCCCGGGCGCCTGCACCTTGACCGTGCGGCCCCCGCCGCGTAAGCCGGCCTTCTCCCACGCCTCCTCCAGCGCGTCGAGGTCCTCGTCGAGCAGGCTCACCGCCCGTCGTGTCACGGCGCTGCGGCCGGCGGCGATGCGGTAGCCACGGGGCACGGTGTCGATCGCGATGTCCACAAGCAGCGCCCCGGCACGTCCGATCATGTCGGCGCCGACGCCACGGCCCGGCAACTCGACCAGGTGCGGCAGCGTGTGCAGTTCCCCGACCACCACCTCGGCGGCCTCGCGCGCCGACGTGCCCGGCCACGATCCGATGCCGGTCGCTGCGGCGAAAACACTCACTCGGCCGACAGTATTCGATTCCGGATAGGGTCGACCCCAAGGGTTGGGAAGGGACGCGCATGCCCGTATCGCCAGGACGGATGATCCTGTGGTGCGCGGCGGCCGTGGTGATCGCGGGATGCACGCAGACCGTCGGTGGCGCTGCGATCCGCGCTGTGCCAGGCATCGACGAAGATTCTCGCTCGCCGATCGACGTCGACACGATCATGCTCGATCAATCGCAGATGCGCGCGATCACCGGGGCCGGTGACGACCTCACCATCATCCCGACGATGGACGGCAAGGTGCCCGTCGACATCGACCCGCTGGCCGAATCCGCTCCGCCGCAATGCCGCTGGGTGTTCGCCGAGACCGAGACCTTCGGGCGCGCCGTCGAGGAGTTCCACAAGACGACGTTCCAGTATCCGCCGCAGGGCGGACTGATCTCCGAAGGCGCCGCGGCCTACCGTGATCCCCCGACCGCACGACGCGCGTTCGACGACCTCCTTGCGCGCGTCGAGGATTGCGACGCAACGCCTTTGGGCGCGATGTTCGTCGGGGACTGGACCGCCGGCCCCGACATCCTGCAACTGCGCCTGCGCAGCGGCTGCGGTCGCGACTACCGGGTGAAGTCGGTGGTGCTCGTCGAGGTGACCGCGTGCCGGTTCCCCGACTCGGTACCCGAGATCGTGATGATCAACATCTTGGCCAACGTGCCGGGCTAGCGAGTGATCGTCGCGCTGCCCAACACCTCGTCGCCGTCGGGGTCGGGCCGGTAGAGCACCATGGTCTGACCCGACGCCACTCCCCGTAGCGGCGATCGCAGCTCGACGACGAGCCGGCCGCCGCGCAGTTCGGCCACCCCGTCGCCGAGCCCGCCGTGCGCGCGCACCTGCACCTGGCATTCCACCGGTCCGGCGGGTGCGACACCGCAGGTGAAGACGGGCCGCTCACCGGTCAGCGTCCACACGTCGAGGTCTGCCGCGCCGCCGACGCGCACAGTAGCGGTGTCGGCGTCGATGCCGGTGACGTAGCGTGGCCGCCCGTCGGGTCCGGGTCCGGCGATTCCGAGGCCCTTGCGCTGCCCCACGGTGAACCCGTGCACGCCCTCGTGTTCGGCCAGTACCGTCCCGCCGGAATCGACGACGGCGCCGCGGCGCACACCGATGCGGGCGCCCAGGAAGGCACGCGTGTCGCCGGATGGGATGAAGCAGATGTCGTGGCTGTCGGGCTTGTCGGCGACGGCAAGCCCGCGCCGCGCGGCCTCCTCGCGAATCTGCGACTTGGGGGTGTCACCGATCGGGAACACCGCGTGGCGCAGCTGCTCGGCGGTCAGGACGGCGAGCACATACGACTGGTCCTTGTCGGCGTCGACGGCGCGGCGCAGCCTGCCGTCGGCCAGCCGCGCATAGTGCCCGGTGGCCACCGCGTCGAACCCCAGCGCCAGGGCGCGAGCAGCCAAGGCCGAGAACTTGATCCGTTCGTTGCACCGCACGCAGGGGTTCGGTGTCTCGCCGCGCGCATAGGCCGAGACGAAGTCGTCGATGACGTCCTCTTTGAAGCGGTCGGCGAAATCCCAGACGTAGAAAGGGATATCGAGCACGTCGGCGACCCGGCGGGCGTCACCGGCATCCTCCTTCGAGCAGCACCCGCGCGACCCCGTGCGCAGCGTCCCGGGTGCGGCCGACAACGCCAGATGCACACCGACGACGTCGTGGCCCGCGTCGACCATCCGGGCGGCGGCGACCGAGGAGTCCACGCCACCGCTCATCGCCACCAGCACACGCATCAGCGACGCCTCTTCGCGCAAGCGCTCATCGGAAATCCACCGCTCCCGAACTGGCCAGCGCCGCCTGCCGCGCGCGTTCGACCGCGGCGGGTAACACTGCAAGTACGGCGTCCACGTCGGCGTCGGTGCTGGTGTGGCCGAACGACAGCCGCAGCGACCCGCGTGCGCTCACCGGATCGGTGCCCATCGCGATCAGCACGTGCGAGGGCTGTGCCACGCCGGCGGTGCATGCCGAGCCCGTCGAGCACTCGATGCCCTTGGCGTCCAACAACATCAGCAGCGAGTCTCCCTCGCAGCCGCGAAACGTGAAGTGCGAGTTACCGGGCAGCCGCGCGGAGCCGGCGGCGCCGTTGACGTCGACGTCATCGATCGTCGACAAGACCCCGTCGACCAACCGGTCGCGCAGTGCCTGCAGCCGGGCGCTGTTGGCGGCCAGGTTCTCCACCGCGACCTTCGCCGCAGCGGCCATCGCGACGGCTCCGGCGACATCGGGTGTGCCGGAACGGACGTCGCGTTCCTGACCGCCCCCGTGCAGCAGCGGCACGCAAGCCGTGTCGCGTCGCAGCAGCAACGCGCCCACCCCCTTGGGGCCGCCGAACTTGTGCGCGGTGATGCTCATCGCCGACAGGCCGCTGGCGGCGAAACCGACAGGGATCTGGCCGACCGCCTGGACCGCGTCGCTGTGCATCGGCACCTCGAACTCGGCCGCGACGGCGGCCAATTCATCGATCGGCATGATCGTGCCGACCTCGTTGTTGGCCCACATGATCGAGACAAGGGCGACGTCGCCGGCGCCGTCGCGGTCCTGCAACGCTTCCCGCAGTGCCGCCGGCGACACCGAGCCGTCCGTGCGCACCGGCAGCCAGGTCACCTCGGCGCCCTCGTGCGCCACCAGCCACTCGACCGCGTCGAGCACCGCGTGGTGCTCGACCGGTGTGGTGACGATGCGCCTGCGACGCGGGTCGGCATCGCGGCGGGCCCAGTAGATGCCCTTTACGGCCAGGTTGTCGCTCTCGGTGCCCCCCGCGGTGAAGACCACCTCCGAGGGCCGGGCACCGAGCAGGTGCGCCAGCGTCTCGCGCGACTCCTCCATGTGGCGGCGCGCCAATCGACCACTGCCGTGCAGCGAGGACGCATTACCGGCCGTCGCCAGCGCGGCCGTCATCGCCTCGATGGCGATGGGGTGCATCGGAGTGCTGGCGGCGTGATCGAGGTAGACCTGCGGTGAGCCGCTTGCGCGAAGAGCATCTGGCGCAGTTTTCGAGGTCATAACCAGTCCAGAATAGCCGCCGAGCGGCGGGCCCCGATTCTCGCTCAGGCCGCGAGCGCGTGCCCGGGCGACGGCCGGACAGTCTGCCCGCGAACTGCGACCGCGCAGCGGGCGGCGAGCTCGCGCCGGTCGGTGCCCGGAAGCTGCAGCGACTCCACATGCACGCGAGCCACCGTGCGTCTGGCCGTGATGAGCCGTCGGATGGACGCCAACAGCGTGTCGTCCCCGACGTAGGCGGCCACCGTCGACGGCCGCCCGTCGCGGTGGTGGTAGGTCAGCCGCAGCGGCTGCACCGGCCGGCCGGAGTCCACGGCGGCCTGGAACATCGCGGGCCGGAACTGCCCGTACGCCAACCCGCAGTAGGTGGTGCCCTCGGGGAATGCGACGACGGTCTGGCCGATACTCAACCGCTCCGCGACCGTGCGTACCACCTCGGGAAGCCGCCGCAGGTTGTCCCGCTCGATCGGAATCACCTTCATCAGCCGGGCGAGCAGCTCCAGCCCGGGCCAGCTGATCAGCTCCGCCTTGGCGACGAACCGCCCTGGCATCACCGCACCGATCGTGAAGATGTCGACCCAGGACACGTGATGACTGACCACGAGGACCCCCTGCAGGTTGCGAATCGGTCTACCGGACAAGGTGATTCGCACGCCCAGGCATCGGAGCATCAGCCGGCAGTACCGGCGCTGGACGTGCGAGCGACCGGGGGCAGGCAGCGCCAGCAGCGGTGCGGCCGCCAACAGCAGCACCGCGAACGTGGCGCGGGCGGTCACGCGCAGCGCGACGACCACACGATGTCCGGCGTCGGCAGCTCCTGCGGTGACGCAGCCGACGTCGCAGGACGCCTTGGGCACCCAGGAGTAGGCGGCGCTCACAGTGCCGTCCCGTCAGCCATCCCGTCGCCCATCGCGGTGGCCGCTCCGACCGATCTGAGCCTGCGCAGGTACCGGGTGTCGGCCCGGCGCTTGTCGAGCAGCGCCGGGAAGTCGCCGACCCCGAAGTCGGGGTCGTGTGCAGGCTCGCCGCAGACCTGGGCGCCGAGTCGCAGATATCCGCGCATGAGCGGCGGCACCGTGACCCTGGCCGGCGGCTCGATGTCGTCGAGATCCTTGCCGTCGACCGTCACGGGCCGGTAGGGGTGGACGGTGAACTGCGCGGGGGCGCCGTGGCGGCGGCGCACGAAGTCACGGACGCCGCGGATCTGGGCGCCGGGCGCCTCGTCGGCCGTCCCCAGCACCGGGACCGAGACGCAACCGGTCACGTAGTCGTAGCCGCAGCGGTCCAGGTAGGCCAGGATGCCGGCCCACATCAGGAGCACCACCGAGCCGTTGCGGTGATCGGCCCGTACCACCGCGCGGCCCATCTCGACCAGCGACGGACGCAGTGCGTCGAGACCGCGCACGTCGAACTCCGTTGCGGTGTACAGCCCACCGGCCGCGATCGCGCCCGCAGGCGGCAGCATCCGGTAACAGCCCACCAGTTCCCCCGAGGTGTCCTCGCGGACCAGCAGGTGATCGCAGTGCTCGTCGAACCGGTCGGCGTCACGGCCTACCTCGAAGCCCGGGCTGGCGCCCGAGACCGCGAACCCGGGCTCGGAGGTGAACACATCGTGACGGAGCCGCTGCCCGGCTTCGACGAGCGCAGCATCGGTGGACAGCAACAAGGTGTAGCGCGGCGCTGGTCCGCGGTCGACGTCGTCGGGGGCGATGAGTACAGAAGCAGTGCTCATGGCTGCACCGTCGCCCAGCCGCATCTCGTGACGGCGTCGAACAAGTGACGTGTCCGTGAACGGCACGAGAAGACGCAAAAACCCCCGACGCGCCAAAGGCGGATTGCGTGCGGGGGTCTCGCGACTGCTGTCGGGGAGGTCAGCCCTTGCGGGCCTTAATGGCCTCCGTCAGCTGTGGTGCGACCTTGAACAGGTCGCCGACGACGCCGAGGTCGGCGATCTCGAAGATCGGCGCCTCCTCGTCCTTGTTCACCGCGATGATCGTCTTGGACGTCTGCATACCGGCACGGTGCTGGATCGCCCCCGAGATGCCCAGGGCGATGTAGAGCTGCGGCGACACCGTCTTGCCGGTCTGGCCCACCTGGAACTGGCCCGGGTAGTAGCCGGAGTCGACCGCAGCGCGCGAGGCGCCAACGGCGCCGCTGAGCGAGTCAGCCAGTTCCTCGACCACCGAGAAGTTCTCGGCACTGCCGACACCGCGGCCACCGGAGACGACGACGGTCGCTTCGGTCAGCTCCGGACGGTCACCCTGGACTGCGGGCTCGCGCTTGGTGATCTTCGTCGCATTCTCGGCCTGTGCGGGCACCTCGACGGTGACGACCTCGCCGGCGCCGTCGGAGGGTTCGGCGTCCACCGATCCGGCGCGCAAGGTGATCACGGGCAGCTCGCCGGTCGCCTCGGCCTCGACGGTGAACGCACCACCGAAGATCGAGTGGACGGCCTTGCCGCCTTCCTGGACGTCGACGACGTCGGAGAGCACACCGGAACCGGTGCGCGCCGCCAAACGGCCGGCGATCTCCTTGCCGTCGGCGTTGGCCGACAACAGGACCGCGGCCGGCGATGCCGACTCGACCAGCGACGCCAGCACATCGACGTAGGGAGTGATGAGGTAGTTCTCGGCGTCCTCGGACTCCGCGACGTAGATCTTGGCGGCGCCGGCGGCCTTGAGACCGTCGATGAGCGGTTCGGCGGTGCCCGGCGCGCCGACGACGACGGCCGACGGCTCGCCCAGCTTGCGGGCAGCGGTGATCAGTTCCGAGGTGACCTTCTTCAACGCGCCTTCGGCGTGCTCGGCGAGCACGAGTACTTCAGCCATGAGTGTTCTTTCGTCCGTTGTGTGAGTACTGGAGCAATGCTCTGCTAGATGATCTTCTGCGCCACGAGGTACTCGGCGACCTTCGTGCCGCCCTCGCCCTCGTCGGTGACCTTCTCGCCCGCTGTCTTCGGCGGCTTCGGGGTCGAGGACAGCACCTTGGTGCCGGCGTTGGCGCCGCCGACCTCGTCGCCCTCCACGCCGATCTCGGCGAGCGTGAGCTTGGTCACTTCCTTCTTCTTGGCGGCCATGATGCCCTTGAAGGACGGGAAGCGCGGCTCGTTGATCTTCTCGTTCACGCTCACCACGGCCGGCAGTGAGGCCTCCAGCGTGAACAGGCCATCGTCGGTCTCGCGCTCGCCGATGACCTTGCCGTTCTCGACGCTCAGCTTGCGGACGTGGGTCAGCTGCGGCAAGCCGAGGTACTCGGCGATGATCGCCGGGACCGCGCCGCCCGTGCCGTCGGTGGCCTCGTTGCCGGCGATGACGAGCTCAGTGCCCTCGATGGTCCCCAGAGCGCGGGCGAGCGCCCAGCCGGTCTGCACCATGTCGGAGCCGTGCATGCCCTCGTCGACCAGATGCACGGCCTTGTCGGCGCCCATCGACAGTGCCTTGCGGATGGCCTCGGTGGCGCGCTCGGGACCCGCCGTCAGGACCGTCACGGTGCTGTCGCCGCCTTCGCGCTCCTTGATCAGCAGCGCTTCCTCGACGGCGCGCTCGTTGATCTCGTCGAGCACCGCATCGGCGGCCTCTCGGTCGAGCGTGTAGTCGCCGTCGGACAGCTTGCGCTCCGACCAGGTGTCAGGGACCTGTTTGATCAGGACCACGATGTTCGTCATGAGTTCGGTTCGTCCTCCTCGAAGAGGCCGGCCGGCCGGCCTGCTTTACCACGTTTGAAGCAACTACCACCATGTTACTCGCGGGTAACTTCTGGTGGCTCGCAGGAACACCATAGCTGGTCGAAGTTTGCGTTCTTGCAGCCCGTAGGCGGTGAACCGTTCGCCTTCGGGCCGATCCGCGTTAGCCTGCCTTTCAATGAGCGCCTCATTCCTCACCGACGGTTCGGACCTGCCTCTCACCGGCGAGCGCACGGTTCCGGGGTTGGCGGAGGAGAACTACTGGTTCCGCCGCCACGAGGTCGTCTACGCGCGACTGGCGGACCGTTGCGCCGGCCGCGACGTGCTCGAGGCGGGCTGCGGCGAGGGCTACGGCGCCGACCTCATCGCCTCCGTGGCCCGCCACGTCACCGGGTTGGACTACGACGAGGCCACCGTCAACCATGTGCGGGCCCGCTACCCACGGGTCGAGATGCGGCACGGGAACCTGGCGTCTCTGCCGCTCGGCGACGGCACCGTCGATGTCGTCGTCAACTTCCAGGTGATCGAGCACCTCTGGGACCAGGGTGGGTTCGTCGCCGAATGCCTGCGCGTGCTGCGGCCCGGCGGCGTGCTGCTGATGTCGACACCGAACCGCATCACCTTCTCCCCCGGTCGTGACACCCCGGTCAACCCGTTCCACACCCGCGAACTCGACGCCGCCGAATTGACGGAACTGCTGACCGCACAGGGGTTTTCACTGGAGGCGATGCTCGGCGTGTACCACGGGCCGCGACTGGCCGAGCTGGACGCCCGCCACGGCGGGTCGCTGATCGACGCCCAGATCGCCCGGGCGCTGGCCGACGCGCCGTGGCCCGCGGACCTGCTCGCCGACGTCGCGTCGGTCACGATCGACGACTTCGACCTGGTCGAGTCGGGGGACGGCCGCCACATTGATGACAGCCTCGACCTGGTGGCGATCGCGGTGCGCCCGTGACCACGAGCGAGCCCGTCCCGGGCGTCTTCACCCTCGTCCTGCACACCCACCTGCCGTGGTTGGCCCATCACGGCCGCTGGCCGGTCGGCGAAGAGTGGCTCTACCAGTCGTGGGCGGCGTCGTACCTGCCGTTGATGCGGGTGTTGCGCAGGCTGGCCGCCGAGGACCGCCGCCATCTGGTGACGCTCGGCATGACGCCGGTGGTGACGGCTCAGCTCGACGACCCGTACTGCCTGTCGGGTATGCACCACTGGCTGGCCAACTGGCAGCTTCGTGCCCTGGAGTCGACCACGTTGGCGGAGCCGTTGCGCCGGTTCGGTATTCGCGAACACGCCGAGGCCGGTCAGGCGCTCGACGACTTCGCCACCCTGTGGGCACACGGCGCCAGCCCGTTGCTGCGTTCCCTGATCGACGCCGGGACCATCGAACTGCTCGGCGGGCCGCTGGCGCATCCGTTCCAGCCGCTGCTGCATCCGCGGCTGCGGGAATTCGCACTGCGCGAGGGACTGGCCGACGCACGACAGCGGTTCGCCCACACCCCGGTAGGCATCTGGGCGCCCGAGTGCGCTTATGCGCCGGGGATGGAATCCGACTACGCCGCAGCGGGTATCGCGCATTTCATGGTCGACGGCCCGTCGTTGCACGGCGACACCGCGCTGGGCCGGCCGGTCGGGTCCTCCGACGTCGTCGCGTTCGGCCGCGACCTGCAGGTCAGCTACCGGGTGTGGTCGCCGAAGTCGGGCTACCCCGGCCACGCGGCCTATCGCGACTTCCACACCTACGACCACACGACCGGCCTCAAGCCGGCGCGCGTCACCGGCCGCAATGTGCCATCCGAGGGCAAGGCGCCGTACGACCCCGATCGCGCCGACCGCGCGATCGACGCCCACGTCGACGACTTCGTCGCGCTGGTGCGCCAGCGACTGCTCGACGAGAGCGAGCGCATCGGCAGGCCCGCACACGTCATCGCGGCGTTCGACACCGAACTGTTCGGACACTGGTGGTACGAGGGACCCGTGTGGCTCGAGCGGGTGCTGCGGGCGTTGCCGCGGGCGGGCGTGCGGATCGGTACGCTATCCGACGCCAAGGCCGACGGGTTCGTCGGCTCGCCGGTAGAATTACCCCCCAGCTCATGGGGTTCGGGCAAGGACTGGCAGGTGTGGGCCGGTGAGCAGGTGGCCGATCTGGTGCAGTTGAACGGCGAGGTCGTCGACACCGCGCTGACCGCCGTCGACAAGGCGCTCGGCCAGACCGACACCCCGCCTGCACGCAACTTCGTCGCCGACCAGATCCTGCGCGAGACGCTGCTCACGGTCTCGAGCGACTGGCCGTTCATGGTGAGCAAGGATTCGGCGGCCGACTACGCCCGCTACCGTGCGCATCTGCATGCGCACGCGACCCGTGAGATCGCCGACGCTCTCGCCTCCGGTCGTGGCGAGCAGGCGCAGCGACTCGCCGAAGGCTGGCACCGCGCCGACGGACTGTTCGGCGCCCTCGACGCCCGGCGGCTGCCGCGGTGACGCCCACCGACTTTTCCGCGAGCGTGCGTGTTTGCACTCGACACGCCGCGAAAATGCGTCACTACACGCACGCTCGGCAAGCGGTGAGCGTGCGATGAAGGTCCTGATGGTGTCGTGGGAGTACCCGCCGGTGGTCGTCGGCGGGTTGGGCCGACACGTCCACCACCTGGCCACCGCACTGGCCGAGGCGGATCACGAGGTCGTCGTGCTGAGCCGTCGTCCCACCGACACCGACCCGAGCACACATCCGTCCACCGACGAGATGGCCGAAGGCGTACGGGTGATCGCGGCGGCACAGGATCCGCACGAATTCGACTTCGCCGGCGACCTGATGGCATGGACGCTGGCGATGGGCCACGCGATGGTCCGCGCCGGTCTGGCCATCCGCGGGCCACGCGGCCGGCCGTGGTGCCCCGACGTGGTGCACGCCCACGACTGGCTGGTCGCCCACCCCGCCGTCGCACTCGCCCAGAGCTTCGATGTGCCACTGGTTTCCACCATCCACGCCACCGAAGCCGGCAGGCACTCGGGGTGGGTATCGGGCCGCATCAGCCGACAGGTGCACGCGATTGAGTCGTGGCTCGTGCACGAATCCGACTCGCTGATCACGTGTTCCCGGTCGATGAGCGACGAGATCAGCGAGCTGTTCGGCCCCGGGATCGCCGAGACTCGCGTCATTCGCAACGGAATCGACGTCGCGCGTTGGCCCTTCGCCGAACGCACACCTCGCACGGGCCCTGCGCAGCTGCTCTATCTCGGCCGTCTCGAGTACGAGAAGGGCATTCACGACGCCATCGCGGCCCTGCCCCGGATCCGGCGTACGCACCCCGGAACAACGTTGACCGTCGCAGGCGAGGGTACCCAGTTGGACTGGCTGATCGAGCAGGCGCGAAAGCACAAGGTGCTCAAGGCCGTGTCGTTCGTGGGCCAGCTCGGCCACGATGCGTTGGTGCGTGCGCTGCACACCGCCGACGCCGCCGTGCTGCCGAGCCGTTACGAGCCGTTCGGCATCGTCGCGCTCGAGGCGGCGGCGACAGGTGTTCCGCTGGTGGTCTCCGATGTCGGCGGTCTCGGTGAGGCGGTGCTCGACGGCGAGACCGGTGTGTCGTATCCGCCGCGCGATGTGGCCGCGCTGGCCGCCGCCGTTCGCACCGTGCTCGACGACCCGCAGACCGCTCAGCGGCGCGCCGTGGCCGCGCGCCAGCGGCTGACTTCGGAATTCGAATGGCATTGCATCGCAGGCGAAACCGCACAGGTGTATCTGGCGGCCAAGCGCCGCGAACGCGAACCGCACCGGCGGCGGATCATCGTCGAGCACGCCCTGCCGGGACGGTAGGGCTGCCGATCAGCGGGTGGCTTTCTTCCGCTCGATGTCGGCAAGGGCCGCGGCCAACTCGGCGCGCTGGGCCGCCGAGGTCTCCCATGCCAACTGGCGGTTCTTGACGATCTTCGCCGGTGCCCCGACCGCGATCGAGAAGTCCGGGATGTCCCCGCGCACCACCGCGTGCGAGCCGAGCACACACCCTCGTCCGATCATCGTGTTGCGCAACACGGTCACCTTGACGCCGACCCAGGTGTCCGGTCCGATCCGCACCGGGCCCTTGACGATGCCCTGGTCCTTGATCGGCACGTTGACGTCGTCCATGCGGTGGTCGAAGTCGCAGATGTAGCACCAGTCGGCCATCAGCACCGAGTCACCCAACTCGATGTCGAGGTAGGTGTTGATGACGTTGTCGCGGCCGAGCACCACCTTGTCGCCGAACCGCAGCGAGCCTTCGTGACAGCGGATCGTGTTCTTGTCGCCGATGTGCACCCACCGGCCGATCTCCATCGTCGACAGCTCCGGTGTCGCCTCGATCTCGACGCCCTTGCCGAGGAACACCATGCCGCGGGTGATGATGTGCGGGTTACGCAGTTTGAACTTCAGCAGCCGCCAGTAACGCACCAGGTACCACGGCGTGTAGGCGTGGTTGGCCAGCACCCATTTCAGCGAGGCCAGGGTGAGGAACTTGGCCTGCCGCGGGTCACGCAACCGCGAGCCACGCCAGCGCTTGTGCAGCGGCGCACCCCACATCGTCGTCATGGCCGGAAAGCCTACGCGAGGCCGCCCCACTCAAGCGGTTACCCTCACGTGGACTCATGTACGAGGACAGGAGAAAGGATCGAGTGTTCCGGCGATTGACCGTGCTGGCTGTGCTGGTCCTGACAGTGCTGTTCACGGCGACGGTGACAGGGTGCGGGAACACCGATTCGTGGGTCGAGGCCCGCGCCGCCGACGGCTGGCCAGCTCAGTACGGCGACGCCGCCAACCGCAGCTACGAGTCCACCGCGGGTGCCGACACACTGCGCCTCGAGTGGATCCGATCGGTCAAGGGCCAGCTCGCCGCCGCGGTGGCGCTGGGGTCCGGCAACTACCTGGCCGCCAATGCGCAGAGCGAGGCCGGGTGTTCGCTGATGGTCTGGGAGGCCGACAACGACGCCCGCCAGCGCTGGTGCACCCGGCTGGTGCAGGGCGGCGGCGCGTCGTCACCGTTGTTCGACGGCTTCGACAACCTGTACATCGGGCAGCCCGGCTCCATGCTCTCGTTCCCCTCGACGCAGTGGATTCGCTGGCGACGGCCCGTGATCGGGATGCCGACCACCGCGCGCATCCTCGACCCCGGCCACCTGCTCGTCGTCACCCACCTGGGCCAGGTGCTGGTGTTCGACGCCCACCGCGGCAACGTTGTCGGATCCCCGCTGGACCTGGTGGCCGGCCTCGATCCGACGGATTCCGAGCGCGGCCTGGCCGACTGCCGAACTGCCAGGGCGCGCTGCCCGGTGGCCGCAGCGCCGGCATTCTCGGCGGCGGGCAACACGATCGTGCTCAGCCTCTGGGAGCCGAACGCCGACGCGCCCATCCTGGTCGGGCTCCGCTATCAACCCGGGGATCCGCCGCAGGTCACCCAGGAGTGGACCAGCGACGCGGTCGGCGGCGGGCCGTTGGCCAGTCCCGTGCTGTCGGCCGACGGCGAAACCGTGTACGTCAACGGCCGCGACGAGAGGCTCTGGGCGCTCAACGCCGCCGACGGCTCGGCGAAGTGGTCGGTGCCGCTGGACTACCTCGCGCAGACCCCGCCGTCGGTCTCACCGGACGGGTTGGTGGTGGCCGGCGGTGGGCCCGGCGCGCAACTCGTCGGCATCAAGGACAACGGCGACGATGGTGAGGTGCTGTGGACCCGCGAGGACGTCACCCCGTTGTCGACCTCCAGCCGGGCGGGTGCCGACGTGGCGTACACCGTCGCTCGCGACGGCGAGCAGGGGCAGACGCTGCTGGTTTTCGACCCGGCCGACGGACGCACGCTCAACTCCTATCCGCTGCCGCGCGCGACCGGATGGCCGGTCGGCGTCTCCGTCGGTCAGGACCGCCGGGTCGTCACGGCGACCAGCGACGGGCAGGTCTACGGGTTCGCACCCGCCTAGGTCCACGCCCGCTCCCGCCACCGCCATGCGCTGTCGCGCAGGAACTCGGCCAATGTGCGCGGCGGCCGGCCGAGCAGGCGACACACCTCGTCGGTGATCGGCTGGTTGCGGCCCAGTCGGGTGAGCGTGTAGACCGCGCTCATGAATCCGATCGTGTCCCACCCCACGCCGCGAGCGCGCAGCCGACGGGCGAATCGCAGCAATCCCGGATCGGTGTAGGACACCCGGTGACCCAACTCGGCCGACAGCGCTGACGCGACCTCCGCCATCGTCAACGCGGCGGGACCGGTCAAATGGTGCACCACGTTTCGGTGGCTCTGCGGTTCGTTGAGCGCCGACACCGCGACAGCGGCCGCGTCGCGGGCGTCGAGGAAGGTGGTGCGGCCGTTCCCGGCGGGAATGAACAGCTCCCGGTGCTCGACGATGTCGACGCCGTGGGTGGAGATCTGCCGGTGCAGGTTCTGCATGAAGAAGCTGCAGCGCAGCACGGTCCATGTCATGGGGCCGTCGCGCAACGCCGACTCCACCGTGTGGTGCGGGATGAACCGCGCCCGGTCCGCGCCGAACACCGACACGTAGACCACATGCCTGCAGCCCGCGCGCAGCGCCGCCTCGATGAACGGAACGATGGCCCGCCGCGCCGCCCGGTTACCGGGCAGTGGGAACAGCAGGAACAACACCTCGACGCCGTCGAGGGCGCCCGGCCAGGTGGATTGGTCGAAGAAGTCCAGGGCCGCCACCTCGGCGGACGTGTCGGCGAGGCGGGTGCGCAGCGCGTCGGGATGGCGGCTGGCGACCCGCCACCCGGTAGCCGTCCCCGGCGCGGCCAGCAGGTCGACCAACTCCGCGCCCACGTGGCCGGAGGGCCCGGTGACCAACAGCACCGTCGAGGCGTCCGCTCAGAGCGCCAGCAGGGGCGCGACCGCCGCACGCGGCACCGTCGCCTGCACCGGTCCCGCGCCGTCGGCCAACAGCTCACCCTCGCTGAAGAAGAACGTCAATGAGTCATCGGTCAACGCGAAGTTCTGATAGTTGGCCGGGTCCAGTCCGGTCCCCTCCGGCACCGGGTCGACGATCCCCTGCTGGTTCTGCAGGTACCTGTTGATCTCGGGGTAGATGACGTCCAGCGGCTTGGACCCCGGCCGGAACAGCGTGTCGAACGTGATCGGCGCCTTCTTGCCGACGTTCCAGTTGAAGGCCTGGTAGTACGTCTGCGGGCGCTGCCCCCCGACGTTCTGCCAGACGGTGAACACCACGCTGCGGGTGCCGGCGGTGGGCGGACCCGAGCGGTACCCGACGCCCTCAGCGTCCAGTTCGTAGGGCCGGTTGTAGGTGTCGGGATCCTGGGCGACGTTGACGAAGCCGTCGCGGGCCTGGGTGAGGTAGGCGACGACCGGCCGCGCGTCCGGGTAGTCGTCGGGAAAGCTCATGTCGAGGGTGTACATCGGGTTCTGCACCTGAACGCGGCACATGCCATCCGCGTCGACGGCCCCCTGCAGGTCCAGGCATGCCGTCTGCGCCGCGGCCACCGGCACGCCGGTCGAGCCGGCGACAACAGCGGCTGCCAGCACGGCAGCCCACCTGGAAAAGCGCATCGTCTCAGAAGTCCTTCAGGTCGGCGCCGGTTCGGATACCGGCGCGTCACCGCCCAGGGTACGTGGCCGTCGAGCGCACATCGGGAAGAGCGGGAAATCTACCGCGACGGACGGCAGACGAATGCCGTTGCCTTGCTTGCCGCCCCGGTCCCGAGGCGCACGATGACGACCGACGCCCGCTGCGACCCGCGCAGCCGCAGCCGCGGCCGCAGCGCGTCCGGGTCCACCGCGACGCCGCGCACCAGGATCTCGACCGCGCCGACGTCGTGGGCCGAAAGCGCCTGGCGCAGCCGCCGTTCGCTGTAGGCGAGCGCGTCGATCACCTCGAAACCGCGTACGCCGTCGGGTAGACGGTCCCCGGAAAGGTAGGCGATGTCACGGTCGAGCTGCCACAGGCCGTGCCGGGCGGCGTACTGGCGCACCAGCCCCGCGCGCACGACGGCGCCGTCGGGCTCGACGATCCACCGGCCCGCGGGCGCGACCGCGCACTCGTCGGGCTCGGCGTCGGTGATGTCCTCCCCGGTGTCGAGAACCGTGGCCCGGCGGCGCACACCGGGCTGCGCCAGACCTGCCGACCACAGACACGCCTCCCGGACGCTGCCGCCCAGCGACGTGATCTCGATCTCACCGGCGAAGCCCAGTGCCACCACGGCGTCGAAGTCGACTCCGGGAGCACACTTCACGACCGTCTCGCGGGCGCGGTACACCTCGAGCAGGGCGTCCAGCGCGGGCGTGTAGGCGCGCGGGTCGAATCGGCGCCGCCCGGCGCTGCGCCGCGCCGGATCCAGCACGACGACCGAGTCGCGGGTGATCGGACGCAACGCGTCGGCCCGGCAGAGCGCCACCCCCGCGACATTGTGCCGGGCCATCGCCAGCCGGACGGGGTCGATGTCGCTGCCGACAAGGAGCTCAGCCGAGTCCCGAAGGTGCGCAAGCTCGGTGCCGATCGAGCAGGTCGCATCGTGCACGCGCGCGCCGGCCAGCCGGCGGGCCCGGTGCCGGGAGACCGGCTCGGCGGTGGCCTGCTGCAGCGCCTCGTCGGTGAACAGCCAACCGTGGGCGTGCGGCAGTTTGGCGGCGGCTCGCCGGCGCAGCACCGTCGTCTCCACCAGTGCCGCAGCACGCCGGCCGAACTGCGAACGCACCCAGTCGATGTCGCTGACCAAGCTGGCGTCGGTCAGTTCCAGCGCGGCGACCGCCGCCAACGCCTGCGAACCGGCCTCGCTGCGCAGATAGCCGACGTCCTCGACCGAGAACGCGACGGTCATTCCGCGGCTGGCTTGACCCCGGTCACCATCACGTTGTAGAACCAGCCCTTCGGCACGACCTGCCGCCAGATGGTGTGATCCACCCACGACAACGCGATCCAGCTGTTGAAGGCGAACTTGGCCCAGCCCCAGCCCAGTCGACCCGGGGGCACCGCAGCCTCGAAGGTGCGCAGCGGCCAGCCGAGCATCGCGGCGGTGAACTCGGTGGTGGCGGTCGAGACGTCGACGGCGCCTGCGTTGCCCGCCATGCGCTCCAGGTCGGCGGGCGAAAACGTGTGCAGGTCGACGATCGCCTCCAACGCCGCCGCCCGCGACGACTCGTCGAGTTCGGCCCGCGGCCGGCGCCATCCCGACAGGCCCGGCAGTCTCGTCACGTTGGTGACGGCTCGCCAGGTCAGCGTCGACAACGGCCGGGCGTAGTTCTCCCCGGCGTTCGTCGGCTCGCCGGCGAAGATGAACCGTCCGCCGGGCTTGAGCACTCGGACCACTTCGCGCAGTGACTGTACGACATCGGGGATGTGGTGCAGCACGGCGTGTCCGACCACGAGGTCGAAGCTGTCGTCGTCGTACGGGATGCCCTCGGCGTCAGCGACCCGGCCGTCCACATCCAGTCCGAGGTTCTCGCCGTTGCGCACGGCCACCTTCACCATGCCCGGCGACAGATCGGTGACCGAACCGCGCCGCGCGACCCCGGCCTGGATCAGGTTGAGCAGAAAGAAGCCGCTGCCGCAGCCCAACTCCAGCGCGTTGTCGTAGGGCAGTTCGCGCTGCTCGGAGTAGGGCACCGTCGCGTCGAACAGGTCGCGCGCATAGTCCACGCAGCGCTTGTCGTAGGAGATCGACCACTTCTCGTCGTAGCTCTCGGCCTCCCAGTCGTGGTAGAGCACCTGCGCGAGCTTGGAGTCGTGGCGGGCGGCCTCCACCTGTTCCGCGGTGGCGTGCGGGTTCGGCGCCGGAGCCGCTTCGGCGACATCGGATCGGCGATCGGTGGTCGTCATAACAGGGCAGCCTAGAGGCCGAACGTGGCCTTGGCGGCAGCCAGTACCCGCGGCGGATGCTCGACGAACCGCCGCGCCCAGGCCACCGCCGCGTCGTAGACCGCGTCCGGCGCGCTCAGCTCGTCGATCAGGCCGAGCGCCAGCGCCTCCTTGGCATCGACGAAGCGGCCGCTGTAGACCAGGTCCTTGGCCTTGCTCAGGCCGACGGCCCCGGCCAGCCGGGAAGTGCCGCCGGCGGGCACCAGCCCGGCGAGGATCTCGGTCACGCCGAATTTGGCGTTGTCACCGGACACTCGCCAGTCGGCCGCCAGCGCCAGCGTCAGGCCGCCGCCCAGCGCGTAGCCGGTGATGGCGGCGACGGTGGGTCTTGGGATGGCGGTGACGGCGTCGATCGCCAGTCGGCAGTCGCGCGCGGCCAGCGCGGACTCGTCGGCGTTCAGTGTCCGCAGTTCGGGGACGTCGTCGCCGGCGGAGAAGATCTCGTGCCCGCCGAAGAGGATCACCGCGTGGATGTCCTCACGACCGCCCAGGGAGGTTGCGGCGCCCACCAGCTCCCGGTACACCTGCCGGGTCAGCGCGTTGGTCGGCGGCCGCGAGAGCAGCAGCGTGGCGACGCCGGGCTGGCTGTCGCTGGTGTGGACGGAGACGAACTCGCTCATGTCGGCCGCGCGCCGCGTCCGTAACCCTCGGGTGCGCGGCGGTTACGCGCGGCGTTGTACCGGTCGCTGTTGAAGAACTCGATCTCCCAGTTGCCGGTGTCCTCGTTCGCCGCCAGGTGCGGCTCCACCGCGAAGATCTGGCGTTCGACGGCCAGCACCTCGGCGACGGTGCGGCCGTTGAGCGAGTCCAGCTGCGTCCAGGTGGGCGGCAGCAGGAAGGTGCGCCCGTCGGCGAAGTCGTCGAGTCCCTGCTGCGGGGTGATCCAGTCGGCCCTGTCGGTCTCGGTGTTGTCGCCGTCGGCCAGCTGGCCGTCCGGGATGGCGCCGACGAAGAAGTAGGTGTCGTAGCGGCGGGTGCGCTCCTCCTTCGGCGTCACCCAGTTCGCCCACGGCCGCAGCAGGTCCGCGCGCAGCATGAGGTTCTCGGCTCGCAGGAAGTCGGCGAAGGACAACGACCGGTCCACCAGCGCCGCCCGCTGCCTGCCGTAGACCGAGGCGTCGTCGACGAGCTTGTCGGGATCGTCGGCCGCGCCGGCGAACAGCACGCCCGACTCCTCGAAGGTCTCGCGCGCCGCGGCGCACACCAGCGCCTGGGCCAGGTCGGTCTCGATACCGAACCGCTCGGCCCACCAGGCGGGTTCGGGTCCGAACCAGGCGATGTCGGCGTTGCGGTCCCGGTCGTCGACGCCACCGCCGGGGAAAACCATCACCCCCGCGACGAAGTCCATCGCCGAGTGTCGACGCATCAAGAACACCTCGAGTCGCCCGGCATCGCCGGCGCGGCTGTCCCGGATCAGCATGACGGTCGCGGCCGGCCGCGGGGTCAGCGGTTGTTCGGCTGCTTCTTCTGTCACGCCCGTCTCCTGTGCGCCGCCCGGGTCCTGGCGCGCCGCGCGAAGTACCTGCCGTCGGACACCTCGAGCGCGATCGCCTGGCCGAACGCCTTGGACAGGTTGTCGGCGGTCAGCACGTCGGGCAGCAGACCGGAGGCCACGGTCTTGCCCTCGGACAGGATCAGCCCGTGCGAGAAGCCGCGTGGGATCTCCTCGACATGGTGGGTCACCAGCACCATCGCGGGCGAGTCCGCGTCGGCGGCCAGGTCTTCGAGCCGCGCCAGCAGTTCCTCGCGCCCGCCGAGATCCAGGCCCGCGGCAGGCTCGTCGAGCAGGAGCAGTTCGGGGTCGGTCATCATCGACCGCGCGATCAACACCCGCTTGCGCTCGCCTTCGGACAGTGTGCCGTACATCCGCTCGGCCAGGTGCTCGGCGCCGACGCTTTCCAGCATGTCGACCGCCTGCTCGTAGTCCCTGTCGTCGTACTGCTCGCGCCAGCGGCCCATGACCGCGTAGCCGGCGGACACCACCAGGTCGCGGACCACTTCGCCGTCGGGCACCCGCTGCGACAGCGCCGAACTGCTGAGCCCGACCCGCGCCCGCAGCTCGGACATGTCGGTCCGGCCCAACCGCTCGCCCAGCACGAACGCGGTTCCCGACGACGGATGCTCGAGCGCGGCGGCGATGCGCAACAGCGACGTCTTGCCCGCTCCGTTGGGCCCGATGACCACCCAGCGTTCGTCGAGTTCCACCGACCAGGTGATCGGACCGACGAGGGTCTGACCGCCACGCCGCAAAGTCACCTTCGCGAAGTCGATCAGCAGGTCGGGGTCGACTGCATCTCCTTCGGCGACAGGCACCCGACCATCGTAGTGAAGCGCCATCGGCGTGATTGCGTGCGCCCAGCGCTCGTTTTCATACCCACTTCGCCCACCGGCGCGCCGCTACGCGTGGTGCGGGAAGCGCATCCGAATGAGGTCCAGTTCCCGGGCCGTGCGTTCGGCGTCGCGGTCCAGGCAGTCCACGTAGGAGTCGGGCGCCTGCCAGCTGAGCAGATCGGTCAGCCGATGCCCCAAACGAGGTATCCAGTTCATGCTCATGGCCTCGATAGTCGCCGTCCAGTGGCTTGCTTATCAATAGCCAGTTGACCCATACTGGCCTCAATGACTCTCGATATCACCGCCCGCGCCCTCGATGTGGACCTGTTGGCTCGCGAGCTGGGCAACTGGCGGACGTCCAGTCGATCCGGTCCGGCCTACCAGGGGTTGGCCGACGCGATCCGGCTGTTGATCATCGACGGCCGACTGCCCGTCGCGGCCCGCCTGCCCAGCGAGCGCGCACTCGCCGACACACTGCGGGTGTCGCGGACCACCGTCACCGCGGCCTACACCCAACTGCGCGAAGACGGCTACCTCAACGCTCGCCGTGGCGCCCGCAGCACCACCGCGCTGCCGGTGGCACCCGCGCTGAGCCCCGACTCCGCCCCCGCCTCGGTGAGCCTGGCCGCCGCGGCGCTGTCCGCTCCGGCGGCCGCGGTGCTGGAGGCTTTCGGCGAGGCGACCCAGGACCTGGCGCCCTATCTGCACGCCCCGGGCCACGAGCTGGTGGGCGTACCCGCCCTCCGCCAGGCCATCGCCGAAAGGTATTGCGAGCGAGGGCTTCCCACTGAAGCCGACGAAGTCATGGTGACCACCGGAGCGCTGCATGCCATCGGCCTGATCCTGGCCACCTATGCTCAGGCGGGCGATCGGGTGCTGGTCGAGCAGCCCACGTACCACGGTGCGCTGTCGGCGATGACGACCTCGGGCGTGCGACCGGTGCCCGTGGCGATGACCGACGACGGCTGGGATCTCGACGCGCTGCGGGCCGTTGTCCATCAACTATCACCGAGCCTGGCCTACCTGATCCCCGACAATCAGAACCCGACCGGCATGACGATGTCCGCCGCCGACCGAAAACGGTTGGCCCGCATCATCTCCGAGACCCGCACCCGCACCGTCATCGACGAGACCATTCTCGACATGTGGCTCGACGAGCCGACACCGGGACCCGTCGCCGCTGAAGTGACGTCGCGGCGCGACCTCGTCTTGACGGTGGGATCGATGTCGAAGTCGTTTTGGGGCGGCCTGCGGGTCGGATGGATCCGCGCCGAACGTGCCACCATCGCTACCATCGCCGCGTTGCGCCCCTCCATCGACATGGGCACAGCCGTTCTCGAACAGTACGCCGCAGCAAGGCTTCTCGCGCGCCGCGAGGAGGTGCTGCCCGAACGCCGGCAGATCCTGCGCGAGCGTCGCGCCCACCTGCAGTCGCTGTTGAGCGAGCACCTGCCCGACTGGCAGCCCGGTCCTGGCGTCGGCGGCATGTCGCTGTGGGTGCGGCTGCCCGCGCCGATGAGCACCGCGCTGTCGGCGGCGGCGTCGCGGCTGGGGCTGGACCTGCCCGCGGGGCCGCGATTCGGCGTCGACGGCACCCTCGAGCGATTCGTCCGGGTGCCCTACGCCCTGCCCGAGGACCAGTTGACCGAGGCGGTGGAGCTGCTCGCCAGGGCCTGGCACAGTGTCACCGGTTCTTCGGCGCCGGAGCCGACGACCGTGGTGGTCTGAATCCGGGGCGTCAGTCCGGGATGTCGACGCGGCGCACCACACCGTCGATGGCGTCGGCCGCCTCGATCTCGCCGCGGGTGACGCCCAACAGGAACAGCACGGTGTCCAGATAGGGATGGCTCAGCGACGCGTCGGCGACCTCGCGCAGCGCCGGCTTGGCGTTGAAGGCCACGCCCAGTCCGGCGGCGGCGAGCATATCCATGTCGTTGGCGCCGTCGCCGACCGCGACGGTCTGCTCCATCGGCACCCCGGCCTGTTGGGCGAAGTCGCGCAGCGCCTTGGCCTTTCCGGGTCGGTCGATGACGTCGCCGACCACCCGGCCGGTGAGCTTGCCGTCGACGATCTCCAGCTCGTTGGCCGCGACGAAGTCCATCATCAACTCGTTGGCCAGTGGCTCGATCACCTGGCGGAAACCGCCCGAGACGATGCCGCAGTGATAGCCCAGCCGCCGCAGCGTGCGCAGTGTGGTGCGGGCACCGGGGGTGAGCTCGATCTGCTCGGCGACATCGTCGAGCACCGATGCCGGCAACCCCGCGAGCGTGGCCACCCGGCGGTGCAGCGACTCGGCGAAATCGAGTTCACCGCGCATCGCCGCCTCGGTCACCTCCGCGACCGCGGCTTCGGCTCCCACCCGCGCGGCCAGCATCTCGATCACCTCGCCCTGGATCAGCGTCGAGTCGACGTCGAAGACGATCAGCCGCTTGGCCCGCCGCGAGAGGCTGTAGTCCTCGAGCGCGATGTCGATCTCCTCGGCAACCGCGACCCGGGCCAGCGTCTTCTGCAGCTGCTCGTAGTCGGCACCGGCGGGCACCGACACCCTCAGCTCCAATCCCGTTACCGGATAGTCCGATACGCCCCGGATGGTGTCGATGTTGACGCCCAGTTCGGCGACCTCGCGGGCCACCACCCCGAACGCCTCTGCGGTGATCGGACGGCCGAGGACGACGATGGTGTGCGTGGACGGCTCGCGCAGCACCGGCATGCTGTCGCTGGGCTCGATCGTGACGTCGAGGCCGACGCCGTTGATCGCCGAGGTCACCTCGTCGCGCAGCTCAGCACCAGCGGCGACCTCCGCCGGGCCGGCGACCAGGACACCCAGTGTCAACCTGCCCCGGACCACGACCTGCTCGACGTTGAGCAGGTCGACCTTGTGCCGCGACAGCACCTCGAACAGCGCCGAGGTGACGCCCGGCTGATCGCGTCCGGTGACGGTGATCAGCAGCGACGACCGGTCTCGCGACGAGGCGATCACAGTCTCGAGCGCCGATACGAGGAGCGAACCACCTTCGGCATCTCCACCCCAGGGCCGCGGGCCTAGCTGCTGCGGTCGGGCTCGGTACGGGGTCCGAAGCCCTCCGCCGATTCACCCACCGTCGCATGCTTGCCGATGTGCGCCTCGGCGCGCATCCGGTCGATCATGTGCGGGTAGTGCAGCTCGAACGCCGGGCGCTCCGAACGGATCCGGGGCAGCTCGGTGAAGTTGTGCCGCGGCGGCGGGCAGGAGGTCGCCCACTCCAGCGAGTTGCCGTAGCCCCACGGGTCGTCGACGGTGACCGGCTCGCCGTAGCGCCAACTCTTGAACACGTTCCACACGAACGGGATCGTCGAGATGCCCAGGATGAACGCGCCGATGGTCGAGACGACGTTGAGCGTGGTGAAGCCGTCGCTGGGCAGGTAGTCAGCGTAGCGGCGCGGCATGCCCTCGTCGCCCACCCAGTGCTGCACCAGGAAGGTTGTGTGGAAGCCGATGAACGTCAACCAGAAGTGCAGTTTGCCCAACCGCTCGTCGAGCAGGCGGCCGGTCATCTTGGGGAACCAGAAGTAGATGCCGGCGTAGGTGGCGAACACGATGGTGCCGAAGAGCACGTAGTGGAAGTGCGCGACGACGAAGTAGCTGTCGGTGACGTGGAAGTCCAGCGGCGGGCTGGCCAGCAGCACGCCCGACAGGCCACCCAACAGGAAGGTCAGCAGGAAGCCCACCGAGAACAACATCGGTGTCTCGAATGTCAACTGCCCCTTCCACATCGTGCCTATCCAGTTGAAGAACTTGATCCCGGTGGGCACCGCGATCAGGAACGTCATGAAGGAGAAGAAGGGCAGCAGGACGGCGCCGGTCGCATACATGTGGTGCGCCCACACCGCCACCGAGAGCGCGGCGATCGCCAACGTCGCGTAGATCAGCGTGGTGTAGCCGAAGATCGGCTTGCGCGAGAACACCGGGAAGATCTCGGTGACGATGCCGAAGAACGGCAACGCGATGATGTAGACCTCGGGGTGTCCGAAGAACCAGAACAGGTGTTGCCACAGCAGCACCCCACCGTTGGCGGGGTCGTAGATGTGCGCGCCGAGGTGGCGGTCGGCGGCCAGGCCGAACAGCGCGGCGGTCAGCAGCGGGAAGGCCATCAGCACCAGGATCGACGTCACCAGGATGTTCCAGGTGAAGATCGGCATCCGGAACATCGTCATCCCGGGAGCCCGCATACACACCACGGTGGTGACCATGTTGACGCCACCGAGGATGGTGCCCAGACCACCCACCGCCAGACCCATGATCCACAGGTCACCGCCGGTGCCTGGTGAGTGAATGGCGCTGCTCAGCGGCGTGTACGCGGTCCAGCCGAAGTCCGCGGCGCCGGCGGGGGTGATGAATCCGGCGATCGCGATCAGCGCGCCGAACAGGAACAGCCAGAAGGAGAACGCGTTCAGCCGCGGGAACGCGACGTCGGGGGCGCCGATCTGCAGGGGCAGCACCAGGTTGGCGAAGCCGAACACGATCGGGGTGGCGTAGAACAGCAGCATCACCGTGCCGTGCATGGTGAACAGCTGGTTGTACTGCTCATTGCTCAGGAACTGCAGCCCCGGCATGGCCAGCTCGGTCCGCATGAACAGCGCCATCAGCCCGCCGATGAAGAAGAAGATGAAGCAGGCGACGCAGTACATGATGCCGATCATCTTGTGATCGGTCGTCGTGATGAGCTTGTAGATCAGGTTGCCCTTGGGGCCAAGCCGGGCCGGGAACGGACGCCGTGCCTCGAGTTCTCCGATCGGGGGCGCTTCGGCTACCAACAGGTCCTCCAAATAATCCGGTCGGCCACGCAACTTTCTGACTCCGAATCCTAGCCCCCCGACCACCCGTGGGTCGTGGCGGTCCTACAAACGGTCGTATTTGCGTCGCCGACGCGGGCTGACGGGCTCGGAGCTGCCCGGATGTTACCGTCGGCGACGTGCTGACCAGCGGACGACGGATGCGCCATGTCGCCGCCTCGGTCGCTGTCCTCACGGCGGTCGTGGTGACCCTGCTCAGCGGGTGCGGATTCCCCGGCGGAGACCCGCCCACGCCGGCCGACGCCCAGACCGTCGTCACCAGTACGACGCGGATCGCCGGGGCGGGTGTGCTGGGCAACGAACGCCGCCCCGACGAGTCTTGTGCACCGGAGCCGGCTGCCGTCGACCCGGGGCCGCCGGACCGCGTCGTCGGCCACGCGGCGGGCGAGACGCGGGTGCAGGCGGACCCGCAGCGCATCGTCGTCCTCTCCGGCGACCAACTCGACGCGCTGTGCGCGCTTGGCCTGCAATCGCGGATCGTGGCGGCCGCGCTGCCCGATGGCTCGGACTCCCAGCCCTCGTACCTCGGCCAAGTCATCCATGACGTGCCCGCGGTCGGCACCCGCAGCGATCCCGACCTCGAGGCCATCAGGGCAGCCGATCCAGACCTGATCCTAGGTTCACAGGCGCTGACTCCCGAGGCGTTCGCGCCGCTCTCGGACATCGCACCCACGGTGTTCACCGGACCGTCCGGGCCACAGTGGCAGGACAATCTGCGCACCGCAGGCGAGGCGACCGGACGGTCCGGCGCCGCCAACGGGTTGATCGACGGCTTCCGGCGCGCCGCCGACAGAACGGGCGCGGAGAACGACGCCACCCATTTCCAGGCCTCCGTCGTACAGTTCACCGACACCACCATGCGGGTCTTCGGCGTCGACACGTTCCCCGGCAGCGTGCTCGCCGAGGTGGGCGTCGATCGCCCTGCGGCACAACGATTCACCGACAAGCCGTACCTAGAGGTGGGTATCACCGAGGACGATCTGGCCGAGTCTGCCGACCTGTCCGCGGCCGACGGCGACATCGTCTACCTGTCGTTCGCATCCCCAGAAGCCAGGGAGCGCGCCACCGCGGTGCTGGAAAGCGACGCCTGGAGGAAATTGAGCGCAACCCGCGACGGCCGCGTCTTCGCGGTCAACAACGAGGTGTGGCAGGCCGGAGAGGGCATCGTCGCCGCCCGCGGGATCCTGGCCGACCTGCAGTGGCTCAACGCGCCGATCAACTAGTTCGACCAGTCCGACTACATTGAGCCGGGTGTTCCACGTCCTCAGGTCGACATACCTGCAATCCGCCGACGTCGTGAACCGGACCCGGCCCGCGCATCTGGAGTGGCTGCGGGGCGAGGTCGCGGCCGGACGCATCGTGCTGGCCGGCCGCCTCGACGACGAATCCGGGGCGGTGCTGCTCACCGGCGACATGGACGCCGAGGAGGTGCAGGACATCGTGGACCGCGATCCCTACACCGCGGCCGGTGTGGCCCGCTACGAGCGACTCTCCTTCAACGGCGCCTTCCGCGCGCCCGGCCTCTAGGACTCACGTCACACCCGGACCCGGGATGAAGCGGACCCGGGTTCGGGGTTGACTGCCGGAGGGCCGCACCGTCGCGGCGATCCGAAGATGTTCCCCGATGTGAAGCAGAAGGCTGCCATGAGCACCGTCACCGCATACGCCGCGCCGTCGGCGACCGAACCACTGATCAAGACCACCATCACCCGCCGCGACGTCGGACCGCACGACGTCGCGTTCGACATCCACTTCGCCGGCATCTGTCACTCCGACATCCACACCGTGCGCGACGAGTGGGGCCGAGCGAATTATCCGGTGGTGCCCGGGCACGAGATCGCGGGCGTCGTGACCGAGGTCGGTTCGGAGGTGACGAGGTACCGGGTCGGTGACCGCGTGGGCGTCGGCTGTTTCGTCGATTCGTGCCGTGAGTGTCCGCAGTGCCGCGCCGGTGAAGAGCAGTACTGCACCAACCCCGGGATGGTCGGCACCTACAACTCCGTCGGTCGCGACGGGCAACCGACGCAGGGCGGCTACAGCGGCGCGATCGTGGTCGACGAGAACTACGTCCTGAGCATTCCCGACAGCCTGCCGTTGGACGCCGCCGCGCCGCTGCTGTGCGCGGGCATCACGCTCTATTCGCCGCTGCGTCACTGGAAGGCCGGTCCGGGCACGCGTGTCGCTGTGATCGGGCTCGGCGGGCTGGGCCACATGGGCGTCAAGCTCGCACACGCGATGGGCGCGCACGTGACTGTGCTGAGCCAATCGCTGAAGAAGATGGAAGACGGCCTGCGACTCGGCGCCGACGAGTACTACGCGACCTCGGATCGCGACACGTTCACCAAGCTGGCCGGCTCGTTCGACCTGATTCTCAACACCGTTTCGGCCAACCTGAACCTCGGCAGCTACCTGCAGCTGCTCAAGCTCGACGGCACGCTCGTCGAACTCGGG
The DNA here is from genome assembly GCF_022317005.1 of Mycobacterium sp. IDR2000157661. Taxonomy (NCBI): domain Bacteria; kingdom Bacillati; phylum Actinomycetota; class Actinomycetes; order Mycobacteriales; family Mycobacteriaceae; genus Mycobacterium; species Mycobacterium sp. IDR2000157661. The sequence continues at coordinate 4,884,638 of NZ_CP081006.1, forward strand.
ATGCCCGAGAACCCGATGTCGGTGCCTGCCGGCGCGCTGATCTTCGGCCGCCGCAGCATCGCGGGATCGCTGATCGGCGGCATCGCCGAGACACAGGAAATGCTCGACTTCTGCGCCGAGCACGGCGTGCTGCCCGAGATCGAGGTCGTCGCACCCGACTACATCAACGAGGCTTACGAGCGGGTGCTGGCCAGCGATGTGCGCTACCGGTTCGTGATCGACACCGCGCCATTGCGGGGCTGACCGTCAGAACTGGCGGACTTCCTGGGCGTCGACTGTGATTCCGTGGTTGGTGGCGTCATAGGTGAACCGGGTCTTCAAACCCTCGTCCTGAACGGTCCAGCCGTTGGTGCGGTACGTCTCCCCGGGGCCGATGACGACACTGCCTGCCGTGGGGTCCTGAGGGGAGGGGACAGTTCCCTTCTCCCAATACAGTTCGCCGGTGCCGCGGACCACCGGGACGTTCAGCAGGTTGTTGAATTTGGACGTCTCCCACGGTGACTGGCCCCACGGCTGCCCATCGGATCGCTGGCATGTGGCGATCGGTCCACCTCCACGTTCCAGGTCGTTCGCGCTCACCAGGCATCGGACCGCGCCGTCGTCGATCAGGACGACCTGGCCGGCGTCGGCGCCGGCCTGTGGTGCCAGCGGCAGAGCGACGAAGAGCGCTGCCGAGGCGGTGATCATCAGCCGAGTCATGTCCGTCCTCATTCGTGCCACATCGTTTCGTGAGGGATGGTCTCACGGCGCTGGACCCGAGTCGCCGGGTTCGGGGGAAACTGGTCGAGACGGGGATGGGCGTCGGGCTCGCACAGCGACCAGACCGCCGCCGACGACGAGCGCCATGCCCAGGCAGGCCGATAGCGTCGGTCGCTGCTGCCAGACGATCCAGTCGATGAGCGCGGTGAACACGATGACCGAGTAGATGAACGGGCCCACCTTCTCGGCGGAGGCGTAGCGGTAGGCCACGACGATGAGGACTTGCGACGCAAGCTGAGCGAACCCGAGCGCCAACAGCCACGGCCACACCGTGGCCGGGATGGGTTGCCAGTCGGCCACGGCGATGGGAATCGACATCGCGCTGGAGAGCAGGAAGTAGTAGAAGAGAATCCTGATCATGGGTTCGGTCGACCCGAGCCACCGGACCGACATCATGGCGACTGCCAGGAACCCGGCACCGGCGAGCGCGGACAACTCACCGAGGCTGAAGCCCGGGCCTTGGGGGCGCAGTACGAGCGCCACCCCGACAAAGCCGATGCCTGCGCCGATCCAGGTCGCTCCCGCCACCCGCTGCCGCGTTACGGCCCAGGCGATGAACGGCATCCACAGCGGCGCGCTGTAGGTCAGCAGCGATGCGTTGGCCAGCGGAACCTGGGTGATGGCGAAGAACAGTGCGTACCAGCACGCGGTGCCCGTCGCCGCCCGCAAGATGTGCAGACCGAACCTACGCGTCCTCAGCGACGAGCACCCGCCGCGCAGCGCCACCGGGATGACGTAGAGAAGGCCGATCGCGTTCTGGAAGAGCAGCAGCACCCCCGTCGACGTGTACTGTCCGGACACCTTCGCCAGAACGCCCACCAGAGCGACGCAGAAGAAGGCTGCGACAGTCAGTCCTGCGCCCAGGACCAGGTTCTCGGCCCGGTGACCCGCGCCGGTGCCGGGCCTCGGACGAGCCGACGGTGAGGCTGCGCCGGTGTCCGTCACCGGTGGGCCGCAGCTTCGAGCGCGGTCTTGACGTCCTCCTGCGTCGTGGCCAGAAAGGTCTGGAACTGGTCACCGGTCATGAAGGTGGTCGTGAAATGGCCGCGCTCCGAAATGTGTTGCCACGTCGGCGACTCCACCATCCTCGCGAGCGCCGTCTGCCAGTACTCGACGGCGTACGGCGGCATGTCGGGTGGTCCGTAGAGGCCGCGCCAGTTGGACAGGGTGACGTCGAGTCCTTGTTCTCTTGCGGTGGGTACGTCGAGACCGGGCAACCGGTTCTCGGCCAGCAAACCCAGTGCCATGAGGTCTCCGGACCCGATTTGGTCGATGAACTCGCTGACACCGCCGATGGCCACGTCGACGTGCTCCCTGCGCAGCGCGGCGTTCTGGTCACCGCCGCCTTCGTGGGTTACGTAGTGAATGGTGGACGGGTCGCCACCGGCCGCCGACACGAGTAGGTCGAACGGAGCCTCATCGTCATGAGCGGCACCAACGACGACGCCTGCCGGGTCGGACGTGATTGCCGACATGACGTCATTGAGGTTGGTGAACGCAGAGCCGGGAAGGGTGACGACGGCGTAGTACTCGGTCATCAGCCGGGCGATCATGGTGACGTCGCGGTATCCGTAGCTGGACTTGCCGCTCAACTGATTCACCATCATCGACAAGGATGTGACTGCGACTTGGTTGTCCGCACCGCGGTTGTGCTGCACCATCGTCGCCAGGAAGTCGGCACCGCTTCCGCCGGGGCGATTGTGCACCGGCAGCGGCACATTGACGATGTGCTCTTTCTGCAGGGCATCGACGACCGAGCGGATGGTGAGGTCGAACCCGCTGCCCGGATTGGCTCCCGCCGTCATCGTGACGGGTCCGGTGGGGTAGGGCGCTGCCTCGGCGACGGACGGACAGTACAGACAAGCGGTCAGCAGGAAAGCGATCATTGTGCTGAAGGCGGACTTGATCATCGGGCGGTGGGCGCTTCTAGCTCGCGGTGATCGGGCTGGGCAGGGGTGCGCGGTCCCTTGCGTTCATCCGATCGGTTTCGCGTTCCAGGATGTTGTTGACCGTTCGGGGAGCGACGACGTCGAGCGCCCGCAGCGCGAGTGCCTTGCGCGGTGCGATGCGTATCGGTCGGGTCTTCGCAGCGGTCACGATCCAGGTAGCGGCCTCGTCTGCGGTGAGTGCCGGGATGCCGTCGTAGGCGCGGGTGGGGGCGATCATCGGCGTGGCGACCAAGGGGTAATAGATTGTGGTCGAATGCACGCCTGCAGTCCCCCACTCGGTGTCGATGACGCGGCTGACCGCGCTCAGCGCAGCCTTGGATGCGTTGTAGGCGGCGAACATCGGCGAGGATTCGGGGAGCACGCGCCAACTGGCGATATTGATCACGTGCCCGTCGCCGCGTTCGATCATCCCCGGGGCCAGTCCCCGTATGAGCCGCAGCGGCGCGTAGTAGTTCAGCGTCATCACCCGCTCCACGTCGTGCCAGCGCTGAAGCGATTCGGAGAGCGGCCTGCGGATCGACCTGGCCGCGTTGTTGACCAGAACGTCGATGGAGCCGGCACGGTCTACCACCGCGTCGACCTGGTCGAGATCGGACAAGTCGGCCCTTATCGCGATGGCACTGCCGCCGGCTGCCGTGATTCGGTCGACGAGCTCGGCCAGGAGGCCATCCCTGCGCGCGACCGCGATCACGGTTGCGCCTTCGGCCGCGAGTTTCTCTGCGGCAACGGCACCGATCCCCGAGGACGCGCCGGTCAGCAGTATCCGCTTACCGCACAGGTCCGACTGCCTACGAGCGGGCCAGCGCGGAACTGGACGCATTCCGGCCAGGCGCAGAGCCTTCTTGATGTTCGGAATCACAGCTGTACCCCTGACCGGTGGGCACAGTGGTCGCCGCATCCGGTGACAACCGTATGCCGCTACGCTCGACACCCGCAGCAAATTTCACGTTTCCGTCAAGGCCCGCTGCCGGATGACCGGATCGACTAAAAGTCCCAGTCCTCGTCTTCGGTGTTGACGGCCTTGCCGATCACGTAGCTCGAACCCGAACCGGAGAAGAAGTCGTGGTTCTCGTCGGCGTTGGGGCTCAGCGCCGAGAGGATCGCCGGGTTGACGTCGGTCTCGTCGCGCGGGAACAGCGCCTCGTAGCCGAGATTCATCAGCGCCTTGTTGGCGTTGTAGCGCAGGAACTTCTTGACGTCCTCGGTCAGCCCGACGCCGTCGTAGAGGTCCTGGGTGTACTCGACCTCGTTGTCGTAGAGCTCGAAGAGCAGCTCGTAGGTGTAGTCCTTGAGCTCGGCCTGCTTGGCGGGATCCTCCATCGCCAGACCCCGCTGGTACTTGTAGCCGATGTAGTAGCCGTGCACGGCCTCGTCCCGGATGATCAGCCGGATCATGTCGGCGGTGTTGGTCAGCTTGGCCCGGCTCGACCAGTACATCGGCAGGTAGAAGCCGGAGTAGAACAGGAAGCTCTCCAGCAGCGTGGAGGCCACCTTGCGCTTGAGCGGCTCGTCGCCCTTGTAGTACCGCATGACGATCTCGGCCTTGCGCTGCAGGTTCGGGTTCTCCTCCGACCAGCGGAAGGCGTCGTCGATCTCGGCGGTCGAGCACAACGTGGAGAAGATGTTGCTGTAGCTGCGCGCGTGTACCGACTCCATGAACGCGATGTTGGTGTAGACCGCTTCCTCGTGCGGGGTCAGCGCATCGGGAATCAGGCTGACCGCACCGACGGTGCCCTGAATGGTGTCCAGCAGCGTCAGGCCGGTGAAGACCCGCATCGTCAACTGTTTCTCGTGGTCGTTGAGCGTGCCCCATGACGGGATGTCGTTGGACACCGGCACCTTCTCCGGCAACCAGAAATTGCCGGTGAGCCGGTCCCAGACCTCGGCGTCCTTCTCGTCCTGGAGACGATTCCAGTTGATGGCCGATACGCGGTCGATCAGCTTCACGCCATCACCCACGAGAGGAACCCCATTTCACCTGGTCGTTTAGGTTCTAGCTACAGGACTGCTGTAGCGACTCCAACACTACAACTGGGGTCCGACTTTCGACTGCAACACAACATCATGTGTCGGAACGTGTCGCCGCCGGGTGTGCGTTCAGATCGCGAATACGCCCGATATCGAGCGATTCTTCGATCTCAGCGCACACCAGCGACGGCGTGTCGTGCTTTTCCGTTGAGGAACCGGTACTCCGAGGCGTCGAAGCGCCGGGTCGCCAGCCAGTACTGCCACGTCATGCCGCTCCACAACGTCCGGTTCACCCCGTGCTCGTCGAGATACCAGCTACTGCAGCCCCCGGTGCTCCACACCGTGCCGGCCAGCTCGTCCTGCAACTCGTCGTTGTAGCGGTCCTGCGCCTCCCGCGTCGGGGCCAGCGCCTGCGCGCCCTTCTTGTCGACGGCGGCGATCGCGTTGGCGGCGTAGCGGATCTGCGATTCGATCATGAACACCACGGAGTTGTGGCCCAGCGCCGTGTTGGGTCCCAGCAGGAAGAACAGGTTCGGCATATCGGCGATGGTGATGCCGCGCAGCGCCGCGATGCCTTCACGGTTCCACCGGTCCACCAGGTCCTCACCGCCCGGGCCTTTGATGTGGACGTAGGTGTAGGAGTCGGTGACGTGGAAGCCGGTCGCGAACACGACCACGTCGGTCTCTCGTTCGGTCTCGCGGCCGGCCTCGTCGGTGGTCACGATGCCGGTCGGGGTGAACCGCGCTACGCGGTCGGTGACCACGTCGGCCTTCGGGTCGGCGATCCCCCGATAGTAGGTGTCGGAGTTGAGGATCCGCTTGCAGCCGGCGCGGTAGTCGGGGGTGAGCTTTCGCCGCAGCTCCGGGTCCTTGATCGACCGGCGGATGTTCCACTTGCCCAGCAGCTCACCGATTTTCAGCAGCCGCGGCTGACGCGTCATCGCGAACCCGACGCCTTCGTGGACCCAGTAGATCCCCGCACGCATCAGCGCCCTGGTGCCCGGCACGGTGGCGAACAGGTTACGCATCCACTCCGGGATGGGGTTGTTCGGCCGCGGCATCACCCACGCCGGTGTGCGCTGGTAAAGGTGCAGCGCCGCGACGTCCTTGACGATCTCGGGCACGATCTGGATCGCGCTGGCGCCGGTTCCGATCACCGCGACCCGCTTGCCGGTCAGGTCGACGCTGTGGTCCCACTCGGCGGAGTGGAACGCCGCGCCCGCGTATTCGTCGAGGCCGGGGAATTCCGGCACCAGCGGGATGTGCAGACCACCGGCCCCGGAGATCACGAACTGTGCGACGAACTCGCGGCCGTCCTTGGTGAACACATGCCAGCGGTTCTCGGTGTCGTCCCAGTGCGCCCGGTCCACGTGCGAGCCGAACCGGATGTAGCGGCGCAGGCCGTACTTCTCCGTGACACCGAGCAGGTAGTCCTGGATCTCGGGCTGAAACGACCACATGTGCGTCCAGTCCGCCTTCGGTTCGAAGGAGAACGAGTACATGTGCGACGGGATGTCGCAGGCGCACCCCGGGTAGGTGTTGTCGCGCCAGGTGCCGCCGATCTCGTCGGCCTTCTCCAGCATCAGGAACTCGACATTCTGGCGCTGCAGCGCGATCGCCATGCCCAGGCCGGAGAACCCGGTGCCGATGATCAGCGCGCGGGTGTGCACCGGCCGGGTGGCCGGGGAATCGGGTGTGGTGTCGGGAGCCTGCTCGGCAACCGTCATGGGGTTCTCCCCTACTTCGTCGTGGGCCGATCCTGGGAACGCCGGTACCGGATACTTGGGCTCCAGTGTCCGGTCCCGGACCGGGGGTGTCAACGCGGCCTCAGGCGACGGGCTGCTGCTTGCGTACCGCCGTGCTGATCGGCTGGTCGGCGTCGATCTCGATACCGAGTAATTCGGCGGTGCCGTTGATGGCGCCCACCATGATGGTCGTCATGTGTGCGATGAACCGGTCGGCGGCCATCCGGCGGGGACGGTCCACGTCGCCGCCGAGCCACCAGTCAGTCGCCGAGGCGGCGGTCCCGAAGATCGCGTACGCCGCCAGTTCGAACGCCGCCGGTTCGGGTGCCAGGTCCTTGAGTTCGGCGCTGATCATGTCGGCGACGGCCAGGGTGATCTCGCTGCCCTTGTTGACGGCAGTCATCGCGGCGGCGGATTGATCGGCGAACCGGCCCTGGAGCAGGAAGCGCACCACATTGGGGTGCTGGTCGACCAGTTCGACGTAATGCTCGACGCCGCGGCTCACGATCTGGCGAGCGGAGTCGTTCTCGACATCGATCGACGGAATGATGGCGGCCCACAACATGTCCCGCATCCGCTGCCCGATCTCGGAGAACATGTCGGACTTGTCGGTGAAGTGGCGGTAGATCTTGGGTTTGGCGGTGCCTGCCTCCTCGGCGATCTCCCGCACGCTGACGTTGGGCCCCAGCCGGTCGATGGCACGGAACGCGGCGTCGACGATCTCGGCGCGCACCTTCTTGCGGTGCTCGCGCCAGCGCTCGCTGCGGGCGTCCACCTTGACACCCGGCTCGCCACCAGAGCGTGGCCTGGACCCTCGTCGCACCCGGATCACTCTACCGCTCAGACACTTCTGACCTGCTCAGACCGCGCCGAGTGGTGTTTCACCGAGCGTGGGCCAGGCAACTCTGTGGCGAGAACCGTGGTCGCGGCACGGGTACTATCGCTGCGACATCGCCCATTGACGAGACGAGTTTCATGACGCAGCGATACGACCTGGTCATCGCGGGTGGCGGGCCTTCCGGTTCGGCCGCGGCGTGGCAGGCCGCACAGACCGGCGCGAAGGTAGTGGTGCTGGACAAGGCCGAGTTCCCCAGGGCCAAGCCCTGCGGCGACGGGCTCACCGCCCGCGCGGTGAGCTACCTGCAGAAGATGGGGCTGGCCGACGAGGTCGCCACCTACCACCGGGTGAACCGCGTGACGGTGTTCAGCCCGAGCGAGTGGGAGCTCTCGTTCCCCAAGCGCCCCGGCATGCCCGACCACGGCCACACCGTCAGCCGCGAGCACCTCGACACCACCCTGCTCAAGCACGCCGAGTCCGCAGGCGCCGAGGTGCGCCAGGGCGCCGAGGTGAGCGGCCCTGTCGTCGAGAACGGCCGGGTGGCCGGCGTGACGCTCAAGGGCGGCGAGAAGGTCTACGGCGACGCGGTCATCGCCGCCGACGGTGCCTACTCCCCGATCAAGCGCGCGCTGAAGATCGACTCCGAGTACAACGGTTACTCGGCGATCGCGATCCGCTCGGAGATGCCCGCGAACCGCCCGGACTCCGACAGCCTGGACATCTACCTCAAGCTGGCTTTCGAAGGCGACCAACTGCCGGGGTACGGCTGGGTCTTCCCGATGGGCAACGGCATCTTCAACATCGGGCTGGGCTACGTCAACAGCTACAAGAACTGGCAGTCGATCAACGCGACCCAGTTCCTCGGCGATTTCCTGCGCACGCTGCCGCCCGAGTGGGAGTTGCCGCCGATCGAGGAACTCAAGAAGAACAAGAGCGTACGCGCATGGCGGCTGCCGATGGGCTTCACGGCCTGGCCGCCGTGGCGACCGGGCGTGCTGTTCACCGGCGACTCGCTGGGGGCCGGCAAGCCGGCGTCCGGCGCGGGCATCTCCAAGGCGCTGGAGTCCGGGCTCGCCGCGGGTGAGTGCGCGATCGCGGCGCTGCAGAACGGCGGGCCCGACGACTTCACCAACTACGCGCAGCGGATGGAAGCGGCGTGGGGCCGCGAGTACAAGCGCGGCCGCTATTTCCACAAGTTGCTGGGTCAGCCGCGGTTGGCCAACGCCGGCATCAAGCTGATCGACAACGCGGCGTTCCGCGACCGGATGCTTCGCGCCCTGTACAAGAAGGCCCAGGGCCCGCAGCACACCATCAAGAAGTAGGCCAGGCGTCGCGGCCCCTAATCCCCTAGCGGTCCACCCACCGCAGCCCGGATGCCCGCCCGGCAAGTAGCGGCGTCCGCCCCGTTTCGGTGCCGCCGGCTGCCCGGCATGCTGACGCCATGAACACCTATCTGGCCGCGATCGCCATGTCCGTCGGCCTCGGGCCGGCCCCGCACGCCGGCGGGGAAACCGACGCCTTCTGGGCGTTCGACACGGAGCAGTCCGACGACATCGGTGTGTGCTGTGAGTACGACGCCGGCGGAAAGCTCCCCGTCTCCGCGGTGGACTAGCGCACATGGCGCCGAGTGTCGGCTCAAGGCACGGTCAGACCGTACTTTGCGTGCGACAACCCGACACTCGGCGTCGAATCCCTACAGCATGCAGGACACGCAGCCCTCGACCTCGGTGCCCTCGAGCGCCATCTGACGCAGCCGGATGTAGTACAGCGTCTTGATTCCCTTGCGCCAGGCGTAGATCTGCGCCTTGTTGACGTCGCGCGTGGTGGCGGTGTCCTTGAAGAACAGCGTCAGGCTCAGCCCCTGGTCGACGTGCTGGGTCGCCGCGGCGTAGGTGTCGATGACCTTTTCGTAGCCGATCTCGTAGGCGTCCTGGAAGTACTCCAGGTTGTCGTTGGTCATGTAGGGCGCCGGGTAGTACACCCGGCCGATCTTGCCCTCCTTGCGGATCTCGATCCGCGACGCGATCGGATGGATCGACGACGTCGAGTGGTTGATGTAGCTGATCGACCCCGTCGGCGGGACCGCCTGCAGGTTCTGGTTGTAGATGCCGTGCACCTGCACCGACTCCTTGAGCCGCAGCCAATCGTCCTGCCTCGGAATACGAATGCCCGCGCCGGCGAACAGTTCCTTGACGCGATCGGTCTTGGGCTCCCACATCTGCTCGGTGTACTTGTCGAAGAACTCACCGCTGGCGTACTTCGAGCGCTCGAAGCCCTTGAAGTGCGTGCCCCGCTCGATCGCGATCCGGTTCGACGCCCGCAGCGCGTGGTAGAGCACGCAGTAGAAGTAGATGTTCGTGAAGTCGACGCCCGCTTCGGAGCCGTAGTGAATCCGCTCGCGTGCCAGGTAGCCGTGCAGGTTCATCTGCCCGAGGCCGATGGCGTGAGAGTCGTTGTTGCCCTGCTCGATCGACGGCACCGACCAGATGTGCGTCTGATCGCTCACCGCGGTCAGCGCCCGGATCGCCACCTCGATCGACTGGGCGAAGTCCGGCGAGTCCATCGTCTTGGCGATGTTCATCGAACCCAGATTGCACGAGATGTCCTTGCCGACCTTGGCGTAGGACAGATCCTCGTTGAACACCGACGGTGTCGAAACCTGCAGGATCTCCGAGCACAGGTTGGAGTGGGTGATCTTGCCCTCGATCGGGTTGGCCCGGTTCACCGTGTCCTCGTACATGATGTACGGGTAGCCGGACTCGAACTGCAGCTCGGCCAGCGTCTGGAAGAACTCGCGCGCCTTGATCTTCGTCTTGCGGATCCGCGCGTCGTCGACCATCTCGTAGTACTTCTCGGTTACCGAGATGTCGGCGAACGGTGACCCGTAGACCCGCTCCACGTCGTACGGCGAGAACAGGTACATGTCCTCGTTCTTCTTCGCCAGCTCGAAGGTGATGTCGGGGATCACCACCCCCAGGCTCAGCGTCTTGATCCGGATCTTCTCGTCGGCGTTCTCGCGCTTGGTGTCGAGGAAACGGTAGATGTCGGGATGGTGGGCGTGCAGGTACACCGCGCCGGCGCCCTGCCGCGCCCCGAGCTGATTGGCGTAGGAGAACGAGTCCTCGAGCAGCTTCATGATCGGGATGACGCCCGAGCTCTGGTTCTCGATGTTCTTGATCGGCGCGCCGTGCTCGCGAATATTGCTCAGCAACAACGCCACTCCCCCGCCGCGCTTGGACAGTTGCAGCGCCGAGTTGATGGAGCGCCCGATGGACTCCATGTTGTCCTCGATGCGAAGAAGAAAACAGCTAACTGGCTCACCGCGCTGCTTCTTGCCTGAATTGAGGAATGTCGGTGTGGCCGGCTGGAACCGGCCGTCGATGATCTCGTCGACGAGCTTTTCAGCTAACATCGTGTCGCCGGCGGCCAGCGTCAGCGCCACCATCACGACGCGGTCCTCGAAGCGCTCCAGGTACCGCTTACCGTCGAATGTCTTGAGCGTGTACGACGTGTAGTACTTGAACGCGCCGACGAACGTCGGGAAGCGGAACTTCTTCGCGTACGCCCGGTCGATCAGCGTCTTGACGAAGTTGCGGGAGTACTGGTCGAGAACCTCGCGCTCGTAGTAGTTCTCCTGGATCAGGTAGTCGAGCTTCTCGTCATAGTTGTGGAAGAAGACGGTGTTCTGGTTGACGTGTTGCAGGAAGTACTGGTGCGCAGCCTCACGGTCCTTCTCGAACTGAATCTTGCCGTCGGCGTCGTAGAGATTCAGCATCGCGTTCAGGGCGTGGTAGTCCGTCTCGCCGGGTAACGCATGCGCGTGCGGCGCGGGGACGGCTACAGGCTCTGAAGCTGTGACGGTTGGTGGCACGTCTGGTCCTTCCAGAAGTCGTTGAGGCCTGCGCGAACCGCGAGCACGTCGTCGGTGGTGCCCATCAGTTCGAAGCGGTAGAGGAACGGGACGCCGCACTTACGGGAGACGACGACCCCGGCGTAGCCGAATTCGGCACCGAAATTGGTGTTGCCCGCGGCGATGACGCCGCGGATCAACGACCGGTTGTGTTCGTTGTTGAGGAACGCGATCACCTGCTTGGGGACGTATCCGCCGCGGTCCGGATCGGGACCGTTGGCGTGACCGCCGCCGTAGGTGGGCAGCACCAGCACGTACGGCTCACCGACCTCGATGCGCCCGTGCAGTGGGATACGGGTGGCGGGCAACCCCAGCTTCTCGACGAAGCGGTGGGTGTTCTCCGAGACGCTGGAGAAGTAGACGAGGTTGCTCATGCCCGCCGGATCCCGTCAGGCCGTGGCGGCGACTGCGCCGAGGGCCTTGATGCGGTCGGGCCGGAAGCCCGACCAGTGCTCGTGACCGGCCACGACGACCGGGGCCTGCAGATAGCCCAGCGCCATGACGTAGTCACGGGCCTCGCTGTCGAGGCTGATGTCGACGGTCTCGTAGGCGATGCCCTGCTTGTCCAGCGCCTTGTAGGTGGCGTTGCACTGCACGCAAGCCGGCTTGGTGTACACGGTGACGAAGGACTGTGCTGGCTGGGACATCTGCGGTACGGCTCCTCTGCGACGGGGTCTGGCAACTGGACGGGTACTGCGCTCCGCCGATGCTCACCACAATTCAGCGGACCGGAGACCCTTGAAATTCCTTGCGCCCGGTGCCTCGGTCCGGTGTGGCGGGCAACCGACACGGCCGGATTTCGGGGCTCCGGCCGACCCTTTTCAGCTCAGGAACTGTGGGGGCCTGTCGGTGCTCGAAACACTACACCTAGTGTCCGACATCGCATGCGGATACCAGATGTTCTGAATAACATTTTTGAAATTCCCAGGTCGTAAGCCATTCCTCGACACCGCGCACGGCGTGTCGTGCATCACAATCGCCGGTGTGTCGCCCACGGCCCCTATATCTAGCAGGGCGCACCGACATCTCCCGGGAGATCGGTTCGCGAACAGCAAAGCGCCGGCGGGGCGCCAAGGCTCCGCCGGCGCTGCGGTGCTGCCGGTGCCGAGACGCTGCAGCGACTAGCCGACCTCGGCGACCAGCTTGCCGACGATGTCACGCAGCGTCTGCGCCACCTCGGCGTTCTCGCGCGGATGCTTGCCGTCGAAGACCGTGGTCTGCACCGAGAGCTTGAGGTCCTCGACCACCCGGGGTCCCGCGATGCCGAACGACTTGCGGGTCTCGTCGTGCGCCCACACCCCGCCGTACTGTCCGAGCGCCGCCCCGACCACCGCCAGCGGCTTGTCGTTCAGTGCGCCGTTGCCGTACGGCCGCGACAACCAGTCGATCGCGTTCTTCAGAACGCCCGGGATGCTGCCGTTGTACTCGGGAGTGACGACGAGCGCCGCGTCGGCGCCGGCCGCCGCCTGCCGCAGCGCTGCAACGGGCTCGGGGACGTCACCAGTGTCGAGGTCCTCGTTGTAGAACGGCAGCTCGCCGAGCCGGTCGAACAGCTCGAGCCTGACCCCCTCGGGCGCCGACTCGACCGCCAGTTCGGCCAGCTGGCGGTTGATCGACGCGGCGCGCAGGCTTCCGACCAGCACCAGCACCTTGATGTCCGACATGTGCACACTTCCTTCCGATGATTGCGAGGCGTTTCACCCAGGTGAACCGGACCGCAGTCCGAATCATTCCCGCTGATCTAAACTGCTGCCATGGCCGCACCTCGTCACCTGGCCGAGTTGCCGGTGACCGACCAGACGCCGCACGAGCGGGGTGATGCCGCCCGCAACCGGGCGCTACTCCTTGACGCCGCCCGGCGGCTGATCGCCGAGCACGGCGCCGACGCGGTCAGCACCGACGACATCGCCGCGGCCGCCGGGGTGGGCAAGGGGACGTTGTTCCGCCGGTTCGGCAGCCGGGCGGGCCTGATGATCGTGTTGCTCGACGAGGACGAAAAGGCCGAGCAGCAGGCGTTCCTATTCGGCCCACCACCGCTGGGCCCCAGCGCCCCTCCGTTGGAGCGCCTGCTGGCCTTCGGCCGCCGACGGCTGGCGTTCGTCCGCAACCACCACGCGCTGCTCTCCGACGCCAACCGCGATCCGCAGACGCGGTTCAACGCGCCGGCCACCCTCCACCACCGGCACGTCCGCGTGCTCCTCGAGGACGCCCACACCAGTGGCGACCTGGACGCCCAGGCGACCGCCCTGCTGGCGCTGCTCGACGCCGACTATGTGCACCATCAGCTGACCGAACGCCGTGCGACCCCGACGTCGCTGGCGCAGGCCTGGGAATCGTTGGCACGCAAGCTCTGTGGCACATGACCCGATGGGTGCTGCACGTCGACCTCGACCAATTCCAGGCGGCAGTGGAGGTGCGCAGGCGTCCCGAACTGGCCGGGCAGCCGATCATCGTGGGCGGCAACGGCGATCCGACCGAGCCCCGCAAGGTGGTCACCTGCGCGTCGTACCCTGCCCGTGACTTCGGGGTGCATGCGGGAATGCCGCTGCGCACCGCGGCCCGCAAGTGCCCGAATGCGACGTTCCTGCCGCTGGACACCGACGCCTACGACGAAGCCTCCGAGGAGGTGATGGGCCTGCTGAGCGACTTCGGCCACCCCGTCGAGGTGTGGGGCTGGGACGAGGCCTACGTCGGCGCGGACCTCGACGCCGAGAGCCCGTTCGGGTTCGCCGCGCGGATCCGTGAGGTCGTCGCCGCCGAGACGGGGCTGTCATGCTCGGTGGGCATCAGCGACAACAAGCAGCGTGCAAAGGTCGCCACCGGCTTCGGCAAGCCACGCTCGGGTGAGCCGGATGCGACCGGAGTCTTCCAGCTGACCGACGACAACTGGATGGCGGTCATGGGCGACCGCTCGGTCGACGCGCTCTGGGGTGTGGGCCCGAAGACCTCGAAAAAGCTTGCCGCGATGGGCATCACGACCGTCGCCGACCTTGCAGGCACCGACGCGACGGTGCTCACGTCGACGTTCGGCCCGACGACCGGCCTGTGGGTTCTGCTGCTGGCCAAAGGTGGCGGCGACGCGAATGTCAGTGCCGAGCCGTGGGTGCCACGCTCGCGCAGCCACGTGATCACGTTTCCGCGCGACCTGACCGACGGCGCCGAGATCGACTCGGCCGTGGTCGGACTCGCCCAGCAGACGCTCACCGAGATCGTCGGGCAGGGCCGGATCGTCACCCGCGTGGCGGTGACGGTGCGCACGACGACGTTCTTCACCCGCACCAAGATCCGCAAGCTGCCCGAACCGACGGTCGCCCCGGAGGTCGTCACGGCGACGGCTCTCGATCTTCTCGGCCAGTTCGAACTCGACCGTCCCATCCGGCTGCTCGGTGTCCGGCTGGAACTCGCGCCGCCCGACGGCGGGTACTGACCGTGTTGCAGACAGTCGCGATCCGCGGATACCGCTCCCTGCGCGACGTCGTCCTGCCATTGGCGCGGTTGACGGTCGTCACCGGCGCCAACGGCACGGGCAAGTCGTCGCTGTACCGTGCGCTGCGGCTGCTGGCCGACTGCGGCCGCGGTGAGGTGATCGGCTCGCTGGCCCGCGAGGGCGGGCTCGAGTCGGTGCTGTGGGCGGGCCCGGAGCAGCCGGCCGGAGCGCGTCGAACGGGCCGCGTCGAGGGCACCACCCGCACCGGTCCGGTGTCACTCGAACTGGGTTTCGCGTCGGATGATTTCGGATATCTGGTCGATCTCGGCCTGCCGCAGATGGCCGGCCACAATTCGCTGTTCGCGCGTGATCCGGAGATCAAACGCGAGGCCGTCTTCGTCGGCCCCGTCATGCGCAACGGCTCCACCCTGGTGCGCCGCACGCGCGAGTACGCCGAGGCCAGCGCGGCGTCGGGGCGGGGCTTCGACAAGTTGTCGCACTCGCTTCCGGCCTATCGCAGTGTGCTCGCCGAGTACGCCCATCCGGGCGCGCACCCCGAACTCGCTGCGGTACGGGACCGGTTGCGCGACTGGCGCTTCTATGACGGGTTCCGTGTCGACGCGGCCGCGCCTGCGCGTCAACGCCACGTCGGGACCAGGACACCGGTGCTGTCCGACGACGGCCGTGACCTGGCCGCCGCGATCCAGACGATCCTCGAGGGGGGCTTCGACGACCTGCAGCACGTGGTCGCCGACGCGTTCGACGGTGCCGAGCTCTCGGTCACCGCGCACGACGGCCTTTTCGACCTGCAGCTACACCAGCCCGGCATGCTGCGGCCGCTGCGGGCTGCCGAATTATCCGACGGCACATTGCGATTCATGCTGTGGGCGGCCGCGTTGTTGAGCCCCCGGCCGCCGTCGTTGATGGCGCTCAACGAACCCGAGACATCGCTGCATCCCGATCTGGTGCGCCCGCTGGCGTCGTTGATCCGCACCGCTGCACAGAGCACCCAGGTGGTCGTGGTCACTCACTCACAGACACTGCGGTCCTGTCTGGGCGCGGTGCCCGTGGCCGGCCGGGACAACCCGCGCGATGGCGACGAGGCCGTGGAGATATGCCTGTTCAAGGACCTCGGCGAGACCCGCGTCGAGGGCGTAGGCATGCTGACCGCGCCGGCGTGGGACTGGGGTAAGCGCTAGCCGCGCGGTGGCGGCCGAAGCGCGCGAGTGAAGGCCACGTTGACCCGCCGCATGACGATGCTGTACGGCCACCACATCGTTCGCTTGAACAGGTAGAGCGCCCGGATGTCAGCCGAGGTGTAAATGAGGAAGCGGTTGCGGCGCACACCGGTGAGCATGCGGTCGGCGACATGCTCGGGCGACTTGGCGTGGCCGACGAACAGGTCGACCAATCGGGCCACTCGCGGATGCTCACGGTCCACGCCCGCTATGTCCACGGTCCGCACCAGTTGTGTTCTCACTGCCCCCGGTACCACCACCGACACTCCGATGCGGTGGCGCGCCAGGTCGAAACGCAGTACCTCCGACAGGCCACGCAGCCCGTACTTGCTCGCGCTGTAGGCGGCGTGCCAGGGCAGCGCGACCAGCCCGGCCGCCGACGACACGTTGACCAGGTGTCCGCCCTTGCCGGCCAGCACCATCGGCGGCACGAACGATTCGATGACGTGGATCGGCCCCATCAGGTTGACGTCGATCATCGAGCGCCAGTGGCGGTGCTCCAGCGTGGAAACCGTGCCCCATGCCGAGATCCCGGCGATGTTCATCACCACGTCCATCGCGGGATGACTGGCGTGGATATCGGAGGCGAACTGCGTCACCGCGTCGTAGTCGGAGATGTCGAAGGCGCGGTGCGCGCTGACCGTGCCGCCGAGCGAACGCACGTCGGCGACGGTCAGTTCCAGGCCCTCGCGGTCACGATCGGTCAGGAAGAGGTCGGCGCCCTCGGCGGCCAGTTTCAGCGCCGTGGCACGGCCGATGCCGCTGGCGGCACCGGTCAACAGACACCGCTTACCCGCGAAACCGCTCTGAGCCGCCATGGCGGTGACGATACCTAGTCGCCACGGAGGTGCGAGTCGCCCCAGAAGGCGGACACCCACAGCCGCTCGAGTGCGTCGACGGCGCGCGCCGGATCGGCGCCGCGGCCGACGAACATGCTGTCGTGGGTCAGCGTCATCGTCGTCACCGCCGCCAGCGTGCGCACGAGTGCGGGCAGGTCGTCGCTGATCGGCCGGGTGTCGGGATCGCTCTCCAAGAGCGCGATGAGCTTGTCGATTATGCCGTCGTAGAAGTCGTCCATCATCTCGCGGATCTGCGCGTCGGTGTTGCGGGCGACGGCGCACGCCTTGAGGACCGGGTCGTCGTTGGCGTACACGGCCGCGGCGCTACCGACCATCCGCTTGGCGAAGTCGCGCGGTGACTCGCCCGGTTCACGCAGCGCGAAATGATGGGTCAGGCTGTCGAGCAGTTCGCCGGCGTCGGCGAGGATCACGGCGAGCACGGCGTACTTGGAGTCGAAATAGAAGTAGAAGCCCGAGCGGGCCACTCCCGCGCGCTCGCTGATGGTGCTGACCGACAGGTCGGCGAACGATCGCTCGTGCAGCAGCTCACGGACGGCACTGACGATCGCGTCACGCTGCCGGTCGCCGCGGCTGCGGCGGGCTTGCGGTGCGGGCTGGGCGGTCATCGTTGTTAGACCTTCGCACCGCGCCACGCCAGAACCAAACTTGACATGCGTCAAGTCTGCCATTCAGGATGAAGATGGAAGTGACGATAGCCACAGTCTGGCCACCGAATTCATGCCCAGGAGCGTGCCAATGACGGCGACCATCAGCACCACCGATTACCTGCTCGACCAGGCGAAGCGGCGGCTGACCCCGTCGTTCAACAATTTCCCCGGCGTGGGCATGGTCGAGCGCAGGCTACTGAACACCGACTTCCCGCAGCACCCGATGGCCACCCCGCCGCCGGGCAGCGACCTCAAGCCGGTGGTCGGCGACGCCGGCCTGCCGATCATCGGCCACATGATCGAGATGTTCCGCGGCGGGCCGGACTATCTGCTGCACGTCTACCGCAAGTACGGTCCGCTCTACTACGCCGACTCGCCGGCGCTGCCCGCGGTCGCGGCGTTGGGACCCGACGCCGCACAGGCCGTCTACTCCAACCGCAACAAGGACTTCTCTCAGCAGGGCTGGGTGCCGGTGATCGGCCCGTTCTTCCACCGCGGCCTGATGCTGCTGGACTTCGAGGAGCACATGTTCCATCGGCGGATCATGCAGGAGGCCTTCGTGCGCACCCGCCTGGTCGGCTACCAGGAGCAGGTGGACAAGGTCGTCTCGCAGGTGATCGCCAACGACTGGGTGATCAACGACGGCCGCTTCCTGATGTATCCGGCGATGAAGGAACTGACGCTCGACATCGCGTCGATGGTCTTCATGGGTCACGAACCGGGCTCCGACAAGGAATTGGTCACCAAGGTGAATCAGGCGTTCACCACCACGACGCGCGCAGGCAACGCCATCATCCGCAAGCCCGTGCGCCCGTTCACCTGGTGGCGCGGCATCCAGGCGCGCAAGCTGCTCGAGGACTACTTCGAGGAGCGAGTGAAGGAACGTCGCGGCAAGGACGGGTCGGACCTGTTGACCGTGCTGTGCCACACCGAGGACGAGCACGGCAACAGCTTCACCGACGAGGACATCGTCAACCACATGATCTTCTTGATGATGGCCGCCCACGACACGTCGACCTCGACGGCCACCACGATGATCTACCACCTGGCCAAGCACCCCGAGTGGCAGGAACGCTGCCGCGAGGAGTCCGATCGCCTGGGCGACGGTCCGGCCGACATCGAGTCGCTGGAGAAGCTGGAATCGCTGGATCTGGTGATGAACGAGTCGATCAGGCTCGTCACCCCCGTCCAGTGGGCCATGCGCCAGGCCGTGCGCGACACCGAACTGCTGGGCTACTACCTGCCCAAGGGCACCAACGTGATCGCCTACCCGGGCATGAACCACCGGCTCGAGGAGCTCTTCCCGGAGCCGATGAAGTTCGACCCGCTGCGCTTCACCGAGCCGCGCAACGAGCACAAGAGCCACCGCTACGCGTTCAGCCCGTTCGGCGGCGGGGCGCACAAGTGCATCGGTATGACGTTCGGCCAGCTCGAAGTCAAGACGATCCTGCACCGGCTGCTGCGCAAGTACCGGCTGGAGCTGCCCTACCCGGGCTACACCACCGAATGGGACTACGGCGGGATGCCGGTGCCCAAGGACGGCATGCGCATCGTGCTGCGGCCACTGCACTGACCGTGCTGTCGCGATCAGGGCGCGATCAGGCGCCCGACCTTTAGGCGATTGGCGCACGCGATCATCGCGCCCAGCGCCGACTGGGTGGGATCCTCGGCGAGCCCCATCGCCCATTCGGCGCGGGTGCCGTCGGATCCGCGAATGAACGTCGCGGTCCGCTGACCTGCCCGCACCTGGTGGAACGCGGTCATCTCGACGGGGAAGCCGCGGTCGTAGAGCATCGCCGTCAGCGCCGCGACGGGTCCGGTGGCGGCGGCCGACGAGGTGCAGATCCGGTCGCCGATGGCCAGGGTCGCCTGGTACGTGCGCGCCTGCGGGCCCACCCGGGCGGCCGGGCGGTCACCGTCCGCGCAGCGCCAGTTGCGCAGGCGCAGCGGTCCTGCGGTGGGTGCGTACTCGGCGAGGAACGTCTCGAAGGACATCGCGTCGGCCTCCTCACGCAGCCCGCGGGGCATCGGGGCGTCCATGTGAGCCGCGAACGGCAGCGACGCTGCGCTGGCTGCGGGTTCTCGTGCGATTGAGATCATGTGCCGGTTTCTTCTTCGATGAGGAAGTGACCGACTACGTAGCGACGACCCACAGCGAGGGGTCGGTCCGGATCAGACCCCGCTGCGGGTTGCTACTACGAGTCGCCTCGGCACGGGTCCGATGCTAGACGGCGGGCAACCGGGTACGCAAAGGGTTTCCGCTTCGCGAATTGATCATCGGATTTCGCCATCCGGCTGTCGATTCGGGCGGAGGGGTGCGATGTTGTGTCCTACTTTCTGGGGTCGGGGGAACGGCCTGGGGGAACGGTGGGATCGTCAGCACGGACCGGGGGTGCGGTGAGCGTGGGACACCGCCTTCGGTGATCGAGCGCGTCGGCTGCAGCCGAGCACCGCGCTGGTGATGTCGCACAAGCATCCCCTCGACGCGGCCGGCATTGCGTTGTTCATCGAGGCGGTGTCCGGCGCGGGCCGGCCGTTCAGCAGCCGACACCGCATCGTCGACGCGAGGGGCCGGGTGCGCCCGGTGCTCGTCATCGCCGAGCGGATGTTCGACCCGCCCGGTGACATCCGCGAGCGCGCCGACCATCTGCTGCTGACGGCGCGCCATCGCATCCACCTCCCGGCGCGCACGCGCAGCGACGCCTGCTGAGGAAGTCACCGCACCCGGGCGGCGGGTTGACGGCCGCGACGCCGTAATGTGAGCCCCCGACGATGAATTGGGCCCTGCTGTTCGCCGCCGGAGTGCTGGGCGGGCTGACGGGCAGCATCGCCGGCCTCGCCTCGGTTGCCACCTATCCCGCACTGCTACTCGCCGGTCTTCCTCCGGTGACGGCCAACGTCACCAACACGGTCGCCCTGGTCTTCAACGGCATCGGGTCGGTGCTGGGGTCGCGCCCCGAACTGGTCGGCCGGGCGGCGTGGATCAAGCGCAGTATTCCGGTTGCCGTGCTCGGCGGTGCGGCCGGAGCGGTCCTGCTGATGTCCACACCCGCCGAGGGGTTCGAGAGAGCCGTCCCGATCCTGCTCGCGGTGGCCTCGATCGCGATCCTGGTTCCGGTGCGTGCTGCCGGTGAGGCACAGGTCGCCGACCACCGGAGGCACCGCATGCGGATGATCACCGAGTCGTCGGCAATTCTCGGCATCTGCGTCTACGGCGGGTATTTCGGTGCTGCGGCGGGCGTGCTGCTGCTGGCTCTACTGCTGCGAGCCGGCCACTCCTCGCTCGCGCATGCGAATGCGGGCAAGAATGTCATCCTCGGCATTGCGAACGGCGTGGCCGCGGTGATCTTCGCCGTCGTCGCGCCGGTGCAGTGGTGGGCAGTGCTGTATGTCGGCCTCGGTTGCCTGCTCGGATCACGGCTGGGCCCGATCGTCGTGCGGCACGCCCCGGCGGGCCCGCTGCGCGTGGTGATCGGTGCGGCCGGAGTGGCGCTGGCGGTCAAGCTGGCGATCGACGCTTACTAGAGCTCAAACGGGCTGTCGCCCTTGGCGACTCGGGTGCCGAGGTCGATCAGGTTCTGCGCGTTGGCGTGGAGCCGCTCCCCCGCGTCGCGGCTGGCCTGGCCGATCAGAAACCGCGACCAGGTGCCCTCGATGACGACGCCGAGCTTGAAGCACGCCATCGCGACATACCAGTCCAGCCGCGACGTCTCGCGACCACCGGCCGCCAGGTAGGCGTCGAGCAGTTCGCGGCGGCTGGCCAGCCCGCCCAGTGCGGCCAATTGCGCGCCTGCGGTGATCGTGTTGGTCTCCAGCGGCCAGCAGATCAACATCCAGCCCAGGTCGAGCAGCGGGTCGCCGACCGTGCACATCTCCCAGTCGACGAACGCCGCCAACTCCGGTTCGTCGCGCCGCAGCAGCACGTTGCTCAGATGCGGGTCACCGTGCAGGATTCCGGGTCTGCCGTCCGGTGGGCGGTTTGCCATCAGCCAGTCCGCCAGGTCGGTGACCGCCAGCGACGCGGGGTCGTACCGGTCGTGCCGGTAGCTTTCCAGCAGCCGCAGAAACTGAGGAACCTGGCGCTCCAGGAAAGATCCCGGCCGTTTGAGCTCGGCGAGCGGACTGCCCTCCCACTCGGCGTTGCCCAACCGGGCCAGACTGGCCGCATAGGACAGGCCGACGTCGTGGCGCATGCTCGGATCCCGGACGTAGGCCTCCGACATGGAATCGCCGGGGTTGAAGCCGTCGACCTCTTCCATCAGGTAGAACACCACGCCGAGAACGCTGAGATCGTCGCAGCCGGCGATGAACCCGGGATGCGGCACCGATGAGCCGGCGAGGGTGCGCAGCGCGGCGATCTCGCGCAGCATCGTCTTGTCGCTCGTCGGCCGTGGGTGGGCAGGCGGTCTGCGTAGCACCATGGCCCGGTTGTCGACGCGCAGGCGCACGACGATGTTCTGCGTTCCCCCGGTCAGCGGCTCGACGTCGCTGACGATCGAACCCAGGCCCTGCTGCCGCACCCACCGCGCAAGGGCGGCCTGGGCCTCGTCGTCGAGGGTCGGCAACTGCTGCGCGTCATCGGGCATGCACACATCGTGTCAGGCGCGGCGAGCCGTCAACAGCAGGTACTCCCACTCCATTGTTGAGTCGCCGCTCAAGACGCTGTCGCCCACGTGCGCAATGGCCGCGTCGAGTTCGGCCACCCGGTCCGCGTCGTCTTCGATGTTGCGGTACACCGCGATCGTCGGGCCGTAGGTGGCCTTGAAATAGTCGCGGAAGGCAGCGCCGTCTGAGAAGTGGTCAACGCTAAGGGTGCGTCGCTCGGTGACGACGTCGGTGACGCGGTCACCGAGCAGTGCACGAACGTGTTCCTCTTGCCCCCACAGCGGTGGCGGCTGAGCCCCGAACGGTGGCGGCGAGGCGTAGGGCTTCATCGTCGCCCAAAGCCGACCGATATGCCCCTCGGGCGTCCAGCTGATCAGGCCGATCCGCCCGCCCGGCTTGCACACCCGGACCATCTGGTCGGCTGCCCGCTGATGAAAAGGTGCGAACATCACGCCGATACACGACATCACGATGTCGAATTCATGGTCCCCGAAGGGCAGTTCGTGCGCGTTGGCTTCGCGCCATTCGAGTTCGACTTCGCGCTCGGCGGCTAATTGAGCGCCGGCGTTCAACAGGTCCGGGCACAGGTCACTGGCGACGACGCTCGCACCGGCTTCCGCGGCGGGGATCGCGGCGTTTCCGGTGCCTGCCGCCACGTCGAGTACCCGGTCGCCCGGACCGATCCCGATGGCTTCCACCAGCACGGGTCCGAGCGGTGAAACGAGTTCGGCGGCGAGCCTCGGGTAGTCGCCCGACGCCCACATGGCGCGGTGCTTTGTCGCCACTGCCTGATCGTCGACGGTCGATGATGGATGAGTCATTGTCTGCTCCTGACGCGAGTTTGCTATCTGAAATCGTGCGCTTGCTGACGGTGGTTATCTAGTGGCGGTTTCTTCGGTCGTCGGTCGGATTGGGGGCCGACCTCAGGAAACCAGGGTGAGGCGGCAGGTTTCGACCTGGTGCGTCGATCCGCTGCGGAAGTCGGGCAGGCGGATTGTGGCGTAGAACTCGTCGGCCTGCGGCGTGATGCTGGTGCTCCCGCGACCTTCGGGGGAGAATCCGGAGTCTTCGTCCAACTCGGAGTTGGAGCGCTGCGCTGACCCGCGCATTCCCAGACCGGCGGGCGAGGCCCAATAGCGCTCCGGATTGAAACTCGCGAGCAGTTGGTCCGATTCGGCGTCGTCGCCCCACAGGCGGAACGATGCCTCTTCATTGCCGGGACGGTCGATGTAGGACCTCGCGTCACTCTCTGACATGGCCGCATAGGCCTCGACGATGGCCAGAGAATTGCCGTTGCCGACGTCCTGCAGCGAGAATTCCCGCACTTGCAGGATGTTGCCGGCGCCGACGGGGCCAACGCAGGATCCCGTGTAAGCGTGAGCGATTCCGGCCGGGGTAAGGGCTCCCGCGCTGAGTCCGATGATGCTTGCCGCGACTGCCCCGGCCGCGAGCCGGTGAGCCGTCCGAGACCAGATTGTGTCGATGTGAGTCATGATCTTCAGCCCACCCCTCCGGTTGTCGGCCCGATGTCCCCGGGCGGGGCCGGCAGCGGCGCTGGTTGCATGACGTGGGTCGGCGCGCTGGTCAGTGGATTGCGGCCGCTCTGCCCGGGAGGCGGTGCCTTACAGGCAGTTCCGTGGCCGTCGGGTTTCCAGTCGCCTCCGGTCTTCCAGCAGCACTCGCGTAACGCGTCATCGCCGTATTCACCCAGCAGCACATCGTCAGGGATCGCGCGGACGCAGCTGTCCCAGGCGACAACGTCCCATACCGGCTCGGCGGTGGCGCCGGCGGCTGATCCAATCGCCACGCCTAGCGCGAGCGCTGGGCCCGCAAGGTAGCGGGTCACACGTCTGGTGGTTGATGCTTCGGTGGTCATGTCCTTCTCCTTCGGTGAGCTTTCGCCTGCAAACATGCTCGGCTGAAGGAACATGGGCGCTCTAGTCACAGATCTGTAGCGGCCCCAATCCTGAATCTGTACTAGTCAGCGTCATGATCATGCTGTGTACTATGCGTACTGTTTGCTGGCCTTGGGGAGGCGGGTGCAGATGTCTGGTTACGGTCAGTTTTGCCCGGTGGCCAAGGCCATGGAATTGCTCGATGAGCGGTGGACCGTGCTCGTGGTGCGCGAGTTGCTGGCGGGAAGCACGCACTTCAACGATCTCCGCCGCGGTGTGCCGAAGATGTCGCCGACGCTGCTGTCCAAGCGGTTGCAGACCCTTACTCGCGCCGGGGTGGTGGAGCGGTCCGAAATCGACGGCCGCACCATCTACACGCTGACCGACTGCGGGCGCGAGCTTGTCAGCGTGGTCGAAGCGCTCGGTACCTGGAGCGTTCGCTGGATGAGCGACCTCGTCGAGAAAGACCTCGACCCCAGCGTGTTGATGTGGGACATCCGCCGCACTATCCCGCTCTCGGAGTGGCCACGCACGCGCACCGTGGTGGCGTTCCGATTGTCGGGCGCGCCTCCAAAGGCGTCGTCGTGGTGGCTGATGGTCACCGACGGTGTCGCACAGGTTTGCGACTTCGATCCCGGATACGAAGTGGCGGCATCGGTTTCGACCAGCTTGCGGACGCTGAGCCAGATCTGGCGGGGCGACCAGTCCTGGCAGCGGGCCGTGTCGGATGGGTCGGTCGTCATCGACGCCTCACGCGAGGTACGTCAGGCACTGCCCACCTGGATCGGTCAATCGAGCCTGGCGGCGGTGCCGCGGCCGGCGTGAGCGTGCCCTAAGCGATCTGTGTGCGCGGGGGAGCGCTCACCGTTCCTCAACGCACACGAACCACATCTACTTGGGAGCGAAGCGCTGGCCCGCGTCCAGTCGCAGGCACTGCCCGTTGAGCATCGGGTTCTCGACGATCGCGGCCACCAGCCTGGCGTACTCCTCGGGCCGGCCCAGGCGCTTCGGGAACGCCGCGTCCTTGGTCAGCGCCTTGGCGAACTCGTCAGGGATGCCCTCGGTGAGGCCGGTCGCGAACAGGCTGGGCGCGATGGCCAGTGCCCGGATACCCAGGCTGCCCATGTCGCGGGCCATGGTCAGGCACATGCCGGCGATCGCGGCCTTGGAGGCGGTGTAGGCGACCTGGCCGATCTGGCCCTCGAACGCGGCGATCGACGCGGTGTTGATGATGACGCCGCGCTCCTCCTGCTCGTCGTCGACCAGGTCCTGCTGACTCATCTGCCACCCGGCGAGCCTGCTGATGTTGAAGGTGGCGATGAGGTTGAGGTCGATGCACTTGCGGAAGGAGTCCAGGCTGTGTGGACCATCCTTCTTCACCGTGCGCTCGGCGGCGCCGCCACCGGCGGTCGTGACGATGATGTGCAGCCCGCCCAGGCTGTCGATGGCCTGCTTGAGCACCTTCTCCGTGCCGTCGAAGTCGGTGACGTCCACCTCGAAGAAGGAGCCTCCGATCGCGTTGGCGACCTCCTTGCCCTTCGACTGCGGACGGTCCAGCACCGCCACCTCCGCGCCGCGCTTGGCCAGCAGTTCGGCCGTCGCCTTGCCGAAGCCCGACGCGCCGCCGACGATGATGGCCTTCTTGCCCTCGATCTCCATCCAGGTGCCTTTCCAGAAATTGGTCGAATCGTAAAGCAACTTAGCCGACGTCATCGTCCGGTAAGGCCTTCGGGTCGTCCGCTGAGTAGTTTGGCGGCATGACCGCACGCGGCACCAAAGCGATGGGCGGCGTCGCGGCAGCCGCCGTCGCGCTCGGTGTCACTCAGCTGCTCGCCGTCTTGTTCGGACCACAGGCCGATGCGCGGGTCGCGGTGGGTTCGGCCGTCATCGACCTGACACCGGGCCCGGTCAAGGAATGGGCGATCGACACCTTCGGCATGGCCGACAAGCTGGTGCTGACGGTCATGGTGCTGGCGGTGATCGCCGGCATCGCAGCGGTGACCGCTCAGTACGAGACCCGGCAGCGTCCTGTCGGCAGCATCGCGATCGCGGTCGGCGGCGCCGCCGGGTGCGCGGCGGTGCTCTCGGAGGCGGGCACCACGCCCGTCGACATAATCCCGACGCTGCTGGGCGCCGTGTGCGGCATCGGGGTGCTGCGACTGCTGGTCTCGGGCCGGTTCACCGACGCACCACACACTTCCGAGCGTGGCCCCGACCACGGCAGGCGGCTGTCGCTGGTGACGCTGGGATTCCTCGCCGTAGGTGCGATAGCCGGCGTCGGCGGCACGGTGCTGTCCAGGCGGGCATCATCGGTGGCCGGCGACCGCGATGCGTTCGCGCTGCCCGAGATCGACGTCCGGGCACCGCCGGTGCCGCCTGCGGTGCAGCCGGAAGGCGTTGCGCTGCCGCCGTTCGTCACGCCCAACGCCGACTTCTATCGCATCGACACCGCGCTCACTGTGCCGCAGGTCAGCCGCGAGGAATGGCAACTGCGGATTCACGGCATGGTCGACAGGGAGGTGACCTACCGCTTCGCCGACCTCAAGCGGTTCGAGGTGGTGGAGAAGCTCGTGACGCTGACGTGCGTGTCCAACCCGGTCGGCGGCGAGCTGATCGACAACGCCGCGTGGACGGGATGCCGGGTTCGAGACCTGTTGGCCGAGGCGGGTGTTCAGCCCGACGCCGACATGGTGCTGTCGATGTCGGTCGACGGCTTCACCGCAGGCACCCCCGTTGAGGCGCTCACCGACGGCCGTGACGCGTTGTTGGCCATCGGCATGAACGGCCAACCGTTGCCGACCGATCACGGCTATCCCGCCCGCCTCGTGGTGCCCGGGTTGTACGGGTACGTCTCGGCGACCAAGTGGGTTGTCGACCTTGAGGTGACGCGGTTCGACCGCGCCGAGGCCTACTGGACCAAGCGCGGCTGGTCGGCGCGCGGTCCGATCAAGACCCAGTCCCGCGTCGACGTGCCCCGCAGCGGGCAGCAGGTGGCGCTCGGGCCGGTGACGTTCGGCGGGGTGGCGTGGGCGCAGCCGCGCGGGGTTCGCGCCGTCGAAGTCCGCATCGATCCGCCTGATGCGCAGGGCGATTGGCAGCCTGCCGACCTCGGCGCGAGTTACTCCGACGACACCTGGCGGCTGTGGAGTCTCGATTGGGAGGCGACGCGACCCGGCCCGCACACCATCACGGTGCGCGCCACCGACAACGCAGGCAACGTCCAGACCGCCGACCTCGCCGAACCGGTCCCCGACGGCGCCACCGGCCGGCACAGCGTCACCTTCACCGTCGAGTAGGGTCACCGCCCCGCCCCGCCACGCTCGCGCCCCCGAATGTCTGACCTTCGTGCCAGGCTGTTCGAGTGCAGTTGATCGACGTCGCCACCGCGTCCAGTGAGGTCGGCGCCTCCTCCTCGCGGCTGGCCAAGACCGCCAGGATCGCCGACCTGCTGCGCCACGCAGGCGCGGAAGGTGACCCGCGACAGGTAGCGGTCGTGGTGTCGTGGCTGTCCGGTGACCTGCTTCAGCGCCAGATCGGTGTCGGCTGGGCAGCGCTGCGCTCGGTGCCGCCACCGGCTGCCGAGCCGTCGTTGAAAGTGCCCGCGGTCGATGCCAGGTTCACCGAGATCGGGCAGGTTGCGGGCAAGGGCTCGCAAGCCCGCCGCACCGAATTGCTCGCGGATCTGTTCGGGTTGGCGACCGACGTCGAGCAGACATTCCTGCGCAGGCTGCTCGGCGGTGAACTGCGTCAGGGTGCGCTCGTAGGGGTGATGGCCGACGCGGTGGCCAAGGCCGCCGATGTGCCCGCCGCGGCCGTGCGCCGCGCGGCCATGTTGGGCGGCGCCTTGCCCGCCGTCGCGTCCGCCGCTCTGACCGGCGGCGAGCCCGCCTTGGCGCTGTTCACTCTCACGGTCGGCAGGCCGGTGGGTCCGATGCTGGCGCAGACCGCGACCGGCGTGGCCGACGCGCTCGAACGGCTCGGTGGCACAGCTGTTTTCGAGGCGAAGCTGGACGGCGCCCGGGTCCAGGTGCACCGCGGTGGTGACCAGGTGTCGATCTACACCCGCAGCCTCGACGACGTCACCGGCAGGCTGCCGGAGGTGGTCGACGCGGCCCTCGCCCTTCCCGTGACGGACCTGATCGCCGACGCCGAGGCGATCGCTCTGCGCGACGACGGACGTCCGCACCGCTTCCAGGTCACCGCGTCGCGGTTCGGGCGCTCGGTCGACGTCGCGGCCGCGGCGGCGGCCCAACCGTTGTCGGTGTTCGTGTTCGATCTGCTCCATGTCGACGGCATCGACCTGCTCGACAGACCGGCCCACGAGCGCATCGCGGTGCTCGACGACATCGTGCCGACGGCGCACCGGGTGGATCGGCTGGTCACCGACGACGCCCCGGCGGCCGGGGAATTCCTCGACCTCACCCTGGCGGCCGGGCACGAGGGGGTGATGGCCAAGTCGCTGAGCGCGCCGTATGAGGCGGGCCGTCGCGGCGCGGGATGGCTCAAGGTCAAGCCCGTGCACACGCTGGACCTCGTCGTGCTCGCGGTGGAATGGGGGTCGGGCCGTCGCACCGGCAAGCTGTCGAACATCCATCTCGGTGCCCGCGATCCGGCATCCGGCGAATTCGTCATGCTGGGAAAGACTTTCAAGGGTATGACCGATGCAATGCTCCAGTGGCAGACCGCGCGGTTCCTCGAACTCGCCGACGGTCCGACCGACAGTTACGTCGTGAAGGTGCGGCCGGAGCAGGTCGTCGAGATCGCGTTCGACGGTGTCCAGGGTTCGTCGCGGTACCCGGGCGGAATGGCTTTGCGGTTCGCGCGCGTGCTGCGCTACCGCGACGACAAGAGCCCCGCCGAGGTCGACACCATCGACACGGTGCGAGCGTTCTACCAGCGCGGCGGGTAAAGCCGCCGTTTCGGCACCGCACTCATGGCGGCTTTGACAGGATCGCCCCATGGCATCTCCCACCGCCGCGTCGGAGCGGATCGTGGAAACCGACGGCGAGGTCACCTATATCCGCACCGACGAGGATCTGCCGCCCGTTGCGATCATCGACCGCTCGCCGATCACCCTCAAACACCGGATCGTCTTCGGGATCATCGCGGTGCTGGGCGCCATCGCCTGGGCGGTGATCGCGTTCTTCCGGGGGGAGACCGTCAACGCGGTGTGGTTCGTGATCGCCGCGGTCTGCACCTACGTCATCGGGTTCCGGTTCTACGCCCGGCTCATCGAGATGAACATCGTCAAGCCGCGCGACGACAACGCGACGCCCGCCGAGCTTTTCGAAAACGGCACCGACTACATGCCGACCGATCGGCGGGTGCTGTTCGGGCACCACTTCGCCGCTATCGCAGGGGCGGGCCCGCTCGTCGGGCCGGTGCTGGCCATGCAGATGGGGTTCCTGCCCGGCACCATCTGGATCATCATCGGCGCCGTGTTCGCCGGCTGCGTGCAGGACTTCCTGGTGTTGTCGATCTCGACGCGCCGACGGGGCCGATCGCTGGGTCAGATGGCACGTGACGAACTCGGCACCGTCGGTGGGGTCGCCGCCATCATCGGCGTGCTCGTCATCATGGTCATCCTGCTCGCCGTGCTGGCGCTCGTCGTCGTCGGCGCCCTGGCCGAGAGCCCCTGGGGCGTCTTCTCGATCGCGATGACGATACCCATCGCGATCTTCATGGGCCTCTATCTGCGGTTCCTGCGGCCCGGCCGGGTTTCCGAGGTGTCGGCGATCGGGGTGGGCCTGCTGCTGCTAGCCGTGGTTGCCGGCGGTTGGGTAGCCGAGACCGATTGGGGTACAGACTGGTTCACCTTGTCGAAGGTGAGCCTGTCGTGGTGCATCATCATCTACGGCTTCGCCGCCTCGGTGCTGCCCGTGTGGCTTCTGCTGGCCCCGCGCGATTACCTGTCGACCTTCATGAAGGTCGGCACCATCGCGCTGTTGGCGGTCGGCATCCTGCTGGCCCGCCCGATCATGGAGGCGCCGGCGATTTCGGGATTCGCAGGCGAGGGTACGGGTCCGGTGTTCGCGGGTTCACTGTTCCCCTTCCTGTTCATCACGATCGCCTGCGGTGCGTTGTCCGGCTTCCACGCGCTCATCTCCTCGGGCACCACCCCAAAGCTGCTCGAGAAGGAAGGGCAGATGCGGCTGATCGGCTACGGCGGCATGCTGACCGAGTCGTTCGTCGCGATCATGGCGCTGATCACCGCCGCCATCATCAACCAGCACCTGTACTTCGTGATGAACGCCCCCACGGCCTCCACGGGAACCACCGGGCAATCCGCCGCGGACTACGTGAACGGACTGGGATTGTCCGGGGCGCCGATCACCGGAGCAGAGATCGACGCCGCGGCCGCGAGTGTCGGTGAGGAGTCGATTGTGTCGCGGACCGGTGGTGCGCCGACGCTGGCGTTCGGCATGTCCGAAGTGCTGAGCAAGGTCTTCGGTGGCGACGCGCTCAAGGCGTTCTGGTACCACTTCGCGATCATGTTCGAGGCGTTGTTCATCCTGACCACCGTCGATGCCGGCACCCGCGTCGCGCGATTCATGCTCTCCGACGGCCTGAGCAACCTGGGCGGGCCGCTGCGCAAGCTCAAGGATCCGAGTTGGCGAGTGGGAGCCTGGGTCTGCAGCCTGATCGTGGTCGCGGCGTGGGGCGGCATCCTGCTGATGGGGGTGACCGATCCGCTCGGCGGTATCAACACACTGTTCCCGCTGTTCGGCATCGCCAACCAGCTGCTTGCCGCTATCGCGCTGACGGTCGTGACGGTGGTGGTGGTGAAGAAGGGGCTCATCAAATGGGCATGGGTACCGGGAGTCCCACTGCTCTGGGACCTCACGGTGACGATGACCGCGTCGTGGCAGAAGATCTTCTCCGGCGACCCGCGGGTCGGCTACTGGACCCAGCACTTCCAGTACCGCGACGCCAAGGACGCCGGCCAGACGGCGTTCCGCGCGGCCGAGGACGCCGACCAACTCGACGCGGTCATCCGCAACACCTTCATCCAGGGCACGCTGTCGATCGTGTTCGCACTCCTGGTGGTGATCGTGTTCGTCACGGGAGTGCTCATGGTGCTGCGGACACTGCGCGGCCCCGCACCCCCGACGAGTGAAGACGAAGCCGTTCCGTCACGCATCTTCGCGCCATCCGGTCTCATCCCGTCCAAATACGAGAAGGAGGTGCAGAAGCAATGGGACGCGCTACCAAGATCGCACGCCAAATCGGTTGGCACTGGGGCACATTCGTAGGTGACCTGATGGGCGACACGCACTACCGGCGCTACGTCGACCACCGCTTGCGCACCCATCCCGGCGAACCCGTGCTCACCGAAGGCGAGTACTGGCGGATGCGGCACGCCGCGGCGGAGGCCGACCCACAAGCGCGTTGCTGCTGAGGATCGGCGTTCAGCCCCGCAACGAGTAGCGGATCGGCAGGTGTTTCAGCCCCCCGACGAAGATGGTCGCGATGTGCTCCGGGCGGCCCGTGAGCTCGATGTCGTCGAGCCGAGGCAGCAACGCGGAGAAGAAGCTGCTGACCTCCATCCGGGCCAGCGCGGCACCCAGGCAGAAGTGCACACCATACCCGAAGGCGTTGTGCCGGTTCGGGTCACGGGACACATCGAAGCGGAACGGGTCGTCGAAGATGTCCTCGTCGCGGTTCGACGACGCGTAGGACAGCAGCAGCGACTCCCCCGCCGCGATCGGCACCCCGCGCACCTCGGTGTCCTCGCGCGCGGTGCGCATGAACTCCTTGACCGGTGTCACCCAACGGATCATCTCCTCGGTCGCCAACGGCAGCAGGGCCAGATCGGCGCGCAGCCGCTCGCGCTGGAGGGGGTGTTCGATCAGGGCCTGCAGACCGCCCGAGATGACGGCGCTGGTGGTGTCGTGACCGGCGGTCGCGATGATCAGGTAGTAGGACACGGTGTCGATGTCGGACAGTGGTTCACCGTCGATGGTGGCGTTGGCGATGGCGGACGCCAGGTCCTCGGTCGGGTTGGCGCGTCGCGACGCGGTGAGCGCGTTGAAGTATTCGAACATCTCCAACAGGACCGCCATCGACTCCTCGATCGAGGCACTGCGCTGCAACTCGGTGTCGTCGTTACCGAACAGTTCCTGCGTGTACTTCAGCATCCGCGGGAAGTCCGACTCCGGAATGCCCAGCATCGACATGATGACGTAGAGCGGATAGTTGACGGCGACCTCTTGGACGAAGTCGCATTCGGGGCCTGCCGCGACCATGTGGTCGACGTAGCGCTGCGCCAACTCGTCGATCCGAACCTTCAGCGCCCGCATGGCTTTCGGCCGGAACCAGTCGGCGCCGATCGCGCGCGCCGCGCGATGCTGTGGGTCGTCCATGTGGATCAGGGTGCTCACTCCGATGGCGGCCTGCTGTTGGTCGCCTTCCCTGGTCGCCAGCACGGGCCGCGGCGAGTTGGTGAACACGGTGTTGGCGCGCTCGACGGCCATCACATCGGCGTGCTTGGTGATGGCCCAGAACGGGTTGTAGCCCTCGACGTCCACCCATGCGACCGGCGTATGGGCGCGCAGATGCGTCAGTGCCGCGTGCAGCTTCGGCTCGTCGGCATATGCCTGGGGATCGGCGAACACCTTGGCGGCCTCGTCCATGATTCGTGCGCTCACGGGATACTCCTAGAGGGGTGGTGCGGTTCGCGGAGGGCGGCCAGCACGTCGATGACGGTCTGCTCGTCGACCGAGGGCGGGAACCCGATCAGCACGCGGTCGATCACGCCGTCGCACCGCTGCCGAATAGCCTGTGCCAGAGTGGATATCGGCGCCACCACCGCGAACGTCTCGAGAATCTCGTCGTCAACGAGCGTGCCCATGGTGTCCCACTGCCCGGCGAGGCTGAGCCGGTGCAGCTCGGTGTGCAGGTCGCCCCAGCCGTGCAGCTCGAGCACCTTGCGGTAGGCGGGCGTCGACCCGTAGAACGCGATCTGCTTACGGGTGCCGGCGGCGGCCGCGGTATAGGCGGCTTCGTCATGGCCGGTGACGACGAAGAGCGGTGCGGACAACTGGAATTCGTCACGCCTGCGGCCGGAGCGATCCATACCGCGCCGCAGCGAGGGCATCGTGACCTCTTGGAGATACCGCTTTGTGGTGAACGCATGGGCGAGCATCCCGTCGGCGACCTCACCGCACATCTCGGTCATCGCGTCTCCGACGGCGGCGAGGAACATTTTAGGCAGTCCGTACGGCTGCGGCTCGGGGGTGAACATCGGCGTCATCAGCCTGTGCGTGTAGAAGTCACCCTCGAAGCGCAGCTTCGAGCCGTTCTGCCAGCACGACCAGATCTCGCGCACGGCGGTCACGAACTCGCGCATGCGCGGGACGGGCCGGCTCCACGGCATGCTGAAGCGCTTCTCGATGTGCGCCTGGACCTGAGAGCCGAGGCCGACGATCAGACGCCCCTGCGAGTAGTCCTGCAGATCCCAGCCGACGTTCGCGACGGTCATCGGGTTACGCGCGAAGGCCACGGCGATGCTGGTGCCGAGTTCCACCGTCGTGGTGTGCTCGGCGGCCAACGTCAGCGGAAGGAACGGATCGTGGTTGATCTCCGCCGTCCAGCAACCGTCGTATCCGTGCCGCTCCAGCCTCTTCGCGGTTTCGACGACATCGCCGAGTCGGCTCGAGACAGCCCCGTCGACCATGAGGCCGCTACGCATGGTCGTAGACGCTACAGTAAGCAATTCAGTATGGTCAACGTGACCATGCCGGTGCGACGATCGCCGTCAGACGACAGGAGTTCGGCATGACCAAGTCGCAGGACTGGGACGACACCCTCGACGAACTGTCGCGCCGTCGTCGACACGCTCATGCGATGGGCGGCGACGAGCGACTGGCCAGGCACCACGGCAAAGGCAAGCTCGACGCGCGCGGTCGCCTGGAGCACCTACTCGACAAGGGCAGCTTTCACGAGTTCGGCACGCTCGTCGGTGGGGACATCGCGGCCGACGGCATCGTCGCCGGGTCCGGCCGGGTCGACGGGAAGCCAGTCATGGTCGGCGCGGAGGATTTCACCACGCTCGCCGGCAGCATCGGCCCGGGCGGCAACGCCAAGCGGTACCGGCTTGCCGAACTGGCTCTGCGCGACCGGGTTCCGCTGGTGATGCTCCTCGAAGGCGCCGGCTTCCGGCCCAGCGGCGAGCATTACGGCCGCACCCCGACGGACTTGTTGGCGCAGGCGCGATGTTCCGGCAAGGTGCCGACCATCGCCGGCCTGCTGGGGCCGTCGGCCGGACACGGCGCGCTGGTGGCCCCGGTGTGCGATTGGACGATCATGAGCAGGCAGGGCGCGATCTTCACCGCGGGCCCGCCGGTCGTCAAAGAGTCGACGGGCGAGGAGATCTCGAAGGAGGACCTCGGTGGCCCCGGCGTGGCGCTCGCCAGCGGGGTGATCCACAACCTGGCTTCCGACGACGAGGCCCTGCTTGACGACATCCGTCGCTACCTGTCCTACTTCCCCGCGAGCGCGTGGTCCTACCCGGCATCGCGGCAGCCCGACGAGACCGCCGAACCAAGGCCCACCTCCGAACTACTCGACATCGTGCCCCGCGGTAATCGCCAGGTCTACGACATGCGGCGGGTGCTCGACGTCGTCTTCGACACCGCCGACTGGTTCGAGGTGCAGCCGAGGTTCGGTCCGGCGATGATCTGCGCGCTGGCGCACCTGGGCGGCCACCCCGTCGCCGTCGTCGCCAACCAGCCCAACGTGCTGGCCGGCTCGATCGACGCCGACGCCGCCGACAAGGCCGCGCATTTCATCACCGTCGCCGACTCGTTTCATCTGCCGATCGTGTTCCTCGCCGACAACCCCGGGATGCTGCCCGGCAGCCGCTCCGAGCGAACCGGCGTACTACGCAGCGGCGCAAGGATGTTCGCGGCCCAGACCGCCGCGACCACCATCAAGCTGCACGTGACGCTGCGCAAGGCCTACGGCTTCGGCTCGATGGTGATGTCGCTGCTCGGGTTCGACAGCCAGAGTGCGACCTTCGCCTATCCCGGCGCAACGATGGGCGCGATGAGCGCCGCCGCGTTGAGCAAGGCGTCGCACGCCGCCGAGGACGTCGAGGCGCGGCTGCGCAAGGCCGAGGTCGAGGCGTCGTTCCGGTCGGCGAGCCACCTCGGTTTCGACGACCTCATCCATCCCGAAGAGACCCGCAACGCGTTGCTGTCGGCGTTGCAGCGGGCCCTCTACAGCAGGCAGGCGGCCGCGGAGCCGGTGTCCCGCACGGTGATCACACCCTAGTTCTCTGAGGCGCGGTACTCGGCGACGATCGGCTCCAGCTCGTCCGGTGTCGCGCCGTGCATGATGATTGCGTCGGCGCCGTAGTCGAATTCCTTGCGGATCCGCGCGACGCACTGCTGGGCCGACCCGGTTGCCGACGGTTCCAGCCACTCATCGGGAATGAGGGTGGCGATGTGCTCGATCTGCTCAGCCGTCGCCTTGTGGTCGATGCCGCCGGGAATCGACTGCACGACGGAGTCGTCGCGAAAATTCTGCAGCACAGCAGGATCCCACCCGTTGGTGGACACCAGCAGATCACCGTAGCCCTGAAGGTAGGTGGCCAGCCGGGCGACGGTCTTCTTCAGCCGCAGTTGCTCGGGCAGATGGTCGCCGACGGTCGCGAAGCACGACCACACCCGCACGGCCGCTGGATCGCGACCGGCCCGCTCCGCGGCCTCCTTGACGGTCTTGACCGCTCGCTGCAGGGTCTCCGGCGTGAAGTACGTGTGCAGGATGACG
This sequence comes from Mycobacterium sp. IDR2000157661, assembly GCF_022317005.1. Taxonomy (NCBI): domain Bacteria; kingdom Bacillati; phylum Actinomycetota; class Actinomycetes; order Mycobacteriales; family Mycobacteriaceae; genus Mycobacterium; species Mycobacterium sp. IDR2000157661. The sequence continues at coordinate 4,920,251 of NZ_CP081006.1, forward strand.
TCGTCGAATGCCCGGCCGCCCAGCGCGAGGGTCTGCGGCCCGAACGCGACGATCGCCAGGCGGATGTCCTCGCGGAAGTCGGGGTCGAGGAACAGCACCTGGTACTTGCCGAGCGGGCCGTCGTGGTTGAAGATCAGCTCGCCCTGCCACAGGCGGCGCATCACCCGCGCGAAGTCCTCCATCTGCGCCGTGGTCACCGGCGGGATGCCGAAGGCGCCGTAGATGGCGCCGATGCCGCGGCCGATGCCGAGCGTGAATCGGCCGCCGGACAGACGGTGCATCGTGGTGGCCCACGATCCGGTGATGAGGGGATGACGGGTGTTGTGATTTGTTGCCGCCGTGGCGATCTGCATACGGGATGTCACTGCGCATGCCGCCCCGACCAGCGACGACGCCTCCTTGACGTTCCATCGCTCGGAGATGAACCCGGTACCGAACCCGAGTTCCTCGCCGCGGCGCGCCTCGTCCATCAGCGTTGCCGGCCCCTCTCCACCTGCACCGGCCAGCAGGTAGTAGCCCAACTCGTCGAGCACTCGTTCGGTCACGCCCACACTCCGTGTCTATCGCCACAGTTCCACACCTCGACGGTCCGCCCGTCGACCACACGAAAGATCGCCACGTGCTCGTCGTCGTCGCGGGCCACCACCAGGTTCAGGTCGAACCGGGTGGTCTCGAATATCGAACATAGTTGTCGGGCACTGACCGTACGGGAACGCCTCATCGAGCAGTACGGCCTGCGCTGAGACCGTGCAGCAAGCGCTCAGACGCCGCCTGTACGCCACCTGCGAACAGGTGCCCCACATGGCTGCCCCGGTGCCAGTACAACTCCCCGCCCCACCGCTCGTGCAGCGCCTGCGCGGGTTCGCGCATCGCCATCCGGTCGTGCCACGCCCCGACGATCAGCCTGCGGTCCGCCGGCGCTGTCGGTTCGACGGCCTGGTAGTCGACCGTCGACATCACCCGTTCGACGGGCGGGGAAGACAGCAACTCCATCGTGTCGCGGACCGACGGTCCCCACCGCCCGAGGTGTGCCGCGATCATCGCGTTCAGGCCGAAGATCGGCGTGAACACCGCGGCGGCGTCGACGTCCTCGAGGTGCGAAACCATTCCGGCCACCGGGCTTCCCATCGACACCCCCGACACCGCGATCGCCGTAGCCTGTGGGCGTAGCCATCGCACCACCGATCGCACCTCGGACACGACTCGGATCAGGCCCGCCACATTGTTCAACGGGTCCATGCTCGGATACACCGGCCATGCGCCGGCCCGCACACCGCTGCCCGGTTGCACCGGCAGTGCGATGTTGAACCCGATTTCCTCCTGCAGCCGACGGGCCCGCGAGAACAGCAGGTCGATCGGCTGCCCCTGACCCGCACCGTGCACCCACACCAGCCACGGCCGCCGCTCGTCGCCCGACCGACAGAGGTGGACCACCGCGGTGGCCGGGCCACCGAAGGCCGCAAGTGACTCCGGCAGATGCGGATCGTGCTCGAAGGTCAGCTGTTCGTAACGCTGTCTGCCGAAGCGACGGCGCCGAATCGATGAGACGCGCAGCGGATCCGGTTCGCGATGCACACCTGCGATACCGAGCGCCGACAACTCGTCGGCCGCCGTCTGGCACGACTCCACGGACCGTTCCAGCTGCGGCGCCGGGGACGTCAGCGTGAACCCGGTCAGGGCGAGTTCGTCAAGCACGACCTCACCGAACTGCCGGAAATTGCTGCGCGAGAACCAGTTCCAGTCATCGGCCCCTGCGACGGCCGTGTGGGCCCGCGGGATCACGCCGGCGAAGTCTCGGCCGATGCGCCACACCCGCTCCGCCGCCCTCATTTGAGGGTGAACCCGGTGTAGCCCGCCTCGGCGATCTCGTCGCAGCGTCTCCGATATTCGGGAATGCCCGCCGTGTAGCCCATGTACATCCGTTTCTTGCCCGGCACGTTGCCGCCGTTGTACCAGGAGTTGCACGAGGGGTGCATCAGCACCGTCGGCTCCACCAGGGAGGTGGTGTGCTCGATCCATTCGCGCTGCGCTTCGGGCAGCGCCTCAATGGTCTGCAGGTCGTTGGCGCGCATGTATGCGATGCAGTCGCCGATCCATTCGACGTGTTGCTCGAGAGCGGCGACGAAGTTCGTTGCCGCCGAGGGACTGCCGGGGGCCTGCACGATGAACAGGTTCGGAAAGCCGGCGACCGCGAGCCCGAGGTAGGTGTACGGGCCTTCGGCGGCCCAGAAGTCGGCCAGCGACGCGCCGTCGCGGCCCCGGATGTCGACGCGGGTCAGTGCGCCGGTCATCGCGTCGAATCCGGTGGCGTAGATGATCACGTCGAGGTCGTGGTGGACCGCTTCGGTGCTTACGCCGGTCGGCGTGATCTCGGTGATCGGCGTCCGGCGAAGGTCGACCAGCGTCACGTTGTCCCGATTGAACGTCTCGTAGTAGCCCTGGTCGATGATCGGGCGCTTGCAGCCGAACGGATGCGTCGGCGTGAGCGCTGCGGCGGTCTGCGGATCCTCGACGATGCGTGCCACCGCCTCGCCATAGAGTTGGGCGGCCATCCGGTTGGCCTCGATGTCGAAGAAAACGTCACCCCAACTGAGGGCGCCCATGACGCCGCCCTCCTCGATCGCGCGCAGCTGGTCTCCGCGCGACGCCGACTTCAGCGGGGGCTGGGCCATCATGTCGAACAGGACCGAGAACGCGCTGAGCCGCGCCGCCCCGACGGCATGCTCGCGTTGTGCCCTGCGTATGTCGGCGTAGTTGGCCTTCAGTTCGTCCAGTTCACCGTCGTCGAACGCACGGACCTGCCACGGCAGCGTGTAGGCAGGTGACCGCTGGAACACCGTGAGATGGCCGGCCTGGTTTGCCACCACCGGGATCAGTTGCACACCGGTCGATCCCGTGCCGATCACGCCGACCCGGTCACCGGTCAGATCGACGGGCTCCTTCGGCCAGCGGCTGGCGAACAGCGAGCGCCCGGTGAACGCGTCCATCCCGGCGATGTCGGGCTCCAAGGGCACCGACAGGATTCCCGAAGCGGCGACGACGAACGGGGCGGCCAACGCCTCCCCCGCTTCGGTGCGCACGAGCCACTCGGCCGCCACCTCGTCGAAGGTCATCGCGACGACGTGGGTGTGAAAGCGGATGTCCCGGCGCAGGTCCAGCCGGTCGGTGACGAAGTTCAGGTAGGCCTCGATCTCGGGCTGCGCGGGCATCGTCTCCGTCCACACCCACTCCTGCTGGATCTCCTCGGAGAAGCTGTAGGAGTACTCGATACTCTCGATGTCGCAGCGCGCACCGGGGTATCGGTTGAACAGCCATGTGCCACCGACGTTCTCCGCCTTCTCCAGAATCACCGTGCGCAGTCCCTGCTCGCGCAATCGGTGCAGCGCGTACAAGCCGGAGAAGCCGGCGCCGATGACCACGGCTTGGTAGCGGTCAGGTGTCACGGGGCCTCCGACTCGGCAGTCTACTGTTGCCGTTACAGTAACGGCGGTTATACCGTGTTGGCGGCGGATCGGTCCAGAATCGCGCCACCCCGGCGAACGGTCGCGGTCGGCTTCGCCGGAATCCAGGGAGGCATCCGCATGAAGGTCCCGTTCACGTGGAAGGTCACCGGCTGATCTTCGCCTGCACGCCCGTCAAGGACGGCTACTGGCGACATGTTCTACTCGATCTGGTGGCCGCGGCCGCCCGGCGACACCTCCGACGTGCCGCCGCAGCAGGTGCGGGAGAAGGTCGATCGACACTTTCTCGGCACGGTGTGGGAGGACCTCAACATCTTGCGCTACCAGGAGTACATCGAGAACCCCGCGCTGTCCCGCGTCGACGCGAGGCGCGCCATCGGCGCGACGCCTGGCATCACCACTACCGACGACCTGATCCGAGTCTGGAAGAGACAGTGACCGATACCGAGAACCACATCCGCGAGTTCGCCCGGGTGAAACCGACAACGGCCGGACCCGAGATGGGCCGGTTCATGGCCGCCATGCGACGGCTGCAGGATATCGCGGTCTCCAGCGATCCCGATGCGTCGCTGTGGGACGACAGCGCCGAACTGCTCGAGGACATCTGTGCCCGGTTGGAGAACCACGAAGCCCCCGCAGGCATCGCACCGGCCGGGCGCGTCCTGAACCTGCCGGGCCACGGCCATCCGATGATGCCGCCGTGGCAGGTGGCCGAATCGGGCCCCCACGGGGTGGTCATGCGTGGGCAGTTCAGCCGCTTCCACGTCGGCGGCAACCACGCGGTGCACGGCGGGGTGATCCCGCTGTTCTACGACTGGCACTTCGGCATGGTGGTCTCGGCGGCAGGCCGGCCCGACAGCCGCACCGCCTACCTGCACGTCGACTATCGGCGGGTGACGTTGACCGACGTACCCCTTGCTGCCAGGGCGTGGATCGACTCGGTCGACGGCCGCAAGTTGTTCGTCAGGGCCGAGATGACCGATGCCGACGACAACGTACTATCCGAGGCCAACGGTCTGATGATCAAACTGCTCCCCCACCAGCCCTGAGAGGCCTGATGTCCGTCACAACACAGTTCACCGTCCCCGCCGCCGCCGACACCGTCGCCGCCGTCATCGGTGACCGCGACTTCATCATCCAGGGCGAGCGCCGGTTGACCTACGCGCAGATCGTCGCGCGCGCCAATCGCCTCGCGGCCTTCCTGCACAGCCGCGGGCTGGGCTGCTTCATGGAACGTCCGGACCTGCCGGGCCACGAGGTCGGCCAGGACCTGCTCGGCATCTACGCCTACAACGGCCCCGAGTACGTCGAGGCGATGCTCGGGTCGTGGCGCGCCAGGGTCGCGCCGTTCAACGTCAACTACCGCTATGTCAAGGCCGAATTGCAGTACCTGCTCGCGGACTCCGGTGCGGCGGCGCTGGTCTACCATGCGGCGTTCGCACCGCGGGTGGCCGAGGTGCTGCCCGACCTCCCCAACCTCAAGGTGCTGATCCAGATCGCCGACGACTCGGGCAACGAACTGCTCGACGGCGCAACCGATTACGAGTCGATAGTCGTGTCCGGCACCGCGGTACTGCCCCCGAACGAGCCCTCGCCCGACGACCTCTACGTGCTCTACACCGGCGGTACGACCGGCATGCCCAAGGGAGTGTTGTGGCGTCAGCACGACATCTTCATGACGTCGTTCGGGGGCCGCAGCCTCTACACCGGTGAGCTCGCGACGTCCTACGACGACATCGCCAAGCGGGTCGCGGAGGCGCCGGAGACGAAGCTGATGATCCTGCCGCCGTTGATGCACGGCGCCGCGCAATGGGCGGTGATGACCGCGATGACGACCGGCCAGACGGTCGTGTTCTCCACTGTCACCAGCCGGTTCGATGCCGACGAGGTGGTGGCCGCCGTCGAGCGTGAGAAGGTGATGGCGGTGACCGTCGTCGGCGATGCGATGGCCCGCCCGCTGGCCGACGCCATCGAACGCACCGGCGCCGACCTGTCATCACTGGCGGTGGTCGCCAACGGCGGCGCCTTGCTGACGCCGACCGCCAAGCAGCGCCTGATCGACGTCAAACCGGGTCTCATCGTGGTCGACGGTGTCGGATCGTCGGAGACCGGCGCGCAGATGACCCACATGTCGGCGTCGGGCGCGGTGGCGACCGGCAGGTTCAACGCCGGGCCGGACACCTTCGTCGCGGCCGAGGACCTGAGCGCGCTGCTCGAACCCGGTCACGAGGGCATGGGCTGGCTGGCGCAACGCGGTTACGTTCCGCTGGGTTACAAGGGCGACGCCGCCAAGACCGCGGCGACCTTCCCGGTGATCGACGGCGTCCGCTACTCGGTGCCCGGCGACCGCGCCCGCCATCTCGCCGACGGGTCGGTTGAACTGCTCGGCCGCGATTCGGTGACCGTCAACTCGGGCGGGGAGAAGATCTTCGTCGAGGAGGTCGAGATGGCGGTCGCGTCGCATCCGGCCGTCGCCGACGTGGTGGTGTCGGGCCGGCCCAGCGAGCGTTGGGGTCAGGAAGTGGTCGCGATCGTCGCGCTCGCCGAAGGCGCGACCGCCGACGCGCAGGAGTTGATCGATCACGCGGCCGATTCGATTGCGCGCTACAAACTTCCCAAGGCGGTCGTGTTCCGGCCGGCGATCGAGCGCAGCCCGGCGGGCAAGGCCGACTACCGGTGGGCCCGCCAGCAGGCCATCAGCGGCGCCTGACTCGTCGGCACGAGACGGCCGGCGCCCTGCCATTAGGCTGACATCGTTTACTGTAAGGTTTACAGTAAACAAACGCATAACAGCGAGATGCCGGAGACCGCCCGTGGAAAGTCCCGTGCAGGACGTCACCGCCGAGGAGGCGGTCGGCCTCCTTCGTGACCCCTACCCCGTGTTCGCGCAACGTCGCCGCAGCAGCGCAGGCGTCTTCCGCGGCAGCGTCATGGACTGGACCAAGACACCGGACTCCATGCGACCCGACAATCTCTACGCCGCCGTGTCTTTCGACGCCGTGAATCGGGTGTTCCGCGACGGCAAGGCCTTCAACTCGCGCATCTACGACAGCACGATCGGGCTGTTCATCGGTCCCACCATCCTGGCCATGGAGGGCAAGAAGCACTGGCAACACCGCAATCTGGTGTCGGCGGCCTTCAAGACGAGGTCGCTCGCACGGTGGGAGCCGGAGGTGGTCCGACCGGTGGTCACCGGACTCATCGACGAGATCATCGACCGCGGGAAAGCCGACCTGGTCGGCGACTTCACGCTCGAGTTCCCCACCCGGGTGATCTCGAAACTGCTGGGATTGCCGGACGAGGACCTGTCGTGGTTCCGTCAGCGCGCGGTCGAGTTGATCAGCTACCACGTCAAGTACGAGCGGGCGTTCGAGGCGTCCGCGGCGCTGAAAGACTATTTCCTGCAACAGATCGAGAAGAGGCGGTCCGCGCCGACCGAGGACATCATCGGAGATCTGGTCAGCGCGGACATCGACGGCGAGAAACTCGGCGACGAGGCGATCTACTCGTTCCTGCGACTGCTGCTGCCCGCCGGACTGGAGACCACGTACCGCTCGTCGGGGAACCTGCTGTACCTCCTGCTGACGCATCCCGAGCAGTTCCGCGCCGTGCAATCCGACCGCGACCTCATCGCCGCCGCGATCGAGGAAGGCCTGCGCTACGAGACGCCGCTGACCACCGTGCAGCGCTATGCGGCCGAGGACACCGAACTCGAAGGCGTCGGCCTGCCCGCCGGGTCGGTCATCGACGTCTGCATCGGCTCTGCCAACCGTGACGAGAACCGCTGGGAGCGCTCCGAGGAGTTCGACATCTTCCGGAAACGCGTGCCGCACATCTCGTTCGCCGCCGGCGAGCACACCTGCATGGGGCTTCACCTGGCCCGGGTGGAGACACGCGTCGCACTCGAGTGTCTGCTCGACCGACTGACCGACATCACGCTCGTCACCGACGACGACCCTCACATCTGGGGCCAACCCTTCCGCTCACCCACCGCACTCCCCGTGACGTTCCGCGCGACGGGCTGACGGCTTTCGGAAAGGATCGCTTTGATCAAGGTCATGGAGGGCGTCCGCGTCCTCGAGGTCGCCCAGTTCACCTTCGTGCCTGCGGCAGGCGCCATCCTCGCCGACTGGGGCGCTGACGTCATCAAGGTCGAGCACCCGGTACGGGGGGACACCCAGCGTGGCTTCATCAACATGGGCGGCTTCCAACTCGACCCCGACCGCCATCCGCTGATCGAGCACCCCAACCGCGGGAAGCGCAGCGTCGGCATCGACGTGTCCACACCCGAAGGGCAGGAAGTCCTCTACGAGATCGCCGGCACCGCCGATGTGTTCTTGACCAATTACATGCCGGCGCAACGGCAGAAGAACAGATTCGATATCGAACACATCCGCGCCGTCAACCCGAACATAATCTATGCACGCGGCAGCGCGTACGGCGACAAGGGACCGGAACGCGATGTGGGCGGCTTCGACGGCACCGCCTTCTGGACCCGCAGCGGGGTCGGCCACTCCCTGACACCGGAGGGGATCGGCGGCGCGTTGTCGCAGGGCATTCCGGCGTTCGGCGACTCGATCGGCGGAATGAACATCGCGGGCGGCATCTCGGCGGCGCTGTTCCACCGCGAGCGCACCGGCGAGGCCGTCGAACTCGACGTGTCGCTGCTGAGCACCGCGTGGTGGGCGGCGGGCGCCAGCGTCACGCAGGGCATGGAGACCGGCGAGACCATGCGTTCGCTGATGCCCGGCTCGGCGGGACCCACCGTCAACCCGTTCCTCGGTAACTACCTGACGTCCGACGGCGGCACCATCAACCTCTGCATCGTGAGCCCGACGGGCTACATCCGTGATGCGTTCGAGCATCTGGGCCTGCCCGAGCTCGCCGACGACTCGCGGTTCTGCGACGTGATGCCCTTGATCGAGAACGCCGCCGCGGCAGTAGAACTGATCGCCGAGTCGATCCGCAGCAAGCCGTTCGACTACTGGCGACAGCACCTCAAGACGATGAAGGGTCAGTGGGCGCCGTTTCAGAGCCTGGTCGACCTGGGCTCCGACGAACAGGCGATCGCCAACGACATGATCGTCGAGGTCGAGGCGGCCACCGGTGACCAACCGTTCAAGGTCGTGCGCGGACCCGTGCAGTTCAACCACGAGCCGCTGGAGACGACGCGCGCGCCGCAGGCGTCGGAGCACACGGAGTTGGTGCTGATGGACATCGGCATGGACTGGGACCGCATCGAGACACTCAAGGAGAAGGGCGCCATCGCCTGACCGACCACACCAGGCCGGCGAAATGTCGGCTTCTCCTCGATCATCGGGGACACGCTGACTACAATACTGTAAGTATTACAGTTGCCACCGTCACCGGCTCAGAAGGAATGCGCAGATGAATGACGTCGCGATCATCGGTGTCGGCCTGCACCCGTTCGGCCGCTTCGAGGGCAAGTCCGCCATGGAGATGGGTGTCGACGCGATCTTCGCCGCGGTCGCCGACGCGGGTGTCGAGTGGCGCGACATTCAGTTCGCCACCGGCGGAAGCTGGACCGTCGCCAACCCCGATGCGATCGTCGGCATGGTCGGGCTGTCCGGCATCCCGTTCACCAACGTCTTCAACGCCTGCGCGACGGCAGCCAGTGCCACCAAGGCCTGCGCCGACGGTATCCGCTTGGGCGACTACGACATCGGAATCGCGATCGGCCTCGACAAGCATCCGCGCGGAGCGTTCACCGAGGACCCCGCACTGGTCGGGATGCCACGGTGGTACGCCGAGAACGGACAGTACCTCACCACACAGTTCTTCGGCATGAAGGCCAACCGCTACCTGCACGATCACGACATCTCGCAGCAGACGCTGGCCAAGGTCGCGGCCAAGAACTTCCGTAACGGCGCGCTGAACCCCAACGCGTTCCGTCGCAAGCCGATTCCCGAGGATCAGATCCTCAACTCCGCCATGCTGAACTATCCGCTCACGCAGTACATGTTCTGCGCTCCCGACGAGGGGGCGGCCGCCGTCGTAATGTGCCGCGCCGACATCGCCGAGCGGTACACATCCACACCCGTGTACCTGAACGCGGTGGAGGTCCGCACCCGCACGTACGGCGCCTACGAGGTCAATACGACCTTCGCGCCGGTCGACGAGGACGTCGCACCCACCGTCTACGCCGCCAAGGCCGCGTTCGAAAAGGCAGGCGTCGCACCCGAAGACGTCGATGTCGTCCAGCTGCAGGACACCGACGCCGGCGCGGAGATCATTCACATGGCCGAGTGCGGCTTCTGCGCCGACGGCGAGCAGGAGAAGCTGCTTGCCGACGGCGCCACCGAGATCACCGGTGCACTGCCGGTGAACACCGACGGCGGGCTTATCGCAAACGGCGAGCCGATCGGCGCATCCGGCCTGCGGCAGCTACACGAGCTGGTCTGCCAGTTGCGCGGTGACGCCGGTGACCGGCAGGTGCCCGGCGAGCCCAAAGTCGGCTTCGCGCAGCTGTACGGCGCCCCAGGCACCGCCGCCGCCACGATCCTGACGAGATGAGACCGACGAGCAAAGAAGCGGTCGGGTGAGGAGTTCATCCGCTCCGGAGCCGGGTGGCTACGTCATCACCCGCCGCGCGAGTCGCCGGATCGCTCGCCGCATCGGGTCGGAGATGTACACGGCCACAACGCCGTTGCCGACGTCTTCGCGCAGCCGCGTCAGCTTCGAGCTCTTGATCCGCCACTGGCCGTCGGTCTTCTCGTAGGTCTCGGTGTAGTGCCCGTAACCGCGCAGGTTCACCCCCGGCCCGAATCGCACGACGTCCTCCAGCGCCCACACCCCGCATGCGGTACTCGCCGAGGTGACCTCGATCTCGGGTGCGTGCACCTGGTGCACGGTGGCCTGGTTGCGCAGGCTCTTTCGGGTGAACGCAACGAACTCGTCGGCGCCGTCGATGACTTTGCCGCCCGACTCGGAGGTGTCGCTGTGGAAGTCGTCGGTGAAGATGTCGCGCCACGCTGTCCAGTCCTTGGTGTCCAGAAGCCGGCAGTAGCGTGCCTTGAGCTGCTTGATCGACTCGATCTCGACGAGATCGGATTCGGTCACAGCGCCATCTCTTCGGCGTGCTCGACATAGAACTGCGCGGCCCGCTTGATCGCCTCGGCGGTCGGCCGGGGCCGCCAGCCCAGTTCGTTGGTCGCCTTGCTGTGGTCGGCCGGCGCCATGATGTGGAGCAGGCGCACGCCGGTCGTGGTGATCGGAATGTCGCGGCCGGTGAGCCGTCCCACCGCATTGGCGACCCCCACCGACGCATACACCAGTGCCAGGGGCACGCCGAAGCGCGGCGGCTTCGCCCCGACCGCGTTCGCAGCCGTCTGCAACATCTCCCGCATCGACATGTAGGTCTCGGAGATGATGTAGCGCTCGCCGATGCGGCCGTGGTCACCGGCCAGCAGGAACGCCTCGGCGACATCCTCGATGCCGACGACCTCGGTGTCCACGCCGTTGATGTACGCCGGTACCTTGCCGAACGCGGCGTATTGCAACATCAGCCCCTGGTGCGGCTGCCAGTCGCCCGGCCCGTAGGGATTTGATACGCACATCACCACCGCGGGCAGGCCGCGCTCGCGGGTGTAGCGCAGCACCAGTTCCTCGGCTTGGCGGCGTGACTCGATGTACGCGCCACCCTTGTCGCCCCAATCGAACGGCATGTCCTCGGTGACCCGGGTCCGCCCGTCGCCGAGCGCGATCGTGCCGATCGTGCTGCAGAACACGAACCGGTGCAGGTCGGCGTCGGCTGCGATGTCGAGCACCCGCTGCAGACAGTTGACGTTCGTCTCGAACAGCGGCGCCGGATCGCGCAGGTGGAACCGGGTGTCGACGATGCAGTAGTGGACGACGTCGCGATCGGCCATCGCGGCGCGCAGCGCGTCCTCGTCGTACAGGTCGCCGTGGCACTGCTCGACGTCGAGGTCGTCGATGGCCACGGTCGAACTGGTCTTGCGCAGGTACACGCGCACGTCGTGGCCACGCTCGACGAGCTTGCGCGTCACATGTGACCCCACGAAACCGCTCGGACCCATCACCAGGGCTTTGCGGCGGCCGTTGGGAGGTGTGTCGTTCATGCTTCCTTCATCTCACGAGCTCGCGCAAAGTGCTGGTCTGAGCTCGGCGTGTCGGGTGCGAACTCGCGCGCTCGCCGGTTTCTCAAGCTTTGGCGGCGTAGGCGGGCTTGCCGAGGCCGAGCACATATTGCGCGATCATGTTGCGGAACACCTCGAGCGTGCCGCCGTAGATACCGACCAGTGGCGCGAACCGGAACACGTACTCGGCGGCGCCGTCGTCGGCCGCGCCGTCGGTGCCGAACGGAAGCGACGCGGCGGTGCCGAGGATGTCCATCAAGTCGGGCGAGATGTCGCGCATCGTCTGGGCCAGCGCCACCCGGCCGAAGATGTTGGGTGTGGAGAACGACGCCTCCATGCGGGCCACGCTGCGGCCCAACCGGTAGGCGACCGAGCCGTCCTCGATCAATCGTCGCCCGTTCGGATCTGCCTCGGTCACCTTCGCGGCGGCCTTGTCGGCGGCGGTGGCCATGAAGTTCGCTTGGTGCATCATGATCGCGACGTCGGCCAGCCCGTCGTCGGCCGCCTCGACCGCGCCGTGCTCGGCGTTGAGCGGTTCACGCACCACGGTCCAGCCGTCGTTGACCTCGCCGAGCCGGTACTTGTCGTCGACGCGCACATCGGTGTAGTAGACGATGTTGGTGCGGTCGCCGTCGACGGTGCGGATGCCCTGGATCTCTATGCCCGGCGAGTCGAGCGGAACGAGGAACATCGTCAGGCTCTTGTGTTTCGGCGCGGAGGGATCGGTGTTGGTGATGAGGAAGACGTACTGGCAGTTGTGCGCGCCGGTGGTGAACATCTTGGAGCCGTTGATGATCCAGCTCGATCCATCCGCCTCCCGGACGGCGCGGGTCTTGCAGGTGGCGACGTCGGAACCGCCCTCGGGCTCGGTGTAGCCCAGACACATTCGCACATGTCCGCTGTAGACGCCCGGCATCACCTCGGCTCTGAGTTCCTCGGAGCCGAACTTCTGCACCGACCGCGCGATCATCGCGGTGGTGCCGAACGTCACCCACGGCACGTGCGCGCGACGCTTCTCCAGTTCCCAGATGCGGCGCCTGACGCGGTTGAATCCACCCTCGGATTCGGGTCTCCACTCGCGGGCCAGGTAGCCGGCCGCGCCGAGCGCCAGATGCACGCCCTCGTCGAAGTTGTCGCCGGTCTCGCGGTCGCGGCGCAGCACATCCTCGGTGACGATCGACCGCAGGAAGGCGCGGGAATCTTCGAGGAACGCCTGATCGTCGGCCGACAGTTCGACTCTGGAGAAGTCCACTATGCAGCTCCCCCGCCCTCGCGTGCGGCGACGATCTCGGCGATGTACTTCGCGCTGGCTGCCGGGTCGCCACCGGCCAGCGCCCATCCGCGGGCCCGCACCAGGTAGGCGCTGGCCGCCGCTTCGGCCGACACTCCCAGGCCGCCCTGGATCTGCACCGCCATCGTCGCCGCCTTCGCGGCCTCCTCGGCCATGAACACGAACGCCGACGGCGCCAGTTCGGGACGCTCATCGGGTTCGTTGTCGAGGAACCACGCCGCCCGCCGCGCCAGGTTCCGTCCGCCCTGCACGGTGATCGCGATGTTGGCCAACGGATGCGAGATGGCCTGCAACGTCGAGATCGGCACGCCGAGCGTGTAGCGCGTCTTGGCGAACTCGGCGGCGATGGTCATGGTCTGCTCGACGAGACCCGCCAGCGCGGCGCCCGTCAACACCCGCCATTCGTCCAGCGCGCGCTGATAGTGCGCCAGCGCCTCCGTACCGGTCGCCACCACCGTCCGGCCGTCGGCGGCCGTCGGGTCGATCCATGCCATCGGCAGCCTGCCGATGTTGTCGACCCTGGCAGGCCGGGTGGCGAAGGTCAGCTTCACGATGTCCTGGAGATCGGGGCCGTCGCGCACGACGATGTGGTCGGCCACCGAGCCGCTCGGCACCAACCGAACGCCTGGTGCACTGCCGTGCCGAGGGTCCAATCCCACGATCTGCTTGCCGCTCACGACGTCGGGATCGGAGACGCCGAGCCTGCCCAGCAGCCGCGCGGCACAGACATGGTCGATCCAGGGCACGGGCGCCAGGGAGCGGCCGATCTCCTCGGCCACCAGCGTCAGGTCGACGAGGGTCGCACCGTCACCGCCGACGTCCTCGGGCAACGCCATCGACGATGCGCCCATCCCACAAAGGCGTTCCCACAAACTCTTGTCGAACCCGGACTGCTCTGCGGCGCGGACGGTTTCGATGGAACAGAGGGTGGCGAAGAAGTCCTTGTACGCCGCCTGCAGCGCCTGATGGTCCTCCGACAGGCTGTAGTCCAGCCTGCGCAGTTCGTACCGATCCATCGTCAGCCTTCCCGCTCGAAGAAGAATTCCCGGGCGTTGTTGTACAGATAGTTGTCCAGCACCTCGGCAGGCAGGTCAAGGGCCTTGGCCTCGGGTATCAGCCGGCGCATGGTGAGCACCGGCCAGTCCGACGCGTAGATCACCTTGTTCTTTCCGCGGGTACGCATGTAGTGCAGCAGGCTGTCGGGCAACCGCTTCGGCGACCACGCCGACGTCATCAGCCGCAGGTTCTGGTACTTGATCAGCATCCGGATCGCGACGTCCCACCATGGATCGGCGCCGTGGATCATGCACACCTTCAGCTCGGGGAACCGCACGCAGACCCGGTCGAGGTGGATAGGGTTCTGCACCTCACCGGGGATCGGCGGGCCGGGGATGCCGGTGTTGACGCACAGCGGCAGGCCCAGTTCGGCGCACTTGGTGTAGAGCGGGTAGTAGACGGCGTCACTCGGGGCGTACTGCCCGTCGCCCCAGAAGCTCGGTCCCACCACGGCGTACGCCACGGGCAGATCAGCGACGACCGCGGACAGTTCCGCCAGCGACGGCATGGGCCGCAGCAGGTTGACCCCGCCCATGGCCAGCGCGAACCGTTCCGGCTTGGCTTCGACGAACTTGCGCGCCGTGGTCGACGGCTTGGCCAGGTTGTCCATCAGGATCGCCTGTGCGACACCCTGTTCGTCCATCTCGTCGAGCAGTTCGGCCAGATCGACGGGGGCGAACATCGACTGCGGGCCCTTGAAGTAGTCGTCGCGGACCTTGAGCATCCACATGGGCTGCTGTTCGGTCTCGCCGAAGTGGACGTTGACCAGGCAGTCAATGGTCCTGTTGGCGTTCATGTCAGCGACACCTGCTGCGCGGCGGCGCTTTTCGCCCAGCGGTAGTCCGGCTTGCCGTTTCCGAGTCTGCGCACCGCCGGAACGAAGAGGAACTCCTTGGGCGCCTTGAACCGCGCCAGCTGGGACGTGCAGTGGGCGTGCAGCAGGTCGTGGTCCGCTTCGACGTCGGGGCTCAGCGCAACCAGCGCGACGATTTCCTGTCCCCAACGCTCGCTGGGCCGCCCAACGACCAGCGCGTCGGCGACCGACGGATGCGCCCGCAACACTTCCTCCACCTCCTCGACGAAGACCTTCTCGCCGCCGGTGTTGACCACCAGCGAATCCCGGCCGAACAATCGCAGTGTGCCGTCCGGCGCCAGCGACCCGCGGTCACCGGAGATCACCACGCGCCGGCCGTCGACCACCGGAAAGGTCTTGCGCGTTGCGGTTTCGTCGTCGAAGTAGCCCAGCGGGATGCGGCCGCCGCGAGCGACGAACCCGATCTCGTCCTCGCCGGGCCGTAAGAAGCGGCGGTAGTCCTCGGACAGCACCAGTGCGCCCTCGCGCAGTTCGAAGGTCTCCTTCTCGTCGCCGCGCCTGCTGCGGCCGAAGCCCATATTGCCGGTTTCCGACGACCCGTATCCATTGATCAGTGTGATCTGTGGCAGCAGGTCGAGCAGTGCCCGTTGATGTCGGGAATTGGTCGCCGCTCCCCCGGTGCCGATCGCGAACAGTGACGACAGGTCGTAGGACCCGGCGCGCAGTTCTTCGACCAGCGGCCCGGCGTAGGCGTCGCCGACCATCGTCATCAGGCCGACCTTCTCCCGCTGCGCGGTCTCGAGCACCGCGCGTGGGTCGAGCCTCGTCTTGTCGTAGAGGATCACCGGCAGTCCGTTGAGCAGGGCCGCGAAGGCGGTCCACATCCCGGCGGCGTGCATCAGGGGAGACACCGCGAACCAGGGCTGTCCCTCGGGACCGATCCTGGCGTGGATCTCGACGACGGACTCGTGGTCGGCGCCGTTCATCGACACCACATAGGTGTCGCCCTGCCGCCACATCACGCCCTTGGGCCTACCCGTGGTTCCGCCGGTGCAGACCATCATCACGTCGTCGGGCGAGGGTGTGATCGGCCGATTTGATTCGCCCTGCACCAGTGCGTCTTCGAGCTCTGTCGCGCCGGGCAGCTCGGCCACGGAGGCGTCGTCGTCGATCGAGATCATCAGGTCAGCGGTCGACGGTGGCAGCACGTCGGCGAACTTGGGGCCCAAGGACCGGTGGTAGATGACGGCGCGTGGTTTCAGGTAGTCGAGGAGTTCGGCGACCTCACGCGGCGTGTAGTTGTAGTTGACGTTGACCGGCACGGTGCGGGCCTTGAGGCAGCCGATCACCATGTCGGGGTATAGGTCGTTGTGCATGATGAGCGCGACGCGGTCCTGCCCGCACTCCCAGTTCTCCAGGTCGACGCGTTCGCGGTACGCGCCGAACCCTTGTGCCGCGAGGTAGTTCGCGAGCCGCCGTGTGCGGTCCGCCGACTCGCCGAACGTGCTGCGCCGCTGCCCGCACACCGTCATCAGCCGGTCGGGTACCTTGGTGGCGATCGCGTCCAGCACCGCACCGATGGTCCACTCCACGTCAGACTGCCGGAACGTCCGCGCCGAGCAGGTGCAGTGCGTTGTCCCGCATCACTTTTCGGGTGTCGTCCGCGCTGAACTCCGGGAATTGCGGAATGTCGGCGGTGAAGGCCATCGGGTCGGCCAGGCCCTCCCCGTGCGGCCAGTCCGAACCGAAAAGGATCTTGTCCACACCGATGGTCGCGGCTAGCAGCTTGACGTCATCCTCGTAGTACGGCGCGATCCAGACGTTGTTCTTCAGCTGCTCGACGGGATCCTCCTTGAAGTGGTATGGCGCGGTGTTGGCGGCCTTCTTCAGTCTCTTGATCAGGCGGTGGACGAAGTAGGAGCCGTTCTCGATGCTGGCCACTTTGAGTGTGGGGTGGCGGGTGAACACCTGGTGCACGATCATCGAGGCCATCGAGTCGTGGATGGCGCGGTCGTCGAGCAGGACCTGGTCGAGCGGGTCCTTCTTGCCGAACCCCTCGAACGTCGCCTTGCCGCCCCACAGCGCCGCGATCGCGAGATAGCCGCTGTCGGAGAGGTGGAACACCACCGGGACACCGGCTTCGGCCAGCCGCGCCCACACCGGGTCGTGCAGCGGATCGCCGAGCGAGCGCGGCTTCACGAGGCCGGGCACGGGCGCAGGACGCACGCAGACGATCTTGGCGCCGCGGCCCAACACGAACTCGACTTCCTCGACCGCCTTGTCGGGGTCGGCCAGCGAGATGATCGGTGCCGACAGGAACCGATGGTCGGGGCGGTCGAAACCCCAGTCCTCGTCGAGCCACAGGTTGAAAGCGTGCACCGAGGCCATCGTCGCTTCGATGTCGTGCTTGAGCCCTTCCTCCACGCCGCACGCGAAAGTGGGCAACATGAACACGGTTTCGAGGTTCTGCTTGTCGAGGATCTTCACCCGGGCGTCGCGGTTCTGATACTCGGGGTGGTCGGCCAACCGGTCGACCTTCATCAGCGACGCCGGGTCGACGCCGTCGGGAATCTCGCCGCGGAACAGCAGATCCAGGCATCCCGGCTCGATGATCGGGTCGAACGTCGGGTTGGGGATGAAGTGGTTGACGACGCCGCCCATCACCGCGAATGTCCGCTTACCCTCGGTGAGCATCTGCACGCCACGGCGTTTGAACTCCTTGGGCAGGTGCCGGGTGAAGGAGTCGATCGGTTCGTAGTAGTGGTTGTCGACGTCGATCGCCATGTAGTCCAAGGTCGTCATGACT
Organism: Mycobacterium sp. IDR2000157661; assembly: GCF_022317005.1. NCBI lineage: Bacteria > Bacillati > Actinomycetota > Actinomycetes > Mycobacteriales > Mycobacteriaceae > Mycobacterium > Mycobacterium sp. IDR2000157661. The sequence continues at coordinate 4,937,796 of NZ_CP081006.1, forward strand.
CCTCCTTGAGCGGCGGGAATTTCGGCGGGCGCTTCTCGAAGAAGCTCGTGATGCCCTCGATGAAGTCCGGCCGGGTCATCGACTCGTGCATCAGCTTCTCGGCGTGGTCACTGGCCTCGAAGACATCCCGCATGGTGTCTGCGTACACCTGTTGCTTGATCACCGCCAGAGAACTGGGCGCGCAGTTGGCCGCGATGTCCTCGGCATACGCGAGCGCCCGCGGCACGAGTTCGTCCGGTGCCAGTACATCGTTGACCAGACCCAGCCGGGCTGCCTCGGCGGCCGGCAGCACCCGGCCCGACAGGAGCAGGTCCATCGCCACCCCGGTGCCGACGACTCGCGGCAGGATCCACGAGATCCCGTACTCGGCGATCAGCCCGCGCCGGGCGAACGACGTCGTGAACTTGGCGCCGTCGGCGGCGAAGCGGACATCGCACGCCAGCACCAGGGTCAAACCCATCCCCGCGCACGCCCCGTTGACCGCGGCGATCACCGGCTTGCGCATCGTCATCAGGAAATGCGGGTGACGCGCACCCACCAGCTCGCCGACGTCGGTGCCTGCGGCGTCGTCCACGGTGGCGGCGGTGATGGTCGTCAGGTCGCCCATGTCCGCGCCGGCACAGAACGCGCGGCCACTGCCGGTGACGACGATCGCGCGCACGCGGGGGTCGTTTTCCGCTTCGTCGAGCCGGGCGTAGAAACTCGTCGCCAGACCGCCGCCCCAGCCGTTCATCCGCTCGGGCCGGTTGAGTGTAAGGACGGCGACGCCGGTGTCACGCACTTCGTAGAGCACCGGTACAGAGGCGGCTGGTTCTGCCACGCGGTAAGCAGCGCTCACCCGTCGCTCTCCTTCGGCGGTCCTGGGTTGTGTATGGCCATACTGTACACCTATCGGTAGCGACTTCTACGAGGTTCCCACTTAGCAGTCGCACCGGAATCAGAGGTTAGGCATGCCTATTGTTTCTAAGGGTAGGCTCAGCTACTCTCAGGCTCGCTGAACCAGCAAATTAACGGGACACGGGAGAAAAACGTGCACTTAGCGCTGAGCGACGGCCCATCGGATTGCCAGTACAGACCGGACGGCCCGCCGACGACTTCGTACCGCACCAAGGTTTTCGTCGCTGGAGTCGCAATGGCGAGCGCCGGCGTACTCGCGGTGAATCCAGTGGCTTCGACGGCCGCCATGCCTCACCTCCGCGATGCGGGCGTCGAGCTCGCCGCGATCGCCAGTCCACTCTCGGCATACCAGCAGACCATCACGAACACGCTCGCCTCTCTCAACACGTTGGGCGCCGGCATCTCGGCCTCGTCGACCGCGCTGGCGCAGGCGCTGAGCAACCCCGCTGTCCAAGCCGAATTCGTTGGTTTCCTCACGGCGAGTGTGAGCAACCCGCTGCCTCTCCTGACCGCGCTGACAAGTTTCTCGGCGACCTTCGGCAATCGCCTTGCGGGCGCGAACGCGGAATCACTGGCGGCCTTGCAAGACGCGTTGACAAAGTTGCCAGGTGTCCTGCAGAGCTCGGCGGCCTTTCTCGCCCAGGGCGAATTCACCGAGGCGTTCAGCGCCCTCAATGTGTACTTCCTGACGGAGTTCGGGACCGACGGTAGGCAAGCATTACTCGATGCCCTCGCCATTCCGGGCGACTTTGCCGAGTCCATCGGCGCCGATCAGGTCGCCAGAGTGCTCGACTCTGTGCTTAATCGCGCCGTGGTGGGCAACTTCGCCAGGGCCATACTCGCCCCCGTGATCACCGCGACCCTTCAGACCACGGAGATCCTCGATCGCACCCGTGCCGCACTCGTGGCCGGCGACTTCATGACAGCGATCAGCGAGCTGATCAGCGCGCCGGCCCTGATCGCCAACGCGTTCCTCAACGGTTATGTGCCAGACTTCACCGTTGACTTCCCGCCCAGTCCCAATCAGACGTTCCCTGGCTTGCTCTCGCCGCGAGGCACGCTCGACTTCTTCTTCGCCCAAGTCCCGGCGGCGCTCGCGGGGGCGCTGACTCCGCCGGCGACATCGCCGGCCGCTGCCGCTGCGGCAATTCCGTCGCCGACCGACGTTTCCATCACCGACAACTCGGTCATGTTCACCGTCGACACGGCAAGCAATCCCGTCACTCTCGGGGAGAAGGCGGCACTCGGCCACGACGCCCCCAGTGAAAGCATCGCTGTGGTTGACAGCGGGCGTCAGGCGGCGACATCCGGCGATGCGACCACTGGCGACGCCGTTTCCGGCGATGACGCAACCGGCAACGACGCCACAAGCGGCGACGAAACCACCCACGATTCCAGCACCGCTGACGACAACACCGGCAGCGGTGGTTCCAGCACCACTGGCGCCAACGGGAGCGGTGATTCCAGCAGCACCACCGGCGCCAACGGGAGCGGTGATTCCAGCAGCACCACCGGCGCCAACGGGAGCGGTGATTCCAACGGCACTGGCTCCGGCAACAGCGGCAGTGGCAGCAGCGGTGGCTCCGGCAACAGCGGCAGTGCCTGAACGGAACCGAATTGAAGTGATCCTTCGGCGACGAAGGCCCGCGGTTGGGGGTAGCCGGTACCGGCTGCCCCCAAGCGTCATTTCACAGTCTGGATCGTGACGCCGCTTCGTGCCGCTGCGCGAGCGTCGCACCGCTCAGAGGTGGACGACCCCGAACCGCTTGTATGCCGCGTCGATCTGCGCCTTCGCCACGTCGGGCAGCTTCGCCTGCGGAGGCCGCGAATGTGGGTACGCACCGATCGGCAGACCGAGCACTGAGGCGGCGTATTTGAACGCGCCGCCCCAGTGGGTGAAGTAGTCGGGCCGGCCGGGGTAGCAGGTGAACCATGAACCCAGGTCCAGGTCGAACCGGTCCAAGCCCGAATCCCGCGCGAAGTCCATCGCCTCGACGAGCTGCCCGCTGACGATCAGGTCCCAGTACTCCGAGAACGGGCGGTGCGTAGGTGTCTCGAACAGGTAGCCGGCGGTGCCGAGTTGCGCCGGGCAGACGATCCCGTCCCGCAGCCAACCCGCCCGATAGACCGTCTTGTCGCACTCCCAAACCGCCAGGCCTGGCGCCAACTCGTGCAACATTCGGCTCGCTGCCGGCCGGAACGCGCCCTCCTTGGTCGCACAGACGGCCGGGATCTCCTCGTAGATACGGGCGCTCTCCGCCGGTGTCAGCACGTATCCCGACGACGGCGAGTTGAACATGCCCAGCGCGATGTCGGTGCGATCGGCGATGTACCGAAAGAAGCGCAGCACACCCTCGCCGCCGTGGGCTTCCATCATCGGCGTCTGGATGTACACGATGTCGGCGCCCGCCTGCTGCGCGTGCAGCGTCAGCTCGAGGGTGTCCTTGGCGGTCACCGAACCGGTGCAGGCCTGCACGACGACATCCGGGTTGGCTGCGCGCCCCACCTCGATCGCCATCTCCAGCAGGCGTTTTCGCTCATCGAGGGTCAGCGACCAGAACTCGGCGATGCCGCTCGTGCACCACAGCAGCGGGTGGCGTAGTTCACCGACGCAGTGCCGCACAAGAACTCGATAAGCGTCCCAGTCGATGTCGTCGCCGTCCTCGCCGCAGAACGGCGTGTACAACGAGTCGCCGATACCGCGCAGGTGGACACGGGCCCACTCTCGCGCCTCATTGGCCGTCGCCATGATCACCTCCTCGATGACGTCTCAGGTGCAGTCAGGTGAAATCGCTGCCCCCGTCGACGTTGACGTTGGCACCGGTCATGTACGAGTTGCGCTGTGATGCGAGAAACGCCACGACGGGCCCGATTTCGCCGGACAGGCCGGCCCGAGCGAACTGGACCGGGTGAGACCACGTTGACCGTGATCTCGTCCTTCGCCAGCAACAGCGACAAGTTCTTGGACACGCTCGTCAGCGCGGCCTTGGCGGCGGTGTACGCGGGCAGCAGGGGCAACGCCGATCGAACACAGTGCACCATGCCCGGCACGCCGCCGTCGAAGGCGCCACGCCACTGCTCGTCGGTGAGCTCCTCGAAGGTTCCGACGGACTCGGGCCCGACGGCGTTGACGAGGATGTTGAGCTCGCCGTTCCAGCGCTCGCCGATTTCACCGAAGACCCGTTGCACCTGTGCGGCGTCGGTGATGTCGGCGGTCAGGCCGATGGCGTCAGGGCTGCCGCATTCGGTGAGCGCCGTGGCGGCGTCCGACCCGACGGCCGGGGTCCGCCCGACGACGGCGATCCTGGCGCCGTCCTCGGCCAGGCACCGCGCGGCGGCCAGACCCATCCCGCGTCCGCCACCGACCACGACGGCTGCGGCGTCTCTCAGCCCGAGATCCATGCTGTCGTCACGTCACTTTCGGGTGTTCGCCGACCTGATAGCCTGGAGAACCTTACTATATGACTTACAGTAGAACAGCGGAAAGACCGCGGGACCCGTCGGCAAAGGGGCTCCCGGTATGGTTGACGGCTAGGACCGGGCGGCCGACTCATCTGCATAGGCGCAGATCAGAGGCCAGTTGCCGGTAGATTCAAGTCCACCAACCCCGTCCGCGGGGGCTGCGCGCGCGGCTGATTCGATGGAGGTGCCCTACGTGGCGAGGCAGGCGACCGCCGAGAAGCGTCAACGACGCGAGCGCGGATCCATCAACCCCGACGACATCATCAAGGGCGCTTTCGAACTCGCTGAGCAGGTCGGCATCGACAACTTGTCCATGCCGTTGCTCGGCAAGCACCTCGGCGTCGGCGTCACGAGCATCTACTGGTACTTCCGCAAGAAGGACGACCTGCTCAACGCGATGACGGACCGCGCGTTGCGCCAGTACGTCTTCGCAACGCCGTATGTCGAGGCCAAGGACTGGCGCGAGACGCTGCGCAATCACGCGCGGGCGATGCGAAAGACGTTCATGGGCAGCCCGATTCTGTGTGACTTGATTCTCATCCGGTCCGCGCTGAGTCCCAGGACCGCCAAGGTGGGCGTGCAGGAAGTGGAGAAGGCGATCGCGAGCCTCGTCGAAGCTGGGCTGTCGGCCGAGGACGCGTTCGACACCTACTCGGCGGTGTCGGTGCATGTTCGCGGATCGGTGGTGCTGCACCGCCTGCGTGAGAAGAACCGCGCCGCCGACGAGGGTCCCAGTGACCTCGAGGAGACCATGACCATCGACGCCGACAGCACTCCGCTGCTGGCGTTGGTCACCGAAAAGGGTCACCACATCGGCGTCGCCGACGAGAAGAACTTCGAGTTCGGCCTCGAGTGCATCCTCGACCATGCCTCTCGATTGATCGAGGCCGAGCCCGCGAAGAAGTCGCGGAAGTAGCGTCAGACCTCGACGACGACGGCGCCGCCCTGGCCGCCACCCGCGCACATCGCGGCGACACCGATTCCGCCACCTCGCCGCTGCAGCTCGTACACCAGTGTCGTGACCATCCGCGCCCCCGATGCGGCGATGGGATGGCCTAGGCTGCAACCACTTCCGGAGAAGTTCACCAGTTCCTCGTCGATGCCGTACTCGCGGCAAGCGGCGATCGGCACGGAGGCGAACGCCTCGTTGATCTCCCACAGCGCCACGTCGGACGGTTTGAGGCCGGCGCGGTCGAGCACCTTGCCGATCACCTTCACCGCGCCCAGTCCGCAGTCGCGAGGCGGGACGCCCGCTGCGGCCCAGGCCCTCACGGCAGCCATCCGGGTGAGGTTCTCGGCGGCGGCGTACTCGCTGTCGACGAGGGCGACCGCGGCGGCAGCGTCGTTGGTGCCGCTGCTGTTGCCCGCGGTGATGGAGAAGCCCTCGATCTCCGGGTGCAGCACCTTGAGGCCGGCCAGCTTCTCGACGGTGGTGTCCCGGCGCGGATGCTCGTCGACGCTGAAGTCGATCACCGAACCGTCGAACTGCTCGACCTTGAGCGGCACGATCTCGTCGGCGAACTTGCCGGCGTCCTGAGCGGCGACGGCGCGCTGGTGCGACCGCGCCGCCCACGCGTCCATGTCCTCACGGCTGATGCCCGCCGCCTGGGCGGTGTTCCAGCCGACGGTGATCGACATGTCGCGGCAGGGAGCGTCGGGCGTCTCGACGTGCGTCGGCGGCATCCAGCGCTCCTCGAACTTCAGCTCGGGGCCGGGGATGCGCCAGTTCACCAGCGGAGTCATCGACAGCGACTGCACACCACCGGCGATCAGCGCGCGCTCCATCCCGGAGCCGATCTGCGCCGCCGCATTGCCGATGGCGGTGAGACTGCCTGCGCAGTGCCGGTTGACCGACTGGCCGGGCACGTCGTGCAGGCCGATGGCGTCGGCCGCATAGCGGGCGAGATCGCCGCCGCCGTAATGCGATTCGGCGAAGATGATGTCGTCGATGGCCTGCGGGTCGATCCCCGAGCGGCGGATCACCTCGGGCAGGACCGTGGTGATCAACGTCTCGGGTGGGGTGTTGACCAGCGTGCCCTTGAAGGAACGACCGATCGCGGTCCGGGTTGCACCGACGATGACGGGTTCGCGCATGTTCTCCACCTCGGGGTTCGACGTTAGCGACGTTACAAAACTAGCAGGTTGTGTATAGCTTGCGATACCGAGGGCGGTCAATCCGGCTCGGGCACGTGGAAATGCTCGTCACGCAGCCGGAACGCCTCCTTGGTGCCGTGCTGCGCGCGGGTCTTGACGAAGTTGAACTCACCCTCGGCGAACTGCAGGTTCGTCCCGTAGGCGTGGAACAGATAACTGGCCACTTCTTCGCCCTGATAGGCCTGGGTCTGCTCGACGAGCCGGAACGCCTCCTTCGCGATCACCACACCGTCGGCGGGCATCTTCGCCGCCTTCTGGGCCCAGTAGCGCGCCCTCGCCGGGACCTTGCCGGCATCACAGGTGTCGGTGAACACGCCGAGGTGCTCGACCGCGCCCGCCTCGATGATGTCTCCGGTCAGCAGCAGTCGTCGCGCCAGTACCGGACCCAGCCGATGGAAGAACATGTGCAGGCTGCCGAGTGCAGGCCCCAGGAACCGGGTCGCGGGCATACCGATCCTGGTGTCTCGGGCGATCACCGAGATGTCGGTCATCAGCGCCATCTCGAACCCGCCCCCGAGCGCGTACCCGCTGATCTCCCCCACTGTCACCTTCGGGAACCCCATGAAGTTGTGGTAGAAGCCGAACGATTTGCGGTCGACGGTCAGCCGCCTGCGCTGGCTCGGCCGCTTGTTCCCCTCCTGGCGGTCGCCGTACCAGCCGTAGGCGTTGTTCATATCCGCCCCGGTGCTGAAAACCCCGTCGGCGCCGCGCAGGAGCACGACGGTGATGTCGTCGTCGTCGGCGACGACGTCCAGGCAGCGAGCGATCGCATCGCGCATCGCCGCGTCGTAGGAGTTGCGCTGGGCGGGGTTGTTGAACGTGATGGTCGCGATCCGCTGTTCGCGGTCGACGTCGAACAGCACGCGGTCATCGGCGGTGGCGGTCATCGACTGTCCTCACTGCGCATCGGAGATGAGTCTGGCCTCGATGGTCCGGTCGGCGCCCACGGCCAGCGTGTTGCGCCGCGCGGCCGCGAGATGGTCGGCGGCCAGCCGGACCGCCCTCGCCTCGTTGCCGTCACGGATCGCGTCGAGCAGCCGCTGGTGATCGCGCAACGCGGCGCGCATCGTCTTGCGGTTGAGCGGGTCGACGGGGTTGTTCTCGTCGGCCCACACCGCGGACTCGTGCGCCGACCAGATCAACTCCAGCGAGCCGATCAGCAGGATCATCGGCTCGTTGCCGCACCGCGAGACGATCGCCTCGTGGAAGCGCCTGGCGTTCGGCACATACCGCGCCGGGTCGTCGAAATGCTCTATCTGCGTGTCGATCTCGTCTTGGAGGTAAGCCACGACCTCGGTCTCTCGATCGGCCCGGGCGGCGCACATGCCCGCGCAGATCGGCTCGAGATGCAGAAGCGCACCGCTGACGTCGGCCGGTGTCGCCGAGCGCGCCTGCAGCACCATGCTGATCATGTGCGCGGTGCGGTCGGCCGACGGCAGGTGCACGATCGCCCCGCCCATGTTGCCGCGCCGCACCGAGATGAGGCCGTCCATCTCGAGCATGTGGATGGCCTCCCGCAGCGCCGGCGGGCTGACGCCGAACTCGGCGAGCAGACCGTCCTGCGACGGCAGCACGTCGCCCTCCTTGAGGCGTCCGGTCAGGATGTCGTCGCGCAGTCGCGCGGCGATGATCTCGGCGATGCGCGGCGGCCGGATGCGGACACCGGTCATGCGCTCGGGCCCCGCCGGCCGTAGTCGAAGACCGAGAGCTGCTCGGGCGGCGATGCCGCGGTGGCGAATTCGCCGATGCACAGCACCTCGTCGCTCGACAGCAGCCGGGCTGTCGACGTCACCCGGCCGTCCTCCTCGACACGGGTCACGTCGAATCGCAACTCGGTGAGGATGGGGGTCGGGCGGCGGAACTTCACGCTCAGCGCCCTCGTCTTCCCGGTCCGTCCCGACGCGCAGCTGTGGTGCTGGGTGACGCTATCGAAGAACACGGCGAGGAAGCCGCCGTTCACCAGGCCGGGCGGCCCCTCGAAGACGACGGGGAACACGACGCGCCCGGCGGCGATGTCGGCATCGAGGCGGTCGAAGGTGTACTCGGGGAACGCAGGGTTGTAGGCCCCGACATCGAAGGCGTGGTCGAGATACACGCGTTGGGTGGCGGCGGCGTCCGGACCGATCCGTGGAGTGGGGTCGGGTGCGGCCGCCAGGGCCAATTCGCGCTCCCACGCGGCCATCTGCGTCAGCATCGTGTCCACCGTCGGGTGTTCATGTTCCATCGACAGCAGGAGCCCGCTCAGCCGGCGGATCGCGCCTGCCGCCGCGACCGTCTGAGGAAGGGGTTGCTCGCCGAATCGGGGCCTGCTGTCGATCATCGCTTGCCCTTTCACTCGATGAGGTTTCCTTGCTAACTTGTACAAGATAGCAATACTGTATGACTAACCGTATAGCGACAGATCGGCGGAATCAACGGTGACCGAAGCGGCCGGCGAGGGCATGGTGACGACATCGCGCGAAAGTGCGATCCTGCGCGTCACGCTCGACCGGCCGCACCGTCGAAATGCGCTCAGCCACCGCATGGTTGACGACCTGGTGGCAGCACTGACCGACGCCGCCACCGACGACTCACTGCGCGCCGTCCATATCCGCGGCGCCGGCGCCGACTTCTGCACGGGAGCGGACTGGGTGGCCACTAACGTCACGGGACAACGCCCGCGCACCGGCGATCTGGTCCGCCGTATCCCTCACACCGCGAACCGGGTCGTCGAGCTGGTGCACACGATGCAGCTGCCGGTGGTGTGCAGCGTGCGCGGGTGGGCGGTCGGGCTGGGCTGCAATCTGGCACTGGCCGCCGACTTCGCGGTCGCCACCGACGACGCGCTGTTCTGGGAGCCGTTCGTCGGCCGCGGTTTCAGCCCGGACTCGGGAGCGACGTGGCTGCTGCCGAGACTCGTCGGTCCGGCCCGCGCCCGTCGCATGCTGGTGCTCGGCGAGAAGGTGAGCGGCGCCGACGCGGCCGACTGGGGGCTGATCCACCAGGCGGTGCCCGGCTCCGAACTCGACGCGGTCAGCGACGAACTCGTCGACCGGCTCGCCGCCGGGCCGACGGCCGCGATCGGCCTGACCAAGCAGGGCCTCCACTACGCCCAGCACGCCTCGCTTGCGCAGGCGATGACACAGGAACTGTTCAACGTCGAGCTGTCTTGCCGGACAACCGATTTCAGAGAGGGACTGGCGGCGTTTCGGAAGAAGCGCCCGCCGGAGTTCACCGGACGCTGATTCAGGGAAGCAACGATGACATTCGACGACATCATCTACGCGGTCGACGGGCACAAGGCGACCATCACGCTGAACCGGCCCGGCGCGCTCAATGCGCTGAGCCCGAACATGATCTCCGAACTGCGCGCCGCCTACCACGAGGCCGAGAACAACGACGACATCTGGATCGTCATCGTCACCGGGACCGGTCGCGCCTTCTGCACCGGAGCCGACGTCGGCGAGATCCCCGAGGACGGCCGGGTGATCTACGAGCGGCCCTACCTGACCACCTATGACCAGTGGGAGGCCCCGCAGGAGGGCACGCCGCCGTTTCGCCGGATGGCCAAGCCGGTGCTCACGGCAGTCAACGGACTGTGCTGCGGCGCCGGCCTGGATTGGATCACCACCGGTGACATCGCGATCGCCTCGGACAAGGCCACCTTCTTCGATCCGCACGTCAGCATCGGCCTGGTGGCGGGCCGCGAGATGGTCCGGCTGGCCCGAGTGCTCCCCCGCAACATCGCGCTGCGCATGGCGCTGATGGGCAAGCACGAACGAATGAGCGCCGAGCGGGCCTACGAGCTCGGCATGATCAGCGAGGTCGTCGAGCACGACCGGCTGCTCGAACGCGCCCACGAGATCGCCGACATCGTCAACTCGAATGCGCCGCTGGCTGTGCGGGGCACCCGGCTGGCCGTCCACAAGACCCTCGACCTGCCGCTGCACGAAGCCGAGATCCTCGCCGAGACATTCCGCGAGCGCGTGGTGCGCACCGACGACGCCCGAGAGGGCCCGAAGGCGTTCATGGAGAAACGCGCACCGAACTGGCGGTGCCGATGACCGGCTTCGAGACGATTCGACTCGACGTCGATCCCGTCGATCGCGTCGCCGCGATCACGCTGAACCGCCCGGACCGGCTCAACGCGTTCGACCGCACCATGTGCGGGGAGATGGCGGAGGCGTGGCGCAGGGTCAGGCTCGACGACTCGGTCAATGCGATCGTGCTGCGCGCCGCCGGTGATCGTGCGTTCAGCGCGGGCCTGGACGTCAAGACGGCGTTCGGCCAGCCCGACAACGTCTGGCACCACGAGGATCCGGGCGAGTACCTGAGCCCGAAGTGGCAGAAGATGTGGAAGCCGGTGGTGTGCGCGGTGCAGGGCATCTGCACGGCCGGGGCGTTCTACTTCCTCAACGAATCCGACGTCGTGATCTGCTCGCAGGACGCCACGTTCTTCGACTCGCACGTCAGCGCCGGCCTGGTGTGCGCTCTGGAGCCGGTCGGGCTGATGCGCCGGGTGGGCCTCGGCGAGACGCTGCGGATCGCGTTGATGGGCAACGACGAACGGGTGAGCGCGCAGACGGCACTTCGCATCGGCCTGGTGTCGGAGGTCGTCGAGGCGGATCGCCTCTGGCTGCGCGCACACGAGATCGCAACGGCCATCGCCGCGAAGCCCCCGTCGGCGACACAGGGCACTGTGAAGGCGATCTGGGAGTCGCTGGAGAAGCCGTACCGCGCGGCCATGGAGCAGAACCTGATCTACACCCGGCTCGGCAACCCGCTGGGACAGGCCGAACTGGCGGCCCGACCCGCCGATCCGACGAAGTCTCCGAGGATTCGCTGATGCGGGGTCATCCGCTAAGCACGCACATCGCCGACGTCCTGGCCCTGGACCCCTCGGCACGGGCGATCGAGTACGACGGAGCGTGGTGCAGTTGGGGTGAGGTCAATGCGCTCGCCAGGCGGATCGCGTCGTTCGCGCCGGCCGGCCGGCGGGTCGGGATGCTGCTGCGCAACCGCCCCGCGCACGTGGCGGGCCTGCTGGGCGTGCTGGTGGGCGGCGGCACCGCCGTGGTCATCAACCCGACCCGCGGGGACGACCGCGTGCGCGCCGACATCGACGCACTGCGCCTGCCGCTGATCATCGGCCGGCACGCCGATCTCGCCCGACTCGTGTCCACAACCGACACCACCACCGTGGCGCTGGACGGCTTCACAACCCCCATCACGGCCGCCGACCTGCCGGGCGCCGCCGACGGGCCCGCGGACATAGCGGTGCGGATGCTCACCAGCGGCACCACTGGACCACCCAAGCGGATCGATCTGACCTACGACATGCTGGCGTACAGCGTGGTCGGGCCTGCGTTCGAAACGGCGTCCCCACCGCGAACTCTGCGGCGTGGCGTCGCGATCGTCAATGCGCCTCTGGTGCATATCGGTGGAGTGTTCCGCGTCCTGCAATCCGTCTGTGCGGGCAGGTCGTTCGCGTTGCTCGATCGCTTCGAGTTGGACCGGTGGGCCGACGCCGTGCGCAGGCACAAGCCGGCGGCCGTCTCCCTGGTGCCTGCCGCCCTGCGCGCGGTGCTGCACTCCGATCTGACCCGCGACGACCTCGCCGGCGTCCGGGCCGTCACCTGCGGCACTGCGCCGTTGTCCGCCGACGACGCCGACGCGTTCACCGGCAAGTTCGGTATCCCGGTCCTGACCTCCTACGCGGCAACCGAATTCGGCGGTGGTGTCGCCGGCTGGACGCTGGCCGACTACCGTGACCACTGGCACGACAAGCGCGGCAGTGTCGGTCGAGCCAGCCCCGGCGCGCACCTGCGCGTCGTCGACGACGACGGCGATCCGCTGAAACCCGGCGAGGTCGGCCTGCTGGAGGTCAGGCCCGGACAACTGGGCGCCGACGCGGAGTGGATGCGCACGACCGACCTGGCCCGCATCGACACGGACGGGTTCATCTGGATCGTGGGCCGCGCCGACCAGGCGATCATTCGCGGCGGGTTCAAGGTGATGCCCGACGACGTGCGCGCCGCGCTGGAGAGCCACCCGGCCGTCCGGGACGCCGCCGTGGTCGGAAGCCGTGACGCTCGGCTCGGGGAAGTCCCTGTCGCCATGGTCGAGCCCCGCCGGCCCGTCGAGTCGCCACAGCTGATCGACTATCTGCGAAGCAGGTTGGCTCCGTATGAGATTCCGACCCATATAGCGATCGTTGACCACCTGCCACGCACCCCGTCTGGCAAGCCGGACCTGGCGGCCGTGCGACGATTCTTCACCGGCGACCATGGCTGAGGGCCTGACGCTCCGCGCCGCGCTGCGCGGCCAGGCCCGTGCCCGCGGCGCACACCCGCTGTTGGTCTGCGACGACGACCGTCTCACGTACGCCGAGGCCGATCGGCGCTCCGCCATGCTCGCACGGGGTTTGATCGCGCTCGGCGCGGGCAAGGGCACCCACGTCGGCGTGCTTTATCCCAACGGTTCCGCGTTCATCGTCGCGATGCTGGCCGCCGCACGTATCGGGGCCACGGTCATCCCGGTCTCGACGTTCGCCACGGCGCCGGAGATGTGTGAGCAACTCGCCCACGCCGACGTGCAGATCCTGCTGGGCACCGCATCCTTCCGGTCGCATGACTACCGGCAGCGGCTGGCCGACCGGACCGGACTCCCACTGCTGCGTCACGTCCTCATCGACACCGAGCCCCCGCAGCGGGTCGGCGAAGCGCTACTCGCCGCGCTCGAGGACGACGTCGAGCCTTCCGACGTCCTGGCGATCATCTACACCTCGGGTTCGACCAGCGCCCCGAAGGGCGTCGTGCACACGCACGCCTCACTGCTCGACCACCAGGTGGTACTCAACGCGATCCGCGGCCTGCGGGCATCCGACCGGCTGTTCTGCAATTCGCCGTTCTTCTGGGTGGGCGGGTTCGCGTTCTCGATCCTGGCGACAGTGCTCGCGGGCGCAACCCTGGTGTGTTCCAACGCCTCCGATGCCGGCGAGACGCTCGACCTCATCGAGGCGGTGAGGCCGACGATGACCAACGGGTTCGTCGCGGGCATCGCAGCCCTGGCCCGCCATCCCAGCCTGCCGCACCGCGACCTCTCGTCGATGCGCCGCGGCAACCTGTACCCGATCATGGCACCCGACGTGCGGCCCGCCGACCCCGAACTGCGCCACACCATGTTGGGCATGACCGAGACCGGCAGCGTCATCACGATCAGCGACGACGAGTCCGATCAGCCCGAGCACCGGCGTGGCTCTTTCGGCCGGCCCACGCCGGGCTTCGACACCAAGGTCGTCGATCCGGATACCGGCCGCACCGTGGACGTCGGCGAGGTCGGAGAGCTGTGGGTGCGCGGGCCGTACCTGATGCAGCGCTACTACAAGCGCAGCCGCGAGGAGTGCTTCGACCCCGACGGCTGGTTCCACACCGGCGATCTCGTGCGCACCGACGCCGACGGCTACGTGTACTTCGTCGGGCGCCGCGGCGCGATGATCAAGACCGCAGGCGCCAACGTCGCACCTGCCGAGGTGGAGCGCGCCATCGCCAAGGTCACCGGCGGCACGGTCGCCCACGTCATGGGGCTCCCGGATCCGCAACGCGGCCAGGTGGTCGCGGCGGTCATCGTGCAGGAGGAGAGCACCGGGTTCGACGAGGCGGTGTTACGCGACAGGCTGGCAGAGGTGTTGTCGTCGTACAAGATTCCTCGTCGGTTCGCCGTGGTCGCTGCGGTTCCGGTCATGTCGAGCGGCAAGGTGGACATTGCGCGGCTGGCTGAGGTGTTCGATGACTGACACCATCGACGCGCTGATCCGGCGCCGGGCGGCCGACGACGGCGCCAAAGCCGCCGTGATCGATCCGGCCGCGCGCCTCACCTATGCGCAACTCGACCTCAGCACAAGAGAACTCGCCGCGGGATTGGTCGCGACCGGAGTCAGCAAGGGCACCCGGGTCGGGCTCGTCATGCCCAACGGCGTCGAGTGGGTCCTGATCGCCACGGCGCTGTCCCGCATCGGGGCGGTGCTGGTGCCACTGAGCACGCTGCTGCAGCCGCCGGAACTGGCAGCCCAGTTGCGGATGGCCTCGGTGCAATTCCTCATCGCCGTCGAAGAGTTCCGCGGGCACCGGTACCTCGGCGACGTCGCGAGCTGGCGTTCGAAACTGCCTGCACTTCAAGAGGTCTGGCGCGCCGATGCGTTCACGCCGGCCGCCGACACCGCTGTGGTCGACGCGCTCGCTGCCACCGTCACGCCGAGCGACACGCTCGCCATCATGTTCACCTCCGGAAGCTGCGGCCCGCCGAAGGGCGTCATCCACTCGCACGGTAACGCGCTGGGTGCGGTGCGGTCCGGGCTGCGGGCCCGCTGCGTCGACGCCGACACCCGCCTGTACCTGCCGATGCCGTTCTTCTGGGTGGGCGGTTTCGGCAGCGGCATCCTGTCGGCGCTGCTGGCCGGGGCCACCCTGGTGACCGAACCGGCGCCGCGTCCGGAAGCGACGCTGCGGCTGCTCGAACGCGAGCGGGTCACGCTGTTTCGCGGATGGCCCGACCAGGCGGAGGCGTTGGCTCGGGTATCGACGTCGGCGGGTGCGGATCTGTCGACGCTGCGGCCCGGCAGCCTGGATGCGCTGTTGCCCGACGACGTGCGTCCGGCGCCCGGTGCTCGGGCGAAGCTGTTCGGCATGACCGAATCATTCGGCCCCTACTGCGGATTCCCGGCCGACACCGACATGCCGCGGCAGGCGTGGGGCAGTTGCGGCCAGCCGTTCGACGGTATGGAAGTGCGGATCGTCGACCTCGACGGCGGAGCACGGGTGGCGTCGGGGACCATCGGCGAGATCCAGATCCGCGGGCCGCACGTCATGCGCGGGATATGCAGGCGCAGCCGCGAGGACGTGTTCACTCCCGACGGCTACTACCCCACGGGCGATCTCGGCCACCTCGACGACGACGGGTTCCTGTTCTACCACGGCCGCAGCGACGACATGTTCAAGGTGAGTGGCGCGACGGTCTACCCCAGCGAGGTCGAACAGGCGCTGCGGTCGATCCACGGGGTGCGGGCCGCGTTCGTCACCGATGTGGATGGGTCGGTCGGCGCCGTGGTGATCGCCGACCGTCCCATCGACGAGTTGCGTGACGAGGCCCGCAAACGGTTGAGCGCGTTCAAGGTGCCGACGGTGTGGGCGGCCGCCGGCTCCGACGACGACATCCCGCGCAAAGCGACCGGAAAGGTCGACGTGCCCCGCCTGCGGGAAATGCTGGACGCTGCGCGACGAATGTAACCTCATGGCGCTGTTCGGGCGGATCACCGCCGTGGCGTTACATTCGACGGATTCACCACGCCGCGTTCGGTCAGGTGGTCGATCAGCGGCGCGGCGCCCTCGGCGAGATGTTCGGACATCGCGGTGCGGGCGAGATCTTCGTCGCGCTGCTGCAGCGCGGTCAGCAGCCGCCGGTGGTGGGCATTGGACTTCTCCGGCCAACCCGCGATGATCGGGAACACGGATTCGGGTGCGTAACGGGTGATCTGAGACATCAACTGCGCGAGCTTCGGCGAGTCGGCGGCGACGTTGATCGCCCGGTGGAACTCATGGTTGAGCCGGACCGCCCGCTCGTCGTCGCCGCGCGCGTAGGCGTCCTCCAGGTCGGACTGGATTCGCTGCAGCTCGCGCAACTGCTCGTCGGTGATGTTGGCCGCCGCCCGTGCGGCGAGCTCACCCCCGATGTAGGCCTGCACGTTCGACACGTCGTTCAGGTCACGACCGGTCACCGGCAAGACGACGAACCCACGTCGCGGCTGCTGGGCCAGCAGCCCCTCGGCCTTCAGCTCGAACAGCGCCTCGCGCACCGGCGTCACGCTGATGCCCAACTCCGCGGCCAGTTGGTCGAGCCGCACGTACGCACCCGCGGCATAGGTGCCGTCGAAGATCCGCTTGCGGACGAAGCGCGCGACGTCCTCGGCCAGCTGCGGGCGAGCGGCGAACTCCGGAACGGTCACGGTCAGATCCGGTAGTCGGCGAGCAGGCGCTTGCTGATGATGTTCTTCTGGATCTCGCTGGTGCCCTCGCCGATCAGCAGGAAAGGCGCATCGCGCATCAACCGCTCGATCTCGTATTCCTTCGAATAGCCGTAGCCGCCGTGGATCCGGAAGCTCTGCTGTGTCACCTCCGAGCACAGTTCGCTGGCCAGGTACTTCGCCATTCCGGCGGCGACGTCGTTGCGGTCACCGGAGTCCTTCAGCCGTGCGGCGTTGACCATCATCAGATGCGCGGCCTCGACTTTCGTGGCCATCTCGGCCAGCTGGAACGCAATGGCCTGATGCTCGGCGATCGGTCGGCCGAAAGTGTGTCGCTGCTGGGCGTATCGCACCGCCAGTTCGAACGCCCGGATACCCACCCCGCACGCCCTGGCAGCTACGTTGACGCGGCCGACCTCGATGCCGTCCATCATCTGGAAGAAGCCCTGACCCGGTGCCTCGCCGAGGATGTCGTCGGCCTTGGCGACGTAGCCGTCGAAGATCAGCTCGGTGGTGTCGATCCCCTTGTAGCCGAGCTTGTCGAGCTTGCCGGGGATCGTCAGCCCGGGCGCGACTTCGCCGAAGCCGACCGGCTTTTCGACCAGGAACGCGGTCAGGTTGCGATGCGGTTTGTCCGCGCCCTCGTCGGTCCGCACCAGCACGGCGATCAGCGTGGAACTTCCGCCGTTGGTCAGCCACATCTTCTGGCCGTCGATCGTGTAGGAGCCGTCGGCACCGCGGGTGGCCCTGGTGCGAATCGCCGCCACGTCCGAGCCGAGTTCCGGTTCGGACATCGAGAACGCGCCGCGTGTCTCACCGACCGCCATCCGCGGCAGGTACCGCTGTTTCTGCGCATCGGTGCCGTGCTGGCGCAGCATGTAGGCGACGATGAAGTGGGTGTTGAGCACACCGGAGATGCTCATCCACCCGCGCGCGAGTTCCTCCACGCACAGCGCGTAGGTCAGCAGCGACTCGCCCAGGCCGCCGTACTCCTCGGGAATCATCAGCCCGAACAGACCCATCTCCCGCATCGCATCGACGATGGGCTGCGGGTAGGTGTCGGTCCTCTCGAACTCGGGAGCATTCGGGATGATCTCCTTGTCGACGAACTGCCGCACCGTCGCCAGAATCTCCGTCTGCACCTCGGTCAGGCCGAGGGTCTGCGCGAGGCGCGTCATGCGCCAACCCTTTCGAACACCGCGGCCAGGCCCTGACCGCCGCCGATGCACATGGTCTCCAACCCGTAGCGGGCACCGCGCCTGTTCATCTCCCGCGCCAGCGTGGCCAGCATCCGGCCACCCGTCGCACCGACCGGGTGTCCGAGCGAGATGCCCGAGCCACGGACGTTCGTGCGATCCCGTTCGGCCGGACCGAATTTCCACTCGCGCATCACCGCGAGGGCCTGCGCCGCGAACGCCTCGTTCAGCTCGATCACGTCGATGTCACCGAGGGTCAACCCGGCCTTGCTCAACGCCACCTCGGTGGCGGGCACCGGGCCGATGCCCATGACGTTCGGCGCCACCCCTGCCGAGCCCCACGACACCAGGCGCACCAGCGGGGTCAATCCCAGCTCGCCGGCCTTGTCAGGAGTGGTCACCAGGCACATGGACGCGGCGTCGTTCTGGCCACTGGCGTTGCCTGCCGTGACCGTGGCATCCGAATCACTTTTCAGCAGAACGGGTTTCAACTTGGCCAGCGACTCCACGGAGGTGTCCGCTCGTGGGTGCTCGTCGGTGTCGACGACCTCGTCGCCGTGTCTGGTCGACAGGGTAACGGGCACGATCTCCTCGGCGAGGACGCCGTCCTTCTGTGCGGCGACGGCCCGATGGTGTGAGCTCACCGCGAGCTCGTCCTGCTCCTGGCGCGAGATGCCGTACTGGCGGCGCAGGTTCTCCGCCGTCTCCAGCATGCCTCCGGGCACCGGATAGCGGCGACCGCCCGCGGTCGTGCGGCCGCGCGCGAGCCCGTCGTGCACCCGCACCCCGCCGCGGGCCCCGCCCCACCGCATGTCGGTGGAATAGAACGCGACGTTGCTCATGCTCTCCGCACCGCCCGCTACCACGACATCGTTGTCACCGTTGGCCACCTGCAGGCAGGCCTGGATGACGGCCTGCAGCCCCGACCCGCATCGCCGGTCGACCTGCATACCCGGCACCGTCACCGGAAGCCCGGCGTCCAGCGCGACCACTCGGCCGATGGCCGGCGCCTCACTGCTGGGATAGCAGTGCCCGAGGATCACGTCTTCGATTGCGGCAGAGTCGATCCCGGTCCGGTCGAGCAGGCCCTTGAGGGCGGTGACGCCGAGATCCACGGCGGTCAGCGACTTGAACATCCCCCCGTAACGGCCGATCGGAGTCCGTACCGGCTCACAGATGACGGCCTCGCGGGCACTCATATGTGCCGTCCGCCCGTCACCTCGAGGACCGTGCCGGTCATGTACGACGACAGGTCGCTGGCCAAGAACAGCGCTACCTTGGCGACCTCGTCGGGCTCACCGGCGCGGCCCATCGGCACCTCGGCCAGCTTCTGTTCCCAGATGTGTTGCGGCATGGCCTCCGTCATCGCCGATCTGATCAGGCCCGGCTGAATCGCGTTGACCCGCACACCGAGGTGGGCCAGTTCCTTGGCGGCCGCCTTGGTCATCCCGACGATGCCGGCCTTGGCCGCCGAGTAGTTGGTCTGGCCGACGAGGCCGATCTTGCCGGAGATCGACGACATGTTCACGATGGCTCCGCGCTTGTTCTCCCGCATGACCGCCGCCGCGGCCTTCAACCCGTTCCACGTGCCCTTCAGGTGCACGGCGATGACCTGATCGAACTGCTCCTCGGTCATCTTGCGCAGTGTGGCGTCGCGGGTGATCCCGGCGTTGTTGACCATCACGTCCAACCGCCCGAAGCGTTCCAGCGCGGTGTTCACCAGCGCCTCGACATCGGCGGCGGCGGTCACATCGCTGCGTACCGCGACCGCCGCCGGATCTTTCGAGGGGCCGGCCAGCCGCTGGGCGGCGGCCTCGGTCGCGGCCGGATCGAGGTCGCCGAGCACCACCCGGGCGCCCTCATCGATGAACTTCGCCGCGATCGCGTAGCCGAGGCCCTGCGCGCCTCCGGTGACGACCGCCGTCTGACCCGTCAACAACGACACTGCACACCCTTCTTCCCTGGTCCGGCGCCGTAAGGGCCGGTTCAATCGCACATCATATTTCATATATGATCGCCCCCCAGATGGCGTATGCGCGTACGCCCAAGAGGAGGAGCATCGGTCGTGGCGACATCGGAAGTCAGCGACGAGGATTTCCAGGAGATCCTGGCCCAGACCCGCCATTTCGTCCGCACCGCGGTGGTCCCGCGGGAGCAGGAGATCCTCACCGACGACCGCGTCCCCGATGACCTGCGCGAGCAAGCCAGGAAGATGGGCCTGTTCGGCTACGCGCTTCCCCAGCGATGGGGCGGCTTGGGTCTGGACCTGACGCAGGATGTCGAGTTGGCGATGGAACTCGGATACACGTCGCTGGCGCTGCGCTCGATGTTCGGCACCAACAACGGGATTGCCGGACAGGTCCTCGTCGGCTTCGGCACCGACGAGCAGAAGTCCCGCTGGCTGGAGCCGATGGCCACCGGCGAGGTGGTCGCGTCGTTCGCGCTGACCGAGCCCGGCGCCGGGTCCAACCCGTCCGGGTTGCGTACGAAGGCCGTTCGCGACGGCTCGGGTGACGACGCGGCCTGGGTGATCACCGGGCAGAAGCGGTTCATCACCAATGCGCCGACGGCCGACCTGTTCGTCGTGTTCGCGCGAACGCGTCCGGCCGACGCGGACGGGCCCGGCGTCGCGGTTCTCCTGGTGCCGGCCGACGCCGCGGGCGTACAGGTGGGCGCGAAGGACGCCAAGATGGGCCAGGAGGGCGCATGGACCGCCGACGTCAGCTTCGACGAGGTCCGGGTACCGGCCGAAGCGCTCGTCGGCGGCAGTGAGGACATCGGCTACCGCGCGGCGATGATCTCGTTGGCGCGCGGGCGCGTTCACATCGCCGCGCTCGCCGTGGGTGCCGCACAGCGCGCCCTCGACGAGTCGGTCGCCTACGCCGCCACCGCGACGCAGGGGGGCACGCCGATCGGTGACTTCCAGCTGGTGCAGGCGATGATCGCCGACCAGCAGACCGGTGTGCTGGCCGGCCGCGCGCTGGTCCGCGACACCGCCCGGCGGTGGGTGACCGGAGAGGACCGCCGGGTCGCCCCGTCGGCGGCCAAGCTGTTCTGCACCGAAATGGTCGGCCAGGTCGCCGATCTCGCCGTGCAGATCCACGGCGGTAGCGGGTACATGCGCGAGGTGCCCGTCGAGCGCATCTACCGCGAGGTCCGGCTGCTGCGACTGTACGAGGGCACCAGCGAGATCCAGCGGCTCATCATCGGTTCAAACCTCGTCAAGGGCGCACAGAAGGCGCGGGCGTGAGACTCGCGAATCGCGTCGACCCTCAGCGGATGTAGCGCACGATCGATTCGGCGACGGCGGCCGGCTTCTCCGATCCGTCGATCTCCACCGTGGTGGTCATCGTCGACTGCACTGCCCCGTCGAGCTGGTCGACCTTCGTCAGCTCGGCCCGGGCGCGAATCCTGGCGCCCACTTTGACGGGCGTGATGAAGCGGACCTTGTTGTAGCCGTAGTTGATCGCCATCGTGATGTTGCCGACCGTGTAGAGCTCATGCATGAACCGCGGCAGCAGCGACAGTGTCAGCAGGCCGTGCGCAATCGTCCCGCCGAACGGACCATCGGCGGCCTTGGCGGGATCCACATGGATCCACTGATGATCGTCGGTGGCCTCGGCGAACACGTTGACCCGGTCCTGGGTGACCTCGAGCCACTCGGTGGGGCCGAGCTGGCTGCCCTCCGCCGCGATGAGCTCGTCGAGGTCGCTGAACTTCTTCACTGCTACTCCTTCGTGCCGCTGGAAGACCACGATCTGGTTGCCATATCGGATGATGCGGTCCTCACAGTGCCACAGCACTGCGCGCGACAGAACAAGGCGTTCACTTCTGCTCGATGATCGGGCCCTCGCCGAGGTCTCAGCGCGCAATGAGACGGCACATTGCACGGGGGCGTGTAAATTCCGGTTTCTCACAATTGGCGCTTTTGCCGATGCAACCTCGGCGTCACTGCAATTCCAGGGCTAATTCACACCGCCATAGGTGCGTTATGCCGCTGGATGATCGCGCAGCCAACCCGGCCCGCCGCAGCGCCGAGCAACGTCGACGACGGCCGATTCGAACCGTCACCAATGCGGTGTGAGTGTCATCCTGAGTCGGTGTAGCGACCCCCGTAACGCTTTTCCGCGATTCACCCAATGGGCGCCGATCTCTGCGCGCGCTTGCCCGGTACCACCGATCGGTGTTGCTGGTCAGACGGCTCTCGACTACTCGTCAGTAACAAACCGCCGGTGGATGCGCCGCAGGATTGACGGGCCTATGACCTCGCCGCCGCCCCGGGAAGCAAAATCCCGCGCTTATTACGGATTGCCACGCCGAGTAAGGCGAACGGGTGCTAAGAAAGTTCGCCACAAGGAAACCGGAAATCAACAGCCTGGAACAACACGATAAGCGAAAGTTGCCAGATTGACCCCCGGGGCACATTGGCGACTTGTTGAAACAGTGAGAACGGACTCGACGCGGGACAAAGGTTCGCACGCTAGCTGGTATTGAACCGGCACGCAGCGAGATACTCATACCTAGATGCGGGCAAACCGCACGACAATTCGCAGCGACCATCATCGGCGGCTGCCAGACGATCGGACGAGTATGACTCTTCCCCACCGCGATACCGCTGTCCATGCCGTCGCCCGTCTGCGGCACAGCCCGAGTTGCTGGGATCCCGAAACCGAGTGCTCGATCGTCTTCGCCCACCCTGCGGTCGAGCCGGATCTGTGGCGCGACTTCGTAGACGGCGCCGTCCGCAGCTATACCGGTCGGGGAGTCGAGAAAGCGCTGGACATTCAGGCGTTGCATTCCGGCGACGACACGATCCTCTTCGCCGCGTGTGTGAACAAGGCCGGCCGAGTGGTCGGCGGATTGCGCGCCAAGGGTCCTTACCAATCGGCCGACGAAGCTCATGCGCTGCACGAGTGGAGCGGTCAGCCCGGCTACGACGCGGTGCGAAAGATGATCACCGACCGGCTACCATTCGGCGTCGTGGAGATGAAAACCGCCTGGGTGACAGACGATCCCGACCGAAGCCGGCAACTGACCAGCGCCATCTCCCGCACACCACTGCACGCCATGGGGCTGCTAGACATCCAGTTCATCGTTGCGACGGCGGCGTCATACGTGCTCAAGCGCTGGTTGTCATCGGGAGGCATCCTGGCGTCGAGGATTCCGCCGACCCCCTATCCCGATGAGCGCTACGAGACGCGACTGGCGTGGTGGGACCGCAGAACGTTCGCCAATCACGCTGATCCCAAGCAACTTTCGCTGTACTTCGCCGAACAGCGAAGAATGATTCCACGGCTCGACGAAGGAGCCGAAATGTCCGCCACCGGGACGGTGCGGTGAGGGCAGGCACGGGAGATCAGCAGCAGTACAGAGCAATAGTCCTAGAATACGACGATCCCCGGCTCGACGAGTTGCGGAGCGAACCGGGTATCGATTTCGTCGATCGCGTGGACCGGCAACGAGACGCCTTGCGCCGACTACTGCCCACGCCTGCCGACGATGTGCTGGCTGAGCCGGTGCGGTGGGCCTACTATCCGTGGCGACGCACCGCTGTCAGCGTTCTCGGCCCACGCGCCTTTCGCCGGGTACGACTGGATCGCAACAGGAACTTGATCACCGGCGCAGAATCCGACGCGCTCGAGCGGTTGCACGTCGGTGTCGTGGGACTCAGCGTGGGCCACACCATCGCCTATGCCCTTGCCGCGCAGGGCTTGTGCGGCGCCTTACGGCTGACCGATTTCGATGACCTGGAGCTGTCCAACCTGAACCGGGTGCCGGCCACGGTTCTCGATCTCGACCTGAACAAGGCGGTGGTGTGCGCGCGGAGAATCGCCGAGCTCAACCCCTATCTGCCGGTATCGGTGATGGCTGCAGGCATCACCCCCGAGACCGTAGAGGAATTCGTCGACGGCCTGGACATCGTCGTCGAGGAATGCGACTCCCTGGACGCCAAGGTGTTGGTTCGCGAGGTGGCCCGCAGTCACCGTGTACCGGTGCTGATGGCCACCAGCGACCGCGGACTGCTGGACGTCGAGAGATTCGATGTGGAACCGTCGCGTCCGCTGCTGCACGGCCTGATCGGTGACGCCGACGCCGGCCGGTTGCGCGGTCTGCAGCCCACCGACAGGGTGCCGTACTCCCTGCGACTGGTCGACGCGTCGCAGGTCTCGGACCGCATGGCGGCATCTTTGATCGAGGTCGGCAAGACGCTGTCCACCTGGCCGCAGTTGTCGTCCGAGGTGGCGCTCAACGCGGCTGCGGTCGCAGAAGCGGTACGCCGGATCGGGCTGCGGCAGCAGTTGCCGTCAGGACGGGCACGCATCGACATCGCCGAGCTCTTCGACCGGCTCGCCGAACCGGTCCTGCCCGACGAACAACCGCTCACCGAGGAGCCGTCCACGCCTCAACCGCCGAGCAATGCCCTCGATGCGATCGTCACCGCCGCCGGCCGCGCTCCCTCGGGCGGCAACGCCCAGCCCTGGCGGATCGAGGCGGCCGACGACTCGGTCACCATCGCGCTGTCCACTGAGTACGCGACCACGATGGATGTGAAGTTCCGCGCCAGCGCCGTTGCCGTCGGAGCCGCCGCCTTCAATGCGCGCGTCGCCGCCGCGGCACACCACCTGCGGGCGGACGTCTCGCTTCAGCACGGTGACGACAGCGTGCCCCTGACCGCGACCGTGAGACTCTCGCCAGGTGAAGATCGGCGACTCGCCGACCTGTACGAGCCGATGATGCGACGGGAAACCAATCGTCGTCGCGGCGAGCGCACCCCGCTGCGCCCCGGAATCGTCGAGGCGCTCGAGGCAGCAGCCGTGGCCGAGGACGCCCGCCTTCGCATTATCAGCACAACGGATGAGTTGGACTCGGCTGCGGAAATCCTCGCCGCGGCCGACCGCATCCGGTACCTGACCCCGCGCCTGCACGCCGAGATGTTCGCCGAACTCCGGTGGCCGAGTGAGCACTCGCTCGAAGCCGGTATCGACGTCCGCAGCCTCGAACTGCCCCAGGCCGACATGGTGATGCTCGACATCCTCAAGCGCTACGAGGTAATGGAGCACCTCGCCGCGTGGGACGGCGGTACCGCGCTCGGCGAGGACACCGATGGACGAGTGCGCGAGAGTACGGCCGTCGGCGTGATCTCGGTGTTGGGTCGCGGCTTGCCCGACTACGCCCGCGGTGGGGCGGCCGTCGAATCGGTCTGGATCCATGCCCAGAAGCATGGCGTTGCCGTGCAACCGGTTTCGCCGCCCTTCCTCTACGCCGCCGACGGCGATGACCTGCACCGGTTGTCCCCCCGCTTCGCCGATCGACTCGGCGACCTGCAATACAATTTCCGCACGCTGGTAGGCTTGGGGCCCACCGAAACGCTGGTGTTGGTCCTGCGGTTCGGCTACGCACCACCGCCTTCGGTACTCAGCCGGCGCCGTGCCCACATCCGGCACCATGGTGCCGACGGCTTGGAGGGGTAGTGCCCAGCAGCTTGGAAGACCTCGTCACGTCGGTGGCCACCCAGTTGATGGGGGTCGATGCGGCCAGTCACGTCGAGGTGAGCCGACGCGTGCTCGCCGATCTCGTCTCGTTCTTCGGAATCGACGTCAGCTTCCTGCGCCACAACGATCACCAACGTCGTGCGTCCCTGCTCGTTGCGGAATGGCCGATCCGTCCCGGCATCCCCGACCCGGACCCTCTGGCGATCGTCTACTTCGCCGATGCCGACCCGGTTTTCGCGCTCGCCGAGCACCAGAAGGAACCCGTCGTCTTCCGGCCCGAACCCTCCACCGACGAATACCAGCAGACCATCCATGAGGGCAGGCAGGTCCCCACCACCTCGATGGCATGCGTACCGATGTTGTCGGGCGACGTCACCACCGGGGTGCTCGGGTTCGTCAAGTTCGGTGACCGCGACTGGACGACGGAGGAACTCAACGCGCTCAAGGCGATAGCCTCGTTGTTCGCCCAGGTTCAGGCGCGCATCGCCGCCGAAGACCAACTGCGCTACCTCGCCGAGCACGACGACCTGACCGGGCTGTGCAATCGCCGCGCCTTGCTGGCGCACCTCGACTCCCGCCTGCGCAAGGGACAGCCGGGTCCGGTGTCGGTGCTGTTCTTCGACCTCGACCGACTCAAGGCGATCAACGACTACCTGGGACACACGGCCGGCGACTGGTTCATCTGCGTGCTCGCCGAACGACTTCGCGGGAGCGCCGCAGGCTCGAATCTGCTGGCACGCCTGGGCGGTGACGAGTTCGTGGTCGTGCCCGCCGGACCGATGGCGACCGACGAAGCCGAGGCGCTGGCCCACCGGCTGCAGTCGACCCTGCACGAGCGGGTGGCCATCGACGGTGAGATGCTCACCCGCACAGTGAGTATCGGCGTCGCCCTCGGCACTCCGGGGCAGGACACGACATCAGACCTGCTCCGGCGTGCCGATCAGGCGGTACTGACCGCGAAGAACTCCGGCGGCAACAAGGTCGCCGTGTTCTCCGACGAGATGTCGATGGAGACCGCATTCCGCAACGACATCGAACTGCACCTGCAGAGCGTCATCGAGAACGGCGCCCTCCTGTTGCATTACCAGCCCGAGGTCAACATGCGAACCGGCGAGATCCTCGCCGTCGAGGCCCTGGTCCGCTGGCAGCACCCGACGCGTGGCCTGCTGTCCCCCGGCGCCTTCATCAATGTGGCCGAATCCATCAATCTCGCAGGCGAATTAGGACGCTGGGTGATGCGGGCGGCCTGCACCGAGTTCGCCCGCTGGCGCCGCAACGGCGTGGGGCACGACGCGGTGTTGCGGATCAACGTCTCCCCGGTGCAGCTGGTCACCGACGGCTTCGTCGAATCGGTGGCGAACATCATCGAGGAGTTCGGGCTCGACGGCAGATCGGTCTGCCTCGAAATCACCGAGAGTGTGGTCGTCCAGGACATCGACACGACGCGAATCACCCTCGCGGGTCTGAAGGAGGTCGGCGTTCAGGTCGCGATCGACGACTTCGGCACCGGCTACAGCGTGCTCTCCCACCTCAAGTCGCTGCCCGTCGACACCCTCAAGATCGACCGCGGATTCGTGCGCGAACTCGGCGTCAATCCCGGCGATCTCGCGATAGTGCGCGCCATCATCGCTCTCGCCGAGGCATTCGGGCTGGAACTGGTCGCCGAGGGGGTGGAGACGGAGACCGCGGCGATCACGCTGCTGCAGCACGGATGCCACCGGGCGCAGGGCTTCCTGTTGTCCCGCCCGCTACCCGGCGACGCGATGGAATCGCTATTGGCCTCAGGACACGTCGCCGTGCGTTTTCCCACAACGCCAAACATGTGACTGATCGTGCGACTCACGCAGGCCGACCCATAATCGGCGGTCGGCCACACGGCACGTCGGCGACACCGATGTGGTGAGCGATTCCGAGGTCAACACCTCCAACCGGCCGAACCGGCTGGCCCGTTGTCCGGTCAGGCCGATCCGCACCGCGGCGCCGGCCTGCAGTCGGCCCGCCGATGGCGCAAGGGGCCCAGACGCTGCGGAGGCGACCGTGATGCCGTGTCGGGCGCGGATGGCCAGGGACCCGCTGGGCGTCGCGAAGACCGCGCCGATCGCGACACCCTCCTCGAACACGATCCGCTCCAGCGTGGTGTCCGAGGTCGGCTCGATGTCACACGAGCGCGCCTGCGCTTGCATCCAGTCGAGGATCGACCCGCCGACATCGTCGGGGTCCGGCGTCATGGTGCCGATCTCGGCGACCTCGACGATCTCGCCGTCGGTGGTCTGCACGGTCGTCGAATGCCAGTCCGGAAGCCGGGTGTACAGGTAGCCGTACGGGGTTGCCAGACAGCGCGCTGCCCAGTCCCGCAGTCGCGAACCGACGAACGGCGCGACCGTACGACCGGACTCGGCCGGTGGGTGGTGGTGCTCGACGGCGCGCACCGGCACTTCTGCGTCGTACGACGAGCGGCGCAGCGGTCCTAGGTCGGGCGCCAGCGCCGCGAAGTAATCGGTGGTCTCGACATCCGACACGCCCGCACCCAGCCAGGAGCGCATGGCAGCCGCCTCGCACCGCGAGGGATCTGCGACGAATACCGAACCACCCAGCTCGACCACGGCGAGGGCGCTACCGAGTCCGGCTGCTCCCGCGCCGGTGCACACCACGTCGACTTCGTCGTCCCAATTCACCACCGCTAAGTGCTCCAGCATTGCTATTCAGTCCCGCTCACAAGCCTGCGACCAACCGACGTCGAGCGAATCGCGGGTTCGGGGAGGGATTTTTGATGGCTCGTTGAAAGTTGCCATAGTCCGCGTGGGATTCGAGGGGTATTGCCAGCGCGGACCATGGCAACTTGTCTAGGGCACCGCCGGGATATGCTCGGCGAGACCGGAAACACGGATGACGATGACCCGCTGCCGCTGCGGCGCGCCGCCTGCGGCAAGCCGATATCAGCGAACTGCTAGTCATCACAACGTGCACCTTACATACTTTTCCGCTGATATGTACGTTCGGAAACGACTTACAGTTTGCAGCAATCACCCGGCGGATCTCGCCGTCGTTTCATCTGAAGAGAAAGGTGACAACGGCCATTGCCGACATGCAGCGGATCAGCTCGGAGCGGACTCGTCTCCAGTGCGCAGCGGATGAAAGAATCATCGGGTCGATTGAATGACGGCAAACTCAAATCCACGAAACGGCGCTGACCCCCCAAAGTGACCGAACAACTCGAGCGGCGATCCGACGCCACGCGGCTGCAGATCCTGCGGGCGGCGTCGCGCCTGTTCGCCCGCAGTCCCTACAGCAGGGTGAGCCTGGACGACATCCTCGCCGACGCAGCCGTCACCAAGGGTGCGATGTACTTCCATTTCCGGTCCAAGCACGCGCTCGCCTGCGCGATCGTTGAACTTCGGATGGACGAGGCACGCGTCTCCCTCGACGAGGTGCTCGCAGCCAAGTTGTCCGGCATGGAGACCCTCATTGATCTTCTGTACCTGATCGCGACCGACGACCTCGGTGACGAGACGACCCGGGCCGGTTTGAACCTTCTGGAGTCCATCGGGCGCACCAACGGCCTGCAAACCCAGGCCCTGGGTCGATGGACGGCGACATTCACCGAGATCGTCGGCAAGGCCATCCGCGAGGGCGACATCCCGGAAGGCGGTGACGCCGAGGCCATCGCCCGGGTGCTGGTGTCGATCTACCTCGGGCTACGGCAGACCAGCGATCTCAACGACCCGGCACGCTACCTGCGCGACCTGGAGTCCGCATGCTCCGTCGTGCTGCCCGGGTTCATCACCGCCGACCGGCTGGCATACCTGACCCAGTTCATCAGGCGCCGCACCGCCGTGGCGATCAAGAAGGCGACGTCGCTGTAGATCCGATGACTTATGATCCCGACCAGGCCACGCCACCCGGTACGGCCCACAGATGACCGGAGGTACGGGGACGGTGGTACGCCAGGCGCGGTCTGAGGCCACCCGGCGCCGGATCATGACGTCGGCCGTCCAGCTGTTCAACGAGATCGGCTATTCCGCCACGGGTCTGGGCGACATCATCGAGCGCGCCGAGATGACCAAGGGCGCGCTGTATTACCACTTCGAGTCGAAGGCGGCACTGGCCACCGCGATCATCGAGGACGGCAGCGCGAGCCTGTTGGAGGCCTTCGGCAAGATCGGTGACTCGTCGGCCCCGGCCATGGAACGAATCATCCACGGCCTGTTCGTGGTCGCAGACCGGCTCAGCACCGACGAGGTGGCACGCAGCGGCGTCCAACTGTTGCGCGCCTTCGGCGAGTTCAACGACGCCGCCGCGCAGACATACTCCCTCTGGGTCGACGAGATGGTGCGGCGCGTCCGCGAAGCGGTCGATGAGGGTGATCTACGCGAGGACCTCGATGCCGAGGCCGTCGGCGAAACGATAGTCAGCGCCATGCTCGGGGCCGAGGTGCTCTCCAGCGCAACGTCGTCGGGCGTCGATGTGCTGCAGCGCCTCACCCGGCTGTGGCAGGTGCTGTTGCCGGCCATCGTCACCGATGAGTCGTTGGGCTACTTCCGGGAGTATCTGGGACGGGAGGCGATGCGCCGCTCGGCTCGGTCCGCAGGATGACTCCTAGAGCTCGTCCACCCACAGCCGTTCGGTCAAGTCCTGGAAAGTAGCCAGCGCCACCGGGTCGTTGCCCCTCTGCAACGCCGAGTTGCTCATCTTGGCCCGCACGACAGAACCGTCCTCGTGCAACAGTTCGACCACCAGATTCGCGTGGGCGCGCATGACCGAGACCGCGGACCCGTCGGCAGGCATGGTGTGGAAGATCTGCCGGAACTCGAGTTCCTTGATCACCTCTGGCGCGTAGCCCAGCATGTCCGCGAACGCCGCGTTGGCGAAGACGATCCCGCCGTCCTCCGCGATGGCCAGCACCGGCACCGGGAGCCGGTCGAGCACGACGAGGGCAGGCAGTTCCTGCAACACCGCCATCGGTGTCTTGGGAATTTGGCGCCGCCGCTCCACGAGACGATTATGCCGTCGCTTCGGCGATGCCCGACGCGGAAACCGCGTCCCGATGCAGACCCACGACCACTCGGCACCCCAGCCGAGCATCGCCGCCTCCCAGCGCCTAAACGACGGTTCACATGACCCCGCACCCGCGACTTAACTAACTAGGTTTACTGTGTGCCTATCGTTCTGAAGACAGGGGATCGACGATGGACCTCACCTGGTCGAATGCCGACAAGGCGTTTCGCGACGAGGTGCGCAGCTTCCTGGAGGCGAAGCTGACGCCGGAACTGCGCCGCGCGGGGCGCCTCATGACCAGCGTTTACGCCGACCACGAAGCCAGCATGGAGTGGCAGCGGAGACTGCATGAACGCGGCTGGGCGGCACCGGCGTGGCCCGTGGAGTACGGCGGCTGCGACTGGAGCCTCACCCAGCACTACATCTTCAGCCGCGAATCGACCCTCGCAGGCGCCCCGTCGTTGTCGCCGATGGGAATTCGGATGGTGGCCCACGCCCTGATCAAGTTCGGCACCGACGACCAGAAGGACTACTTCCTGCGCCGCATCCTGACCGGCGAGGTGTTCTTCTGCCAGGGTTACTCCGAGCCCGAAGCCGGCTCTGACCTCGCGGCGCTGTCGATGGCCGCGACCGACGACGGTGACGACCTCGTGTGCACCGGCAGCAAGATCTGGACTACCCACGCCCGCGAATCCAACTGGATGTTCGCTCTCGTGCGTACGGCGCGGACGCAGAAGAAACAGCAGGGCATCACCTTCGTGCTCATCGACATGACCTCGCCGGGGATCCAGATCCGGCCGCTGGTGATGACCTCCGGCGAGGAGGTGCAGAACCAGGTGTTCTTCGACGAGGTCCGGGTGCCCAAGACCAACGTGCTCGGCAAGATCGACGACGGTTGGACCGTCGCCAAGTACTTGCTGGAGTTCGAGCGCGGCGGCGGCGCCTCGGCACCTGCGCTCCAGGTGATGGCACAGGAGATCGCAGCGGTTGCGACAGACCAGCCGGCCCCGGGCGGCGGCCGGTTGATCGACGACCCGGCGTTCGCCCGCAAGCTCGCCGATGCCCGGATCCGGACCGAGGTCCTCGAGATCCTCGAATACCGGGTGCTGGCCACGGTCGCCGAAGGCAAGAATCCCGGGGTGGCGTCGTCGATGCTCAAGGTGCTCGCCACCGAGTTGAGCCAGGCGATCACCGAACTGGCGATGGAGGCGGCCGGTCCCCGCGGCCGGGTCTACCAGCCCCACGCCACCTGCCCCGGCGGACCGATCTCGGAGTTCGAGCCACCAGCCGACGGGTACCTCAGCGGGGAGCCGTGGCAGGCGGTTGCTCCGCTGCGCTACCTCAACGACCGGGCCGGTTCGATCTACGCGGGCAGCAACGAGATTCAACGCAACATCCTCGCCAAAGCGGCGCTCGGACTGTGACGAAGGACTTGGCATGCACTTCAACTTGAGCAAGGAACAGGAACTGCTGCGCGACGGCCTGACCAAGTTCCTGTCGACACGCTACGACTTGGAGAAGAGCCGGACCGCGGCCAAGACCGGCGCCGGCTGGCAGCCCGACATCTGGGCCGGCTTCGCCAGCGAGCTCGGCATCCTCGGCGCCGCGCTGCCCGAAGAGGTCGGCGGCATCGGCGGTGGACCCGTCGAGGTCATGGTGATCGCCGAGGCGCTGGGTTTCGCGCTGGTGGTCGAACCCTATGTCGACACGGTGGTGGTCGCGGGCGGGCTGCTGCACCGCGCCGGCGGTGAGGTCGCCACCGCGCTGCTCGAGCGCGTCGTAGAGGGCTCGGCCGTGGTGGCGCTCGCGGCCACCGAGGCGGCGACGGGCGACGACTGGGCGCAGGCGACGACCACGGCCGAACGCGACGGCGACGAGTGGGTGTTGCGGGGCGGCAAGATCGTCGCAGCGAGTGCGCCGTTGGCCTCGCACCTGCTGGTGACCGCGCGCACCGACACCGGCATCTCGCTGTTCCTGGTCGAAGCCGATTCGGCCCCAACGGGTCTGCAGGCCCACCACTACCGCACCATCGACGACCGCAGGGCGTCGGACCTGGTGCTCGACGGTCTGCGCCTGCCCGGCCGTTCGCTGCTCGGCGAGGAGGGTGGGGCATGGCCTTCGCTGGCGCGGGCCCGCGATGAGGGCGCGGCCGCCATCTGCAGCGAAGCGGTCGGATGCATGCGCAAGGTGGTGGCCGACACCGTCGACTACGCCAAGCAGCGCCATCAATTCGGTCAGTCGATCGGCAGCTTCCAAGCGTTGCAGCACCGCATGGTCGACATGTACATGGAACTCGAGCAGGCTGTCGCGGCCACCTACCTCGCAGTGCTCCACCTCGAGGCGGAGGCCGACGTCCGGGCCAGGACGGTGTCGGCGGCGAAGGCCACGATCGGGCGCGCTGCGCGATTGATCGGGCAGGAGGCGGTACAGCTGCACGGCGGCATGGGCATGACCGAGGAACTGGCGATCGGCCACTACTTCAAGCGTCTGACCGCTCTGCAGTACGAATTCGGCACCACCGACCAGCACGTGGCGCGCTACGCGGAGCTGACCAGGCCGTGACGGGTCGGTGCCTGCGGCGCTGAGCCTCAGGCACCGTGCGCCTGCTCCAGATATGCCGTGATGACATCGGTCAGCGCGCGCAGTTCGCGGGTGACGTCGACCGGTCCCGGCACGGACATCTTCGCCACCATGGTGCCCATCAGCGTCGTCCACATCAGATTGCCGACGACGTCGGCACGGTCGGGCTCCACTCCCTCGGCGAGATAACGACCCAAGTCGGTGAGAGTGGCGAACAGGTCCAGCAGATGACGCTGGTCGACGTCGCCGCGGCTGGACCGGGTCGCGATCAGGATCTCAAGGGCCGCAATCGACGTCGCGCTCAGGAACGCATCAGCGACCGCGTTGACCATCAACTCCGTCCTGGCGCGCCCGGAATGCGAGCCAAGCTTCGGTTCCACCTCGCGCAGACTTGCCTGCAGGTCAACGAAACCACGGTCGACGACGGCCATCAACAACCCGTCGCGGTCACCGAAGTGATACTGGATTACTCCCCACGTCACGCCCGCACGTTCGGTGATGTGCTTGGCGCTCGCCGCGGCGAAGCCCTCTTCGATGACGCAGCGGACCGTCTCGTCGATGACCATCGCCCTGGTCCGATCGGCGCGGACCTGCTTGCCGTTCGCCGGTCGGCGCGGCGTCGTGTTCGCTGTCACGGTGCGCGTCGCTCGGCGAACGCGGGTAGCACGAAGCGATCGATGACCTGACGTTCAGTGGAGGGACTGTCGACGGGCCAGTACAGCAACGACATCAGCACACGCAGAATCCACTGCGCGGCCTCGGTGTCGTCGTCGGTCAAGCCGTTGAGATCGACCGCGAATCCCGCCACGATCGGCGACTCGGTGAGCCACGTCATCGCCTGACCGCCGCGAAGTGAGGTGATCATCTGCTTACCGAGCGGATGAGTTCGAATCTGAGTGAGCGCGACGGCGATTGCCTCCCCGATCCGCTCCGCGCCGCTGAGTCCGTCGACGGCTCGCCGCACGGTCTCGACGATGTCGGCCGCGGCCCGGACCAGGACGGCATCGCGAATCTCGGCCTTGCCGCCGACATGGCGGTAGACCGTCGCGCGGGAACAGTGCACCCGTGCGGCGAGCGCGTCGATGTCGAAGGCGGCCAATCCGTCGCGGACGATGATGTCGGTCGCCGCTGCGTAGATACGTTCGGCGGCCGTCTCCCGGCGGTCACCACCGACGAGCCAGTCCCGCTGAACCACCACGCGTGCATCTCCTTCGGCTGAGACCGGTTTTGTCGATGGTCTCACATTGAGACATATCCTCGTGACTATCTCAGTAGCCTCGCAGGTGGCAGGCCCAGCGTGAGACGCCCCGTCGCACACCCACCCGCCGGAGTGTCTCGACTTCCGCCGGGGCGTTGACGCGGTCCCGAACGTCGGAAGAACCTGGACCAGTGACACTGCCACGGGACCGACTCGGACTCGCGTTGTTCGACGACACCTACATTCAGGATCCGTATCCGTTGTACGACCGGATGCTGGCCGCAGGCCCCGTGCACCCGATCGGCGACTCGGGCTTTCACGCCGTCTCCAGCTGGCAGGCGGTCAACGACGTCATCGCCCGACCGGAAGACTTCTCGTCCAACCTCACCGCGACGATGACCTACCAGAACGGCAAGGTCGGCGCCTTCCCGATGGGCGAGCTCGGCGGCGACATGCAAGTCCTCGCAACGGCGGACGACCCCGCCCACGCCGCGCACCGCAAGTTGTTGGTGCCGCAACTGTCGGTCCGGCGGATCATGGCGCTCGAACCGTTCATCGAAGAGACCACCGACCGCCTGTGGAAAGAGGGCGCGCAGGGCGGGCGCATCGAATGGATGTCGGCGGTCGCCAACCGGTTGCCGATGATGATCGTCGCGCGCCTGATCGGGGTGCCCGACGTCGACGTCGACCAACTGGTTCGGTGGGGCTACGCGAGTACCCAGGTCGTCGAGGGGCTCGTCGGGCCCGACGAACTCGGCGCGGCCGGTGTCGCGGTGATGGAGCTCTCCGAGTACATCAACGCGCATTTCCAACGTGCCGCGGTGGAGCCCCGAAACAACCTGCTTGGCGCTCTCGTGACGGCCCGCGCCGCGAACCAACTGAGCGAGATCGGCGCGCTCGCCATGATGATCACCCTGTTCAGCGCCGGAGGCGAGTCGACTGCGTCGTTGATCGGCTCGGCGGCACACGTCCTGGCGACGCGACCGGATGTTCAACGCCGGGTCCGCGATGACCAGGAGCTGCTGGGCGGTTTCCTCGAGGAGGTGCTGCGCTACGAACCCCCGTTCCGTGGCCACTACCGTCACGTCGTGAGGGACACGACCCTGAGCGGTGTCCATCTGGAGGCGGGATCTCGCCTGGTGCTGCTGTGGGGTGCCGCCAACCGGGACCCCGCGCACTTCGAGGCGCCTGACGAGTTCCGGCTCGAGCGCCCGAAGAGTCACGGCCACATCAGCTTCGGCAAGGGCGCGCATTTCTGCGTTGGCGCGGCGCTGGCCCGGCTGGAAGCCAAAATCGTGATCGGCCAACTACTCAAGCGCACGTCGGCGATCAGCGCCGCCGACACCGGCAGGTGGCTGCCCAGCCTGCTGGTGCGACGCCTGGAACGCCTCGAGCTCGCCGTCACCTGAACGACTAGAGCCTGAAGCGCCCGGCGAACCCGCGCAGCGGAAGGTCGGCGCTGGTGATCAGTCCGGGCGGCGCGGCCACCACCGACCGGATCGCGTGCAGTGCAGGCATTCCGGTCACCGTCATGCCGATCGAGGCGAACGACTCCGGATTCGACAGATCCACCCCGGGTTTCGGGAAGATCATGTGCTTGTTGTAGATGCACGGATCGCCTTGGATCTGGGTGATGTAGCAGCCCTTGATATCCCAGTGCGGATCGGTGTGCGGCGTCATCTGCCATTCCAGGTGCGTCTCCACTCTCGGCACACCGTCCACCATGCCCTGGTACTTGATGTAGTTGCCGCCCAGCGAACCCTTGGGCAACGTGTACCAGCCCAGGTCGACGTCCTTGGTGCAGGCGCCGAGCTCGTAGCTGAACTTGACCTCGTCGAGCTGCAGGTCGAAGCAGTCGGCCATCATCAGCACGCTGTCGGCGAAGACCCGCGTGTACTTCTCGAGTTTCGCCGGGATGTCGGGGTGATCGACGGGCAGACCGTAGCCGACCTCGATCCAGGTGTCCTTCGAGTGATGGCACGACACATCGACCGACTCGATGGTCGTGATGTTCTCGATCTCGGCGACGTCGGCCGAACACACCACGCCGAGAATCTGATTGACTCCGGGATTCATGCCGGTGCCGTAGAACGTGGCACCGCCCTTCTCACAAGCCTGCTGCAGCAGTTCGGATACCGGCTTGCCCGACGGGTGCGGATGATTGGTGTCGCGATGCCAGCCGGTAATCCAATCCGCTGTCGTCACGATATCGATGCCCGCCTCGAGAACCCT
Organism: Mycobacterium sp. IDR2000157661; assembly: GCF_022317005.1. NCBI lineage: Bacteria > Bacillati > Actinomycetota > Actinomycetes > Mycobacteriales > Mycobacteriaceae > Mycobacterium > Mycobacterium sp. IDR2000157661. The sequence goes on from NZ_CP081006.1 coordinate 4,974,000, forward strand.
GACGTAGAGATCCTCGTCCGGGAACACCCCGTGAAAGGTCAGCACATCGGGCTCGGCGGCGATGATCTCCTCCACCGCGCCGGTGGCCGTCACTCCTAACGGGTCGATACCGACGATCTCCCCGGCGTCGCGTCCGATCTTCTCGGCGGTGTAGCAGTGCAACCCGACCAGTTGGAGGTCGGGGTGGGCGCCGATCCGCTTGATCATCTCGGTGCCGAGATTGCCGGTCGCGACCTGGAAGACGCGGACGGGTCGGTCGGGGTGTGCGGTCATCGAACAGCCTCTCAGCGGGGTCGTGGTCAGCGGGAAGCGGCGAGGTCCTCGGCGGTACCGCCGCGACCGTCCGGGTAGAACTGAGTGGCCCACTTGCGCAGTGCGGTGAAGCCCTCGTATTCGGCGGTCGCCAGTGCGGGCGGATCGGAGTAGCGCTGGTGCGACCAGATGTGGACATCCTGGGCGAACTGGCGGATGACCTCCGCGCCGAACTCCTCGGCCTTGCGCGCGGCCCGCTCCTCGTGTTCGGCGGCACGGCCGCTCGGACGACCGATGTAGACGGTGAAACGTACGTCTGATGTGCTCTCGTCAACCGGGGTGATCGCCGAGATGGTCCGGTTGTCCACCATGCCCCAGCTCTTCGTGACCGCGATGCCGAGCCCGCCGTTGATGGCCTCGACGCCGCTCTTGACGTCGTCGATGGTCTGCGTGTCGTCGCCTTCGAACGTGATGGTGAAGTCGACGTAGGACCACGGCTCGGCGAAGTCGTGGCGGGTGAACACCGGCACGATCGGGGTCTGGTGCACGAACTTGAAGTGCGCGAAGTCAACGCCGTTCTCCAGTACATACTGCGGGTGCAGTTCGAGTCCTTCGCGGTGCAGCGTCATGGGCGGGTAGTAGTCGGCGGCCGTTCTGCCGTCATCGAAGCTCGCGAACACGTCCGGCGCGTCGAAGTAGGGCGCGCGGCCCTGCGCGTCGTGCCAGACGTAGATCGAGTCGTTGCGCTCGGCGACCGGATAGCTGCGGATCCGTCGTCCACGGTTGGGCCGGTCCTGATACGGGATGCAGACGTTTCGACCCTCGGCGTTCCACTGCCAGCCGTGAAACGGGCACTCGATGACCTCGCCCTGCACATGGCCGCCGTGGCCCAGATGGGCACCAAGGTGTTCACAGTAGGCGTCCATGACCACGGGATCGCCGGAAACGGTTCGCCAGCACACCATTTCGCGGTCGAAGTACTTCATTCGCCGAACTTGCCCCGGTGCGACGTCGTCGGACCACGCGACCTGGAACCATCCGGTGGGCTTCATCGACAAGGGCGGCTTGGCCATCACTGTCCTCTCGGGCTGCGGTGCCACTCGCGCCACAAATCATAGAGCACTCAATGTAAAAATCAACAGGGCCGTTGCGGCTGTAGCCGAGCGACCGTCGCTTTCCCGAGGCGTACACAGGGCTGTGGTGCGACGCGGAATTACGACCCTGGTGTGCGCGAGCGCGACCGGATCAGGCGACCGGTTCGAGCTTGCGGGCTTGCCGCGCTGCCTCGGGGCACACCGCGCGGGCGGTGCGCGGACCCCTGGCTCGCTGGCGCAGCTCTACGAGGGAACCTGTACGGACCACGCCGAACGGCCCGGGCTGGGCGAAGCGCGCTATCGCGGATGCCCGCACGGTCAGCCCGGCCTTCGCCTGGCGGTAACCCAACCGCACCCCGGCGGCGGCCACGACGAGCAGGCCGCCGATGCCGGGCAGGGCGATCGCAGCCAGCGCGGTCAGCGATGCGGGCACCAGAACCGCCTCGATGACGTGCTCGAAGAGGGACTGGGCAGTCGTCGTGGTGCCCACGGTCAGCGGAACGGTTCCGGACACGGCCAGCGGCGCGGTCATTGCGGCCGGCGCCACGGTGCCGAACGCGGCCGGCTGGGGCGCCATGGTGCCGAACAGGGGTGCGTTGTCGAGCGACAGCGAAAGCACAGGGGCTCGCGATGTAACCGGTCCGAACAACGGCGCATCGGGCACCGGGGGTGCTGCCACGGCGAGTCCGACGGGCGCGGGCCCTTCACCGATCAATTGCGGTGGCATTGTCGTTGCAGGCACGCCGAGCAGGGCATAGAGGTTGCCGGGCACCTGCACCAGCGGGCCAACGGTGCCCATGACCGCAGCGACCATCGTCTGAACCGATGCGATGGCGTCGGTGATAGGAGTCGGTGAGGTCTGCAGGGCCAGTACCGCTCCAGGTACCGAGTAGACGATGCCTGCCCACGTATTGAGCGCATTGGACACCGGCTGCAGGGCCGAAGTCATGGGATCCATCGGTTCTGCGGGCGGCACCGTGGTCTGCGGCGCCGGCGGCACGGCGCCCGACTGGCCGGATGCCGCCGACGAATCGGATAACGCCGGAACACCTGCGGGGACGGTGGGCGCCGGGACGGTCACGCCCGCTCCGGTCACGCCGGCTCCGGTCTCGACGGCACCCGCGTCGGCGACGGCGGTCTCCGACTCGCTCCCGAGAGCCGTTGCGGATTCGCCTTCGCGTGTGGCTTCCGAGCCGGAGCCCTCCGACTCGTTGTCACCGGCGGCGCCGGTCCCCACTTCTTCACCCGCGTCTGTGAGCGTGGTGGGAGTGGTCTGGGTGGTGGTCGTCTGGGTGGCAGTCGTCTGGGTGGTGGTCGTCTGGGTGGCAGTCGACCCCTGCGCCACGGCTGCCGCGGGTCCGGCGTCGTCATCGATCGAGGAGGCGTTCGATTGCTCGCCCGCAACCCCTGCGGCTGCGCCGGTCGAGGTGCCGGCGGCCTGGCTGGTTCCCCCTGCTCCCTGGCCTGTACCGGACGAGTCACCGGCGCCGGAGTCGGCACCGGCGATCGCCCCGCCCGCACCGAACAGCAGTCCGGCGGCGACCACACAGATGCCCGCCGCGATGCGCAGATGTGGCGTGGGGATGGTCGCCTCCGTCCAGCAGGACCCGTCGCAGAGTGTTTTCGCAAGGATTATTGACAGTCATTGTTGCATATGAAGTGCCCGGCGAACCTTCGAAATCGTCATTTACCTGCCGCTCGACCGCCTCCGAGCAACCTCGAAATCCACGGCGGCTGCAATACGCCGTATTCCGGCGGCGACACGACGGCGGGCGGTCCCCACAATTTGTTCGCGAAGCAGCAGCGATTAAGCGGAAAGTCTAAACAGCACGGCCGGGGGTGTGCGCTGACAGACTGACACGAAACCGAGGACGACCGGCGCATTCAGTGTTCACGGACATGGCAGGCGAAAGGCAGGAAATGACGATCAGCGCTGACAACGTCGCCGACGTTGCCGACAGCGGAGATATCCGATACGACCCGTATGGCGTCGAACTGAATACCGACCCGGATCCGATGTTCGCGCGCATTCGGGAGAACGCGCCCCTGGCCTACAACGCAGAACACGGCTTATTCGCGTTGTCCCGGTATGACGACGTGGACGCTGCGCTCCTGGATCACGACACGTTCAGCTCAGCCCGCGGGGCGGGTGTGGAGATCATCACATCCAAGATGGACATTTCGCCCGGCACGGTGATCTTCGAAGATCCGCCCATCCACCGCAAACTCCTGTCCCGAATCTTCACGCCCAGGAAGGTGGCCGCCCTCGAGCCGAAGGTTCGCGAGTTCACGGCCCGTTGTCTGGATCCCCTGGTGGGCACCGGCCGGTTCGACTTCGTCAAGGACCTCGGCGCCCAGCTGTCGATGCGCGTCATCGGCATTTGCTCGGTATCCCGGAGGCGGACCAACAGCACGTCATCGACCACGGCACGGTGCGTACCGAGCGGGACCGTGCGCGGCTGGGAGTCGATGCCGGCCGTCATCCCTTGACCCCGTCCGCGCCTTCAACCGACGAGCATTCGCCCGCCTCGCGCGGACCCGAGTTTCCCAGCAGCACGACATAGAGGAGATGAGCATGCCCGATTACGACTACGAAGAGATGAAAAAAGAAGCCGCGCAATTCATCCGGTTCGAGAAGGACAGGAAGAACCGCATCGCCTACATCACCTTCGACCGTCCCGACGCGCAGAATTCGACGACGCTGGGTATGCGGCAGCTCTACGCCGACCTGATCCACAAATGCAATGTCGACGACGACGTCAAGGTGGTCGTCATCCGCGGCGAGGGTGAGGACTTCGGCAGCGGCGGAGATCTGCCCGAGCAGCGCGGCATGCTGGAGAACCCGGGCATGCCCCTGCTGCATGAACTGGCGATCAACGACGACGACGTGACGTATCCGCCCGGTGGCTCCTACCGCTATCTGTCGACGGTGACCGACTTCTACGCCAAAGCGCGGGCGGGCAACCGGCCGCTGCAGGAACTGCGAAAGATCAGCATCATCGAGGCCAAGGGCTACTGCTACGGCTGGCACTTCTATCAGGCCGGCGACGCCGATCTGGTGGTCTCCTCCGACGACGCGTTGTTCGGCCATCCGGCATTCCGCTACGTCGGCTGGGGCCCGCGGCTGTGGTGGTGGGCCGAGACGATGGGCCTGCGCAAGTTCTCCGAGATGTTGTTCACCGGGCGGCCGTTCAGCGCCAAGGAGATGTACGACTGCGGCTTCCTCAACAGCGTGGTGTCCCGCGACAAATTGGAGGCCGAGACCGAGAAGTACGCGCTGGCGTGCTCGAAGTCGCGCCCGACGGACACCGTGGCGGTGCAGAAGACCTTCCTCGAGCTCTACAAGCAGCACAAGGGTGAATACTTCGGCAGCCTGCTGACCGGCATGGTCGAGGGGATGCTGCCGATGATTCAGAACGACCAACAGAACGACGTCGACCTGACCGAGGGCACGTTCGAGAAGGGCCTCAACAATGTCGTCAAGGACAACGACATGAACTTCCCGCCGGAGTGGCGGCTGAGCCGGTCGGGTCGCAGCAAGCCCTGACATGTCCGCCAAGACGTCTTGCCCGCGTCACGTTCCGGCACCACGATGAGCCCATGTCGACAAGCGCGCACGTCCTCGTCGTCGGATCCGGGTTCGCCGGATTGTGGGCGGCGCTGGGCGCGGCGCGTCGCCTCGACGAACTCGGCGCCGAGGGGGTCGACGTCACGGTTGTGAGCAAGCAGCCGTACCACGACATCCGGGTGCGCAACTACGAAGCCGACTTGGCGCCGTGCCGAATACCGCTGCCGCAGTTGCTGGATCCCGTGGGCGTCGAACACGTCACCGCGGAGGTGACCGGGATCGACGTCGGTGCCAGAGAGGTACGCACCGCCGACAACGCGGCGCTCGCCTACGACCGCCTCGTCTTGGCCGCCGGCAGCGCAGTGGTCAAGCCGGACATCCCGGGCCTGGCTGAGTTCGGGTTCGACGTCGACACCTACGACGGCGCGGTGAGGCTGCAATCCCACATCCGTGCGCTGGCCGAGCAACCGGCCACTGAGGCGACGTCGACCGCCGTGGTCGTGGGTGCCGGCCTCACCGGCATCGAGCTCGCCTGTGAACTGCCGGCGATGCTCTCCGCTTCGCTGGGTGTCACGCCGCGGGTGGTGCTCGTCGACCGCAATCCGCACATCGGCTCCGACATGGGCGCCTCGGCGCGACCGGTCATCGAGGAGGCGTTGGGCGAGAACGGAATCGACGCCCTCACCGGCGTCGGTGTCACGGCGGTCAGCGCCCGCGGCGCGACACTGTCATCAGGTCGGGTGATACCCGCGGGGACCGTGGTCTGGTGCGCAGGGATGCGGGCCAACCCGTTGACCGCGCGGCTCGGGGTTCCGCTGGACCGGCTGGGTCGGGTGCCGGTCGATGACTATCTGCGCGTCAAGGGCGTCGCCGGCGTGTTCGCAGCCGGTGATGTGGCGGTGGCGCGGATGGACGACGCGCACCTGTCCGTGATGTCGTGTCAGCACGGCCGTCCGATGGGTCGCTATGCCGGCTACAACGTCATCGGCGACCTGCTCGACAAACCGATGATGGCGCTTCGGATCCCCTGGTACGTCACGGTTCTCGACCTCGGGCCCGCAGGTGCGGTATACACCGAGGGGTGGGACCGCCGAGTCGTCAGCACGGGCGCCACGGCCAAGAAGACCAAGCGCACGATCAACGGTGAACGCATATATCCCCCGCTCACCGGTGAGCGCACCGCACTCCTGGCTGCCGCTGCCCCGGAATTGCAGGCCGCTCCCGCCTACGAGAACTGAGCCTTGCCGGTGCGCTCGCGGTGTTTGCAGCCCGGCCAGCAGCACGGCCGCCGCTTGCCCTCCTCGAGTTCTTCCTGGGTGCGACGGATCCGGCGTTCGCGCGTCTTATCCTGCTTGGCATCCTCCACCCAACAGATGAACTCGTTGCGCGCCAACGGCGTGATGTCGTTCCATGCAGCCAGCGCGGAGCCATTTTCGATCAACGCCTGACGCAAGTCCGCGGGCAACTCGTGCACCACACCACCGGATACCTGTGCGCTGCTCATGACACGAGGATAAATGACGGTATCCGCAGCTGACTTTCCCACTGGATGTGGCCTCATCGGCTATGCGGTCGGCGGCTCTGGGTACAGGTCGTCTCTTGGTCGGAAATATCCTCTCTCGAACCCCTTGGCACCAGAATCCCGCCGCCACAACGGCGTTGGGGGCGAGCTGTCGAAACTTGTCGGTGCTGGTTGGCAGAATACGGTTATGACCTCGACCGTCGCCTCCGACGCTTC